>JADFZO010000002.1 GCA_015232465.1 Desulfamplus sp.
TGATCTCTATGACTGCTCTGATGATTGGATTCCAATATACGATAAATCTGATCTTGGTGGCTTTTACATGGCAGTTGGAACAAGCGGAAATCAGTATAAAAACGCCCCAGTTGTTGGCAGAATGATGGCAGAGCTTATCAATGCCTGCGAAAAACAGGGGCTTGATCACGACAAAACACCGTTCCAGTTTAAGTATCAATATACTGGTCGTGTTATGAATGTTGGTTTCTTTTCACGCAAAAGAGAGATTAACAAAAATTCAAGTTTCTCTGTAAATGGTTAAACTTTAAAAATTTAGCTCTGCCCCAATTAGATTTTCCTATTTGGTTAATTATAATGGGGGTGGAGCAATTATCCATAAGGATATTTCTTAAGATTATGAAAATCTTTGTCTGTGTAAAGCATGTGCCAGATTCTGCAGCAACTATTGTTGTGCGAGGTGACAATCAGATTGACGAAAAGATCACATTTCTTTTAAACCCTTACGATGAATATGCAGTTACAGAGGCTGTTAAACTTAAAAAATCGCTTCTGCAAGGGCATAGCTCTTCAAATCAGATTGAGGTCATTGCCATATCTGTTGGCAACAATGATGCTACAAAAACTGTGCGATCTGCAATGGAGATGGGTGCAGATAGAGGAATTTTAATTAAAAGCGATTTGCCGCAAGATAGCATCTCAACAGCTAAAGCTCTAAAAGCTGCTATTGAGCAAGATGGCAACCCTGATATTATATTTACTGGTAGAGAGTCCATCGACATGGTTGGAATGCAGACAATGTTCCGTTTAGGTCTCTATTTTGGCTTTCCAGTTGTCAATAACATAGTTAAATTTACCCCTGATAGCGATCTTTTGGCAAACAGGCGAGTTGTTGTTGAGGCTCTTACTGAAGCTGGGGGAAGAGATATTTACGACATTACACTCCCTTGCGTGCTTGGTGCTGGAAGAGGTCTTAATACCCCAATCTATCCAACTTTTCCTGATGTTGTAAAGGCAAGAAAGCGTGAAATTAAAATTGTAGGGTTTGATGATTTGGTAAAAATAGAAAATCAGAGCCAACCATCTTCAAAAACAGAGATAATAAAACTTGAGATGTTTGCTGAAAAACGTATTCCAAAAGAGATAAAGGGCAGCTCCTCAGAGATCGCTAAAGAGATTGTAAAGATATTAAAAGAAGAGGCAAAAGTTATTTAAATAGATTTAGGGTGGTAGGTGGGGAATTGATGAAAAAAAGAGCTGTAATTATTGAGACTAAAAATGGAGTTATAAAAGATGCCAACTTTGGCATGATAGCGTGTGCCTCAAAAGGCGATAACACACTTTACGCATTTATTATTAACCAAAGTGGCGAAATATTTAAAAAAGAGCTTGGCAGCTATGGAATTGAGCATATTGTTGATATTTGCATTGATTCTGATAACCACGAAAATAACGAAAAATACGAAAAAAGTTTTAATCCAATTTTATTCTCAGATGCAGTTGTACAGGCTATAAAAGATTACGAAATTTCATCTATTTTTGGTCTTACAACTCCAATGGGAAAAGAGATTTTACCACGAGTTGCAGCAGAGCTTGAAGCACCGCTGGTTATGGATTGTCTTGATGTTGTTAAAGGCTTTGAAAGTAGCTTTAATAGTGATTCTAATCTTGATTTTGATCTTGCAAAAACATCACTCTACTCAGGAAAAACCATCGCAACTGTAAAGGTTACTGGAGATATTCGTCTATTTGGAATTCGTCCAAATGTTATTGAGCCATCTTCTAAAATTGATCTGAGCCAAGAGCAATTATCTAATATAACTGTAGAAAAATTTGTCGCTAAAAATAGATATGCCGAGCAAAGCAACATAAAACTTATTGAGAGCAGACAAGGTGATCTATCAGGCAATGATCTTGTTGCTGCAGATGTTATAATCTCTGGTGGCAGAGCCATGAAAAGTGGCGAAAATTTTAAAATATTGAATGAGTGTGCCAATTCAATTGAAAATTTTGGCATATCATCAACTACTGTTGGAGCTTCTCGCGTAGCTGTTGATCTTGGCTGGGTTCCTTATCGTATGCAGGTTGGGCAGACTGGCGAAAAGGTAAGCCCTAAAGTCTATATTGCTTGTGGGATTTCTGGCTCTATTCAACATTTTGCTGGTATGAAGATGTCTGGCATGATAATCGCCATAAATGAAAATATTAATGCTGCCATAATGTCAAACTGCGACTACTTTGTTGAGGCTGATCTATTTGAAATTGTACCACAATTAACTAAAGAGCTTCAAAAAGAGAGACAAAAGAGCTAAACCAACAATAAAATGTGAGATTATAATGTTATGAGAGCTGACGGGGCTATTCTCTATTACAATAGCGAAATGTCATCTATTGATAAGCTTGAGCACGTTATTGAGGGTGCAATGATTATGCTACATAACTACATTGGCAACCAAACTCCAATACCCTTTTCCAAAGCCTTTTTAAAGATCAAAGGTGCAACAGCCATATCTTCCATTGCAAGTCCTAAATTTGCTGCAAAGTTTTTCTCTTTATCGTTTTCACGCCCAACTTTTTTACCTGTTACAAGCTCTCCAAGTTCAGCATAAACCTCTGGACAGCTCTTAAAATAGCCAACTGTATCTTTGTAGTGGTTGTATTGTTCAAGATTGTCTGTTGTCCATTTTGATGCCTCCTTTAAAGCATCTCTTGAGAAATAAGAGTCAAAATCCACGCAGGAGATAAAAGTGCCTTCATCTAACCAACCAGCTTTTATAGTCTCATGTGGCACTTTTAAAATAGGTCCTGATGTAACTACAATATCACACCCTGTAACTGCTTTTTTTGGGTCATCAACAATCTCTGTTTGAAGACCAAGTTTGTTTGATGCAAATTTTGCAAATTTTTCTCTATTTTCCTTATTTGGATCAAAAGCTATAACTTTTTTTAAGGGAAATATTACACTCATTGACTCAAGATTGGTATGCCCCTGAAAACCACAAGCAAGAATACCAATTGTTGAAGACTCTTTTCTTGCAAGATACTTTGCTGAAACAGCAGAGGCAGCAGCGGTTCTCATACCAGTTATCCAACTGCAATCCATAATAGATAAAGGGATTCCTGTTGTCGCATCATTAAGAATCACAAGACCCATGATATACGGAAGCCCTTTTTGCGGGTTTTCAGGATAACCACTAACCCATTTGATGCCAGCAGATTTCATTGCTGGAATATATGCGGGCATGGCATGGATAAAATTATCGCCACCCTGACCAGGATGGATTCCGGGCTTAGGTGGCATCTCCACCCTGCCATTAGCCATTTCGACAAATCCTCTCTCAACAGCATCTATAATCTCAGCCATTGAAAGACCAACATTTCTAACATCTTCTTGACTTAAATAAAGAATTTTACGATTCATTTTTTTATCTCTCCTAATCGTTACACAATTTTTTATCTACGATATTTTGGTTTTATCTGTATCTATAATCTCTATACGCAAAATCTATTTAACAGCAACTTTCATACAGTTTAGAGAGAGTATATTGCATTTTAACTTAGAAAAACAACCATAATTTACCAAATTTAGCAACAATCTCTTAGAGGTTATTCCAGCTTTGACAAAAGCATTGAAATAAAAATCAGGATATTTTATTAATAAAACCCTCTGAAATATTTAATCTTTTCAGAGGGTTTTTCTATTCTAACGATTTTTTAAGGTTTCACCTAAAATTCAAGGAGAAATATTGATGCAATTTTATCTTATTCTTAAATCATTGGTAATGTTGACGGCTATTGTTGCAGCATTTCGGCTATTTTTTATTAAACTTAAAAGATTATACTCAATTATGATGGCAGTTGAGGGCAAAGTTGAGCCATCACCATTTAACAGAATTAAAGAGCGTATAAATGTTCTTTTCACTGATGTTCTTGGGCAATCTAATGTTAGGCGTAAAAAATTGCCGGGTATTTCCCACACATTGATCTTTTTTGGCTTTTTAGCGATCCAGATTCACTCATTAGAGCTTATGATAAGAGGGGTCTTTCCATCTTTTGATCTACTTCACATAATGCCATTTATATATAGCAAATATCTATTTTTAGCTGATATTTTTGCCTTTTTTGTTCTAATTGGCTTTGGTTATGCCCTTTACAGAAGGCTTGTTGTAAAACCGCCATATCTGACAATGGGAAGAGATGCCAATCTTATAATTATGTTTACCTGCGTGATTGTTATCTCATTTCATTTTATCAATGCAATTCAAAGCGTTACCACTGTACAAATTTCTGTTTTTTTTCCAATATCAGGTATTTTGGCATCTTTTCTTAATTTAAATAGCTGGTCAAGCGGCTGGCTTACATTTATGTATGAAATTTTTTACTACATACACATAGGCACAATTTTAGGTTTTCTTATCTATATTCCAGGTTCAAAACATCTGCACCTTTTGGCTGCTGCCCCAAATGTCTTTTTTAAACGGCTTGAGTTTGAAAAGGCTATACAAAAGACCGATATTGAGAACGAAGAGGCTTCATCTTTTGGACTTGCCAAAGTGAGTGAATTTAACTGGCACAATGTTTTAAATCTCTATGCCTGCACAGAGTGCGGTCGATGCGAAGAGCTTTGTCCAGCAGCAAATACGGGCAAACCTCTTTCACCTAAAAAGATCATTCACGACTTTAAGATCGATCTTTTTGATCAGGCTGACGCACTTTTAACTATGGCATCTTTGCCTGAGCCAAGCAAAAATAGAGATTCAATTTTGCCAATTATGCGAGAAGGCTCTGAAATCACTCACGATGTTTTATGGTCATGCACAACATGCCGTTCATGCGAAGATGTCTGCCCTGTAAACAATGAGCACCTTGATTTTATCTTTGAGATACGAAAAAATCAGGTTTTGATGGAGGCTGCATTTCCCCCAGAAATTCAAGAGACCTTTAGCAACCTTGAGAATCAATCAAATCCATGGGGATTTAGCTCAGATACAAGGGCAGATTGGTGCAAAGGCATGAATGTGCCCTTGATGATGGATAAGCCAGATGCAAAGGTGCTCTATTTTGTTGGGTGTGCTGGCTCATTTGACGATAGAGGCAAAAAGATTTCTCAAGCAACTGCAAGGGTGCTCCAAAAAGCTGGAGTCGATTTTGCAATACTTGGACCTGAAGAGAGCTGTAATGGTGATATGGCAAGGCGTGCTGGAAATGAGTATCTTGCCCAGATGCTGATTCAACAAAATGTTGAGATTTTTAACCAGTATAAACCATCTATGATCTTGACTGGCTGTCCTCATTGTTACAATGTTATTAAAAATGAGTATCCACAATTTGGGGCAAAGTTTAAAGTTATTCACCATACTGAGTATATTTTGGAGCTTCTAAAAGAGGGGAAACTGGTCTCACAAGATAAAAATTTTGGCGATATTACCCTGCATGACTCATGTTATCTTGGTCGATGGAACAACATCTACACAGCTCCAAGAAAAATCCTAACAGAGATAAATAGCGGCAAGCTTATTGAGATGGATAGAAATATGTCAAAGGCAATGTGCTGCGGTGCTGGTGGGGCAAGAATGTTTATGGAGGAGACAATTGGTCAGAGGATCAACAACGTCAGAGCAAAAGAGGCTGTTTCAACTGGTGCATCAATGGTCTGTGCTGCATGTCCATTTTGTATTACCATGCTAAATGATGGAATTATGGAGACAGATCGCCAAATTCCAGTCAAAGATATTGCTGAGATTGTTGATGAGGGGACAGTTTAACCTCTTCAATGCTTGACATTTAACAACATAAATGGGAAATATCCTCTGTTTCGTAATTTAAATAAAATTAAAACTTTATGAAGGAGAGTAAAAGGCGATGAAAATTTTAGTTAGCTATGACAATGAAGTTAGAACCTCAACTGTTATGGATTTAGCTCTTAAAAGGGCAAAGCAGTTAGGGGCTTATATCTTTCTTGTAAAAACGTGTGATACAGATGCACCACAAGAGGAGATAGTTGAGGTTGAAAAAAAACTTAATTACCACAAAGATGCCTTTGAGCAAGAAGGTGTTAAGTGTGAGGTGCATGTTCTGATTCGCGGAATAGCCGCTGGAGAAGATATTGTCCGCTTTGCAAAAGAAAAAGAGGTTGATGAGATTATCTATGGCATGAGAAAGGAGTCAAAAGTTGGAAAATTGGTATTTGGCTCTAATGCTCAGTATATCATTTTAGAATCTCACTGCCCTGTTTTAACTGTAAAATCAATTTAAGAAGTTTTATTTAGGTAGAGGGGCATAAAATCCGTGCCCCTCTTACCTTACAATCACCCCAAAATAATAGAGTTTATCTTTTTCCAAAGCCCCTTTATAACCTCATCAGTTTCAAATAAAATCTCATGTTTTGCTTTTTTAATTGAGATAAATTCCCCATTTGGAATAATCTTGCAAGCTCTTTTTTGTGCTTTATTTGACACCACGCTATCTTCTTTTGCACTAAAAATCCATACTGGAGTTTTGATTGAAGCTAAATATCTCTTATCGTTTAAAATAGAGATAGAGTCAAATGCAGCCTTTAGCCAGCCCCATGTTACCCCTCCAAGTGCAAGGTCTCGATTTTTTGCTATCTCTTTGTGCTCTAACCAAAAGTTATCCCAATCATTGGTTAAAGGGTTATCTTTGAACTTAACATCTTTAATTGAGTAATCTTTTCCACCAGGAATATAGGCTCTATCAAATCCAAATCTTATGGCTAAATCTGCAAGCTGCCTTGAAGCCCAATCTGTAAAGCTATTTGCAAAATTTTGCTTGATGGGTGATGTGATAATATCGATCATTGGAGAGATAAGGATAGCATTTTTAATATCTGCCTCAAAACTCCTTGATTTTGAATGTTCAGATAAAAATCTTAGTGCAATATGCCCGCCCATTGAGTGGGCAACTATTGTTATTGGTAATTTAGAGCAGAGAGCGTGCGGTAACACATGGAGATTATAAAAAAGCTCAAGATCACTGATGTATAGATTAAAATCTTTAACATAGCCATTGTCGCGATTTAAAAGCTCTCGGACAGATAGCCCCTGCCCTCTCCAATCCAAGCTCATAACATCATAGCCCATTGATGCGAGCTTTGATGCTATGCTATTATATTTCTCCATAAACTCAGTTCTGCCGTTTAAAAGAAGGATTATCCCCCTTTTTTTAAAATCACCCTCGCCTACCACTGCTGGTATGTATCCCCAACGAATATTACGGTTATCTTTTGAGATAAAAAATTTAAACTCAAATTTCAGGTTATTTTTGCAACTATTTTGGTTAAAATCTGTTTGATATTTTGTGTTGATCGCTATCAAAATTTAAATCCTCTAAGATTTTATCTTTTTTTATCTTTTTTGAGTTGATTTCCAAAATTATCTGAACTAATCTTTAAACTAAAAATTACTTTTAAGTTTTACGCTCAATGTTTGTATAACTTTAAGAGCTCTTGTCAACCATAAAATTTGCCTAAGGGGGGAAATGGTTAATTTAAGGTAAAGGCAAAAAAAGAGGAGAGAAAGATTTGGATATATTAGCGTGCGATACTGATGACAGATTAACAGAGCTGTTAAAAATCAACGATGAGCTAAATCATATAAAGGACATTGATTCTCTTCTTGATGCTATTTTATATGAGACACGAAGGCTTACAAATGCTGATGCTGGCTCTATTTTTCTCATTGAAAACAGAATGCTCAACTTTAGCTACGTCCAAAATGACACTTTAAAAAAAAGAGACCCTCTTAACAATAAACAGATATACTCAAACTTTGCAATCCCCATTAATGAGACATCAATTGCTGGTTATGTTGCACTAAAAGGTAAAACTCTTAAGATCGACGATGTTGAATATATAGATGATAATGTGCCATACTCATTTAACAGAAGTTTTGATAAAATATCAGGATACAACACCAAATCCATGATGACGATTCCTCTTGTAACAACAAGGGGGCATGTTATAGGTGTGATGCAGATAATCAATGCCAAAGATGACAAAGGCAACCCTATTGCTTTTCAATCCTCTGATGAGCGATATTTGAGCTTTTTTGCAGGCAGTGCCACATCTGCTATTGAAAAAGCTAAAATGACCCGTGAGATGATTCTACGAATGATTAAAATGGCAGAACTTAGGGATCCAAAAGAGACTGGTTCTCATGTCAATAGGGTGGCATCATATTCGATAGAGCTTTTTCAAAAATGGGCAGAAAAGCGTAATTTTACACACAAAGAGATAAAAAACTATAGAGATATTTTAAGAATTGCAGCAATGCTCCATGATGTAGGCAAGGTTGCTATTTCTGACATTATTCTTAAAAAACCAGCAAGGCTAAACGAAGATGAGTTCAAAATTATGAAGACTCACGCATATCAGGGTGCAAAGCTATTTAAGGGTAATGTCTCTGATCTTGATGCACTTTCATACGATATTGCCTACACGCACCATGAGAGGTGGGACGGAAAAGGCTATCCAAGACGACTTAAAGGCGAAGATATACCTATTGCTGGAAGGATTGTTGCCCTTGCAGATGTTTATGATGCTCTTATTTCTGCAAGAGTTTATAAACCAGCATGGGAAGAATCAGATGTTATTACTGTACTGGAAAAAGAGTCTGGAAACCATTTTGATCCTGAACTTGTGGAGATATTTTTATCTATTTATGATGTTATAAAAGCAATTAGAATGAAATTCCCAGACCTTGACTTTAAAATTTTCACAAGTTGATTCGTGTAGAGAGAAGTATTAGATGCATAAACTAATGTTATCATCAAAAGATAGTACACATAATTTTTTACACCAATATAAAGGTTTTGGTGCTTTTGGTATGGATAGAGATACTGACGAAGAGACCATAATGTTTTATCTTCAAAAGTTCTCTGAAGATAGCTTTATGAAGGCATTGATCCCAAGACTTGATAGTTTAGAGCTTGAAGAGATTTATAATCTAATTAACAACCTTTTAAAAAGACACTTTTCAGAAGATGAGTATCATACACTCTTTCTTAAAGATAGATGATACCTATTTATACAACCTGCCCTCCCCTATTTTGTAAAAGATAACAAAAGAGATACTTTAAATGAGACTTATTGTAACCGCAGATGTGCACGGAAGCTACTCAACATGGCTGACTCTAAAAGAGCTTCTTAATCCAGATGACTCTATCGCAGTTGCAGGAGACCTTTTTGGCACACGTTATCCCCGTTATGGTTATGCTGATTATCAGCCTGAAAAGATACTTGAAGAGCTATCTAAATTTTTTCACCCTTTTTACTTTGTTTATGGCAACTGTGATAGAGACTCTTTTTCTCCGGGTTATGTTGATACACTTAAATTTAGCTTCATGGATTGGAAAATATTTCTTCACCATGGAGATAGATATTTAAGGCAGATTCCACCTGATGTGCTATCTTCAGATGTCAATCTTGTCATACAGGGGCACACCCATGTTTTTGCACTTGAAGAGAAAATATGCCTTACACCAAGCAGTGAGAGCCACAAGCAAAATGGTGAGGGCAAAAAAATTATATCTCTTAACCCAGGCTCACTCTCTGACCCAAGAACCCCTTTTTACACCTATGCTGTTGTTGAGAGCAAAAAAATAGATATAATTGATATAAAAACAGCTATTTCGCTAAAATCAATTGAGATAAATCAAAGATTTTAACTAAACCTATTTTTTAAAAACCTATAACTTTTTTGGAGAGACTATGAAAAAAATAATCTTTACGCAGTTTGTAGCAGTTATGCTTCTTATAAATATTTTTGTTACAAACTCTTTTGCCATGACAGATGTTGGAGAGGCTATCAAAATTTTGCCAGAATCAACCGATTTTGTTATTAAATTCTCCTCTACTAAGAATTTCTACCAATACTTTTCAGTTACAGAAGAATCTATCTTTGGAGAGCCGATAGATGATCTAAACGAGATAAAAGACCTCTTAGGATTTAACCCTTTTAATTTAAAAGAGCTTGAAGAGAAAGGTATTGATGGCTCAAAGCCATTTGGTATAGCTATCTCTGATTTTAAGATTATCCCAGATAAAGATGAACCAAACATGAATTTTATGATTCTGTTGCCTGTAAAAGATGTTGATAAAGCAGTTGCAGCGATTAAGGAGATTGTGGAGATCGATAATCCTGATGCCAATTTTACAAAACAAGGGGAGCTGTGGAGCTGGCAATTTGAAATTGCGACTAACGAGCCTGAGGACCTGGAAGATGAGGCATTAGGCAAAGATACATCAGAAGAAGATGCAACTCAACCTGATCAATCAACTCAAGCTCAAGCCCAAACTAAAGAGGCGAATGAGATAGAAACATCGACAGGTGATGCGACTCCACCAGTAGAGACACCTCCAATGGCTACCTACATGGTCAACAAAAATGGTTATCTAATAATCGGTGCAAATCCTAATGAAGATGCAAAAGTCTTTTTTGAACAGCTTGGCAAAGCTAAAACAAATCTTGCAGCATCGCCAATATTTACCAAAGTGGCTGATAAAGTAAATCCATCAAACGATATTTTTCTATATCTCAACTTAGGTAAGATATTTAACTCTAATCCTGAGGCAATAAAGTATCTATCTGATGCTGGTTCATCTTCTTCTAATGGCGATAAAAAGGGCAACTCTAAAGATGATAGCTATTTAAAGAGCCTTAACTATCTAAAAGATTATCAAGGCATGGGTCTTGGTGCTGATTTAAAATCACCTGATCTTAAAGCCAATTTTGTTGTTAATGTTGCTCCTGACTCTCCTCTTTTAAACATATTTAAAAGCGTAACTCCAAAAAGAGATACACTTTTAGGTCTTAAAGAGAATCCTCTTTTGCTGATTGGGGTTGTAGAGAATTTTCAGGCTTACTGGAAGATACTTAAAGAGGCTATTGATAGCGATAATGAGATAAATAAAGAGTTTGCAACCATAAAGGCTCAATACGATATTGATGTAGAAAATGATATAATCAAAAATATTGGCAACAATATTGGTTTAGGGATTTATGATGCGATGAGTATCAACATGGCAAATGTAAACACACTTGTAACCATAGAGTTTAAAGAGCCTGCAAAAGTGAAAGCTGCAATAGAAAAGGGGATTGCAAAACTGTCGCCTGAAGAGCAAGCCATGATAAACAGAGTTCCAGTAAACGGCAGTGAGGTTTTTATGGTGCAAGCGGGTCCTGTGCAGGTATATTCAGGATTTATAGGAGATGACTTTACAATTGCACTTGGAAAGCCGATGTTTGAAAAGGCGATGTCAGCAGAGTTAGAAAATGGCTTTATGAAATCAGTTACAGATAGTGCTTTAAAAAGCTCTTTTCAAAAAGATTTATCAATCTTCTTTTTTGATGTTGGAGAGGCTATGTATGCTCTTAAAAACTTTGCCCCAATGCTTATCTCTGTTGAGCCTCAAGCACAGATTATAACACAGCCTAAGTTTAAAGAGATAGTTGAGCCACTTGACTACATCTTATCAACATTTTCTGGAATAGAAGATGGCAACTCAATGGTTGGTGAGCTAAAATTTAAGACCAAATTTAACAAACCATTTTTACAGGGTCTAAAAGATGTAATTGATCAAATTGATGCTCTTAGCAAAACAGCCCAAAAATAGCCATCTCTTATTGATAAACATCTTTTTCAAGTACAAACTCAACCCTTCTGTTTTTAGCTCGATTTTCAGGAGAGCTGTTAGAGACAAGCGGTATTGTAGAGCCATAGCCTGTTGCAGTTAAACGCTCTGGCTCTACGCCGTTTTTAATAAGATATTTTAGCACCTCAGTTGCTCTTGCTGAGGATAGCTCCCAATTTGATCCATATTTTGATGTTGAAGATATTGGCTCATCGTCAGTATGCCCCTTTATATTCAAAATATAGTCAGGATACGCCCGCATAATATCCAAAAGTCTTAATAGCACTGGAATAAACCCCTTGTTTATCTCTGCTGAACTCTGCTCAAAAAGATAACTTCCATCAATCCTTATTATAATTTTTCCCATACGGACAAATGTTGTAAGATCGTTATTATCGTTGTTCTGCGTTATAAATCTGTTGACATCTCTTATCAAAGAGTCCTGCCTTGATATTAAACCAGTTACCTCCTCAAGTGATATAAATTGATCCCTGTAATCTGGAAAATCAAACATATCAATATGTTGTGCAAAAAATGAGTTGTTCTCCATCTGACTTTTTATGGTTTGAAGTGCAGAGATAAATCGTGTCTGAATATTTGATGAGATGGAGTATAGAAGCACAAAAAAGACCAAAAGAAGAGTAACAAGGTCAGCATAAGTTACTAACCAGTCAAAATCATCATCATTATTTATAAGAGTGTCAGATATTTTTGTCTCTTTCATTATTTATCCCGTAAATTCATTTTTAAATCTGCTTTTAGATCAATTGATGTAAGGGGTTTTCTTGAGCGTTCAGGTATAAAAGATGATAATTTCTCATAAACTGTTATAGGGTTGTTATTTTCAAGAATTGATATTGAACCCTCTAACATAATCTCAAGGTTGATAACCTCCATGATTGTTCTGGCTTTTAGTTTACCTGCAACTGGCAAAAAAAACATTGTTGATAAAAGAGAGCCGTAAAAGGTTGTAAGAAGGGCAACTGCCATTGAAGGTCCTATTGTTGATGGGTCTTGGAGTTTACTTAACATCTGAACAAGACCAATAAGTGTGCCAAGCATTCCAAATGCTGGGGAGTATAGCCCCATCTTTCTAAAGACATCTTGAACAATGTAGTGTCTCATCTTCAATGATTCAATCTCAGTTAAAAGGGCTGCACGTATAACATTTTCAGGAGAGCCATCAGCAATAAGCCCACACGCTTTTTTAAGAAAACCAGACTTTGTCTCAATCTTTCCAAGTTCAAAAAGCCCCTGTCTTCTGCTGATGTAGGAGAGTCTAATCATGGTTGCAACTGCATCGTTTGGCTCCTCTTTATCTTTTGAAAAGACAAAATATGCAGCTTTAAATGCAGCGTACACATCTTTGAACTGAAATGTTAAAAATGTTGTAGCAACTGTTCCGCCCCCTACAATCATCATACTTGGAATGTTGATAAAGTTGTGAATATCGCCCCCAATAAAGATTGCACTCACAATGAGCGAAATTCCAGAAATAATACCAAGCAAAGATGCAATATCCATAATTTAGCTTTTTGTTCTCTTTAAAATATTACCATTGATTTTTAGATGTGAGAGTAAAGAATAAAAAAAAGAAGCATAAGAGTCAATCCCCTATGCTTCTTTAATATTGTTGTCTATGCAATTTTTTAATGTTAGCTCTCTATAACTCCAGCTCGAACCCCTTTTAGATACCTTCCGCAGAAGTTATCATTGCCAAGCAGCATATCAGCAGTCTTAATTGTTGCCATTATCTTTTGATCAAGTGGATCAATAATGGCAGAGTCCATACCAGCAGCCATCATCAAAGCAACAAAAGTTCGATTGATAATCTTTCTTTGGGGAAGACCATAGGAGATATTTGAAAGTCCTCCTGATATGTGAACATCACTAAATTGTGCCTTTATAGCCCTTACAGCATCAAGCACCATAACACCCTTTTTGCTATCTGTGCTTATTGGCTGAACAAGGGGGTCAATGTAAATATTTTCTGTTTTTATGTTGATTTTGTTTAGCTCTTCAACCAGCTTAACAGCCCTTTTAACAATATCGTCAGATGATGATGGCATACCAGAGTCGTCCATGCAAAGTGCAATAACTTTACAATCTTTGCCATTCAAAAATGGTATCATTGCATCAAATCGCTCTTTTTCAAGGCTGATAGAGTTGATCATTGGGGTCTTTGCAACTATTTGAAATGCCATCTCAAGCACAGCAGGGTCAGGGCTATCAAGACAGAGCGGAACAGTTGCAATAGGCTGGATAGTATTAATTAGCCACCTCATATCCTCAAATTCGTGTCCAATACGAGCACCAGCATTAACATCAATAAAGTGAGCACCAGCATCTTGCTGTTTTTTAACATCATCTATAATATAATCAGCATCTCTGTCAGCAACCGCAGCTTGAACAGCCTTTCTTGATGTATTTATTCTTTCGCCAATTACCTCAAACATTTAATGAAGCCTCCTTAAAATTAACAGCAAAAAAAATTAGTTCAAAAGAGATTTTGCAAGTTTTGAAGCTGAACCAGCATCAGGAGCAAAGCCATCAGCACCAATCTCGTCAGAAAATGCCTGAGTTACAGGGGCACCGCCAACCATAATCTTTACCTTATCTCTAAGACCGCTCTCTTTGATTGCATCTATTGTCTTTTTCATCATTGGCATTGTTGTTGTCAAAAGTGCAGATAGGCAGACAATCTGAGCATTTGTCTCTTGAATCCTCTTTACAAACTCTTCAGGTGGAATATCAACCCCAATATTGTGAACTGTCATTCCAGCACTCTCCATCATCATTGCAACAAGATTTTTGCCAATATCATGAAGATCACCCTTTACAGTTCCAATAAGCACAGTGCCACTGCTTGCAGATTCCCCCTCTTTTAAAAGAGGTTTAAGAATCTTTACACAACTTCCCATTGCCTGAGCTGCCATCAGAACTTCAGGAATAAACATATCGCCGCTCTCCATCTTTTCGCCAACAATATCCATGCCAGCAATAAGACCCTTATTTAGAATATCAAATGCAGGTACATTTTCTGTTAAAGCGGCATTCACAAGCTGCACAACCTTGTCCTCATCACATGCAATCAATGCTTCTGTCATTGCGTTAAAATCTGCCATTACTCTTTTCTCCTTGCTGAATCACATTTAATAAATTATTGTCTGTTTTTTCCTGATGGCTTCATCTTTTTTTCTTTATATACGCTGTTTCACGGTTGGCGACAAGTCTTTTTGCAATTTTTTTTTACAGATTACCCCGCATGATGTAACCTTTTACATATCTATTGGGTAGTGAGATAGCCACTATTTATAGTGGTTTACGCCCCCACAGATGCTATTTTTTTATAAAATTTGCATCTGATATATCTCATTGAATTAAAATGTGTCATGCTAAAAACTATAATGCCGACATAATTCATTACATCGGCATTATAGAGAGTATAGATTTTTGGAGATATTTAAGCAATTTGAAACTTTATCAAAGCAGAGTCAAAGAGCGTTTCACCTCCCACGGCGTTACATGCTTCATAAATGCACCCCACTCTGCTTTTTTAAGACGTATATACTCATCAGCAATTGGACCTAAACCCGCTTTTATAACCTCGTCAGACTCAAGAGCCTCAATAGCCTCCATAAGATTTTGTGGCAGAAGGATCATTCCCATCTCTTTTCGCTCTTTTACAGAAAAGTTCCAAATATTTTTGCCCATAATTGCATCACCCGGATCTATCTTGTTTTTTATGCCGTCCATGCCAGCAGCAATATTGACAGCAAGCAGAAGATATGGATTAACCATAGCAGATGGTGATCTATCCTCAACTCTGTTGGAGTCTGGGCACCTAAAGAGCTGGGTTCTGTTGTTGTCTCCATAAGATGCAAATGATGGTGTCCATGTGTAACCAGATGCTGAAGAGTAAACAAATTCACCACTCTGGATACGACGATAGCAGTTTATGTTTGGCGATGATATTGCTGTAATTGCCCGAATATGTTTTAAAAGTCCGCCAATATAGTAGATGGCTGTTTTTGATAACCCAAGCCCTTTCCAATCCTTTTCGGTTGATGGTAGTGGAAAGGCATTTTTTCCAGTTATGGCATCTGCAATGTGAAAGTGCAGATGCGCACCTGAGCCTGTCATGTTTTCAAATGGCTTTGCCATAAATGTTGCAATAGCACCATATTTTTGGGCAATCTGACCGCTCATCATACGAAAATGGACAAGTCGATCAGATGCGTGAACTGCATTTGTCCAATCAAAATTGATCTCATATTGACCATTGGCATCTTCGTGATCGCTCTGATATATCCCAAAACCCATCTGGTTGCCGTAACGCATTATATCTTGAAGATAATCCATGCTCTGACACATTCCTTTAAAATCGTAGCAAGGCTTTGGCTGAATATCAATTGCAAGCGGATCCCACGGCTTGATGTTGCCTTTATCATCATAGGTTACAAGAAAATGTTCAGGCTCAAATCCACCATTAAGGGTGTAGCCAAAACTATCAGCCATAAGATTTAACATGCGTTTTAAGTTGTTGCGTGGGCAAAAGGGCCAAATCTCTCCATCAACATAGAGATCACAGCTTGCAAGAGCAACATTTGGCTGCCAAGGAAGCTGCTTATAGGTTGTTATATCTGTCCTTGCCATAAGATCGTGGCTCTCAGGACCCATTCCCATTCCCCAAACAGCCCCGCCAGCAAAGCCAGCACCCTTTTCAACAAGGTCGTAAAAGCTATCAAGCGGCACCTGTTTGACCCTTGGAGAGCCATGAATATCAACAAATTGAGCCAATATAAACTCAACTTTTTGCCCCTTTAAAGTCTCAAAAACCTTATCTTTACTGCTTTCTGCTATTACTCTGTTGGCATCTGCTATATCTTTTATATCATCTTCTTTAATATGCGATTTCATTACTGCTATGGCTGTCATGGCTATATTTTCCTTATATTTAAGATATTTATTTAGATTTCTTTACTAAAATCTTTGACGTTTTACAGCACCTGATGTCAACGATAAGCCCAATGCTTCAGATGTTGCGATAGATATTGCTCTCATATCCTCTGGCTCAAGGTTGTGGACATTTGTCTTACCCGCACACCTTGCAATTATTGCAGCCTCTTGAGCACTCCCTTTAATCCAGTTGACAGCAGCATTGTAGAGACTCTCTTCATCTAAACTCTGGTTAGAGTCAGTTAAAAATTCGATAGTGTTACCATTAACGGTGCCACCTAAGGCAATTGCCATTGCAACTCCAAAGATAGCGGCGTTACAGTTCAATGCCAATGATTTTGCAACATCAGTCCCAGATCGAAGCCCTCCAAAATTGATAAGGCATATCTCCTCTTCCATGTTCATAGAGCGAAGTCTAAAAATTGCATCACGAATAACTGTAAGATCAAAGTTGCTCTTTAGCTCAACCCAAGGCTTTGTTATTCCAGATGTTGTATCTATCAGCAAAATATCAAAACCCTTATTTAGAGCATGTGGCAACACTGTGGGCAAAGTTTTTGAATCAGCACACAATCCAAGCAATTGATTGCTGTGTAACCTCTTAGGATTTTGTAAATTAACCTCTTTGCAGATACCATTTTTATCAGCACAGATAGAACCTGTCATATCATTTGAATTTGTCATGTAGATCAGAGCATCAGCCTCGACAGATGGCGTATCTTCAGCCATAACAAGTTGAAACCAGACAGATTTTCTACCACTTTTAATCTCATTTTTATCCACAAGCGGTAACCTTCCAACATAGCCACACCCGCAAGTTGCAACTGCTCGGGCAAGGGCACGCTTAATGTGAGCTGGTGCTGTATCAAAGCCTGTAAATAAAAATGGTTGCTCTATCTCAACAGCAGGAGATGCCGAAAAAGATTGGTTAGCTCTTTTTATTTGCGTGATCTCAACTTGTCGTGTAATTTTTGTCTTTGTGCTACAATCTTCTCTGTATGGGTCAATAACCAAACGGGTCAAAGCTGCTGATAAAAATACAACATCGTCAAGATGGGCTGGTCTATCAGGCAAAAATGGGTTATCTCTTGATTGCAGTGCTCTATCTAAAATGTGATATTGAGATTGAATATCATCTGCTGCTGTTCTGCTCATGCGTCTTATGATGTCGCGTGAGCTTTTTGGAAAATTTGCTGATCCAGTCTCACTATCTTTTGAGGAGTCAGCCATTGAATCTGATGAGTTTGATAATTTTTTCCCCCTATTTTTATTTGAAAACTCTTTATATTCAGGCTTATATGGAAGGCGAGTCAATGCTGCTGCCTCTGGGGTTAGTGCAACTAAATCATCTTTAGAAAGCTCATGCACTTTTGAGTGCCCTAAAGCTGATGTTATTGCTGCAAGCTGCCATCTAAAAGACTCTAAATAGAGGTGCATATTAATTGCCTCTCTATCAATATCAAACCTATCAACAAGCTCTGGAGTCTGAGTCGTAAGACCAACAGGGCATTTGCCAGAGCTGCACTGCATACAGCCCGTGCAACCAGCAGCAATCAACATTGAAGTTCCAATGCCAACAGCAGTAGCCCCAAGTGCGATAGATTTTGCAGCATCAACCCCGCTTTGAATCCCCCCCATAAGTACAATTGGCAATTTTCCACCAGCATCAATCTCATCAAGACCATCAATTGCCTCCATCAAAGCAGAGATTGTAGGAATGCCTACATACTCAATAACCTCACTGCTTCCAGCACCAGTTCCACCCTGAAGCCCATCAAGTTCGACAAAATCGATCCCATCTTTATAGGCGATCTTTATGTCATCACGAGTTCTTCCACCACCAAGTTTAAGGCTCACGGGCAGCCTCCAGCCAACAGCTTCACGAAGTTCAAGCACCTTCATAATAAGATCGTCCCCGCCAAGAATATCAGGGTGTCTCGAGGGGGAGCGAAGGTCCATTCCATGCGGAATGCCACGCATCTCGGCAATCTCTTTTGTAAGTTTTGCTGCCATAAGCTGCCCCCCAAGCCCTGGCTTTGCACCTTGTGAGATGTAAAGCTCAAGAGCATCAGATCGCCTCATATCGTGAATATTCCAGCCAAGTCTGCCTGATAGACACTGAGCAATAAGCTGCCTTGCCTCTGCCCGCTCAATTGAGTACATTCCACCTTCCCCAGTATTTTCGCAGATACCAGATAAGGTAGATGCAATCCCAAGAGCAACCTTGACCTTTGGGCTTAACGCCCCAAGACTCATTGGGGCTATCAAGAGAGGCATACTTAAATCAAGAGCCTTGCCCCCATTTCGAGAGCCTATAAATGTCCTCATCTCAACCTTACTGTTATTAACAGGGGCATTTAGGTCAAAAGAGATATCTTGCTTAAATGCAATATCATTAAAATTGGGAACATGACGAGAAGTGCCATATCCGCGAACTCTGTATCGACCAATCTGACTTTTAACCCGTATATCCTCTTGAACTTTTTCGTTCCACCAACTGCTATTTGTTCCTGAAAATTTGGTAAATGGGATACGTTTAAGATTAGGCTCTGGTTTTCCGTAAGTTAAATCTTTTCCATCACAGACAACCTTTTGAAATTTGCCATTAAAAGAGATGCCAAAATTTCTCAAAAACTCATCAATAGATTTGAGATCACTATCAGATGGCTCAACCACAACTGCATCAGAACCTAATGATTGAATTGTACCACCAACGTAAATCTCTCCACTTGCCATGTTCTCCCCAACCTTTTCGCCAGAGTTTCCAAGTATGATTATCCTGCCTCCATACATCATATATCCAGCCATAAAACTTGAGTTGCCAACACAGCACAAAGTCCCCTTTTTCATAACCTGACCAGCACGAGAGCCCATATTTCCCTTAATAACTATGTTGCCTCCTCGCAGAGCCTCACCAGCAATAGCTCCAGCATTTCCGCCCACAACTATTGTGCCAGAGAGCATGTTATCGCCTACACCCCAGCTCACATTATTTTTGACCTCAATATAGGGTCCATCGCTCAACCCTCCGCAAAAGTAGCCAGCAGAGCCATGAATAGAGACATTTACAGGGTTAATAAGTCCAACAGCAATGTAGTGCTTGGCATCAGGGTTTATGATCTCAATATCTTGGTGAGCAGCACCATAACCGCGTATAACCTCATTTGCTGTCTTTATTGGCATAACAGATAGATCAATTACTGAAGTAGATGGTTCGATTGTTGCTGACATCACGCATCTCCTTTTTTATCTTTAATTTGATGCAAGTTTCGCCTCCAAAAACCATAACTAAGAGGGGCTGGCTCGTTGGTCTCTAAAGCCTTTCCCGGAAAGAGGCGGTTGATCCCAACCTCTTCTGAGGAGATAACTATCATCTCATCATTTTCATATTTGACCATTGGTTTGGCTGCAAGTTTATCTTTTGCATAACCAATTGAATCTTTAGTTGCAACAAGGTATGAAAATGTGCCATCTAAATCATCAAGAGAGGCTTTTAGAGCATCTTCTAAATCTGCACCTACGCTCATCTGATAGGCTAAATAGACCGCAATAAGTTCAGTATCGTTATGTGTCTGAAATGCCATACCTTTTCGCTCTAATCTACGCCTCATAATCCAGTAGTTTGTTATCTGTCCGTTGTGAACTGTGGCAATATCTGAAAATCCACATGCCCAAAAAGGGTGAGCAGTATCAGGACGGACACCAGACTCTGTGGCAAGACGGATATGTGCAATTCCATGACTTCCATTAAAGTTGTTGATACTATATTTGCGTGCAAGTTCACGCGGGTGCCCCACATCTTTGATTATATCAAGGCTCTCTCCAATAGAGATTGGTAGCATCTCCTTTTCAAAAGAGCGTGTAAGGTGCAAAATATCCCCTTTATAGCTTGCGTGAACTGAAAGTGTGCAGCCTATAACTGCCTCATCAATAACAGTTACATTAAGAGATTCTAACTGTTTGCGAATCTTTTTTATTTCACGCTCAACTTTAGATTCAGCCTCAACATCTTCTTGTTTTTGAATTTGAGTCAGCTCCTTTGCAGTCAAAAGAAAACGCATACGAATTAGGTTATCTTTTTTTAGAGGCTCTTTATAGAGTGCCCAGCCAGCAGAGTCAGGTCCTCTGTGCAAAGTGGCATCTAAAATCTCTGTTAATGCCTCACCTGTTGTCATATTAAAGTTTCTACTTAAATCGTGTTTAAATAGTAGTCCTGCGATAGCACACATAAATTTAGTCTCCTTATTTCTATTTAATGGCTATCACTTACAAAACCAGAGTAGGCTTCATTGCCATGTTCGGTAATATCCAAACCTATGATCTCCTCCTCTTTGCTGGCTCTGATACCCATAGTGTATTTAATGGCAAGAAAAAGAACCATACCAGTACCAAATGCCCAAGCAAATCCAACAGCAATGCCAATTAGCTGTGCCATAAGCACTGTGGAACTAAAAGTTTCAACGCCAAAGAAGGCATAGGCGAGAGTTCCCCAAGCACCACACACACCATGAAGGCTGATACAACCCACAGGATCATCAACTTTAAGAACTCGCTCAATAAAAAGAACGCTGTATATAACAAGAACTCCAGCAACAGCTCCAATTATCATTGCACCCCAAACATTTACAACATCAACTGCGGAGCAGATAGCAACCATTCCAGCAAGAAAACCATTTACAGTCATACCAACATCGGGTTTTTTAAATTTTAACCAGACAGTTGTAATTGCAGCAATTCCTCCAGCAGCAGCAGCGATGTTTGTCATAACAGCAATACGGGCAAGGTTGCCATCAAATGTGGTTGTGCTACCAGGGTTAAATCCAAACCAACCCAACCAGAGAAGAAAACCACCAATAACTGCAAATGGAAGATTATGACCTGGAATAGCCCTTGGGTTACCGTTAGCATCGAATTTACCAATTCTTGGACCAACAACAATAGCGCCAGCCAAAGCGAGCCAGCCTCCAATTGAGTGGACAACAGTTGAGCCAGCAAAATCATAAAAACCAACTCCAAGCACACCCTCAAGCCAGCCATTGCCATCTAAAAGACTGCCCCATGCCCAGCCGCCAAATGTGGGGTAAATAAACCCACAGATAACTATGCTGTATGCAAGATATGATGTAAATTTAATCCTCTCTGCAACACCACCAGAAACGATTGTAGCTGTTGTGGCTGCAAATACGCATTGAAATAGCCAGAAGGTAAATCCCCATTGAGTTGCACTTGTTTTTCCAAGAAAAAACAGCGACTCGTCAGGACCAGCAAACATAATATGAAAACCTATGGCTAAAAAGGCGATTGTGCCGATGCAAAAATCCATGATATTTTTCATCATTATATTGACCGCATTTTTAGCTCTGGTAAATCCAGACTCCACCATTGCAAACCCAGCCTGCATAATAAAGACTAAAAAGGCTGCAATGCACGTCCACAAAATATCACCTCTATATTGAAATATCTCCATATCGGTAAGGTATCGCACAATTGATGTTTTAACAGGTTTGCCATCTACTGTAACCTCTATCTCCTCTTCAATTGGGGTTATTTCATCTCTGTATGCACCAGAGGTTGGAAGCTCTTTTCGTATCTCATCTTGGGTTTTGCCTTGAAATAGAGATTCAGGATAGGTTGCAATAGCTGTTTGAAGTGCAGTTGCAGCATCATCTGCACAACTATTTGGTACAAAATTGCCCAACCAAAAAAGTGCTATCAATAGCGTAACCACAAAAGAGCAGATTTTTTTCTTCATAGATTTTGGGTTGATAGATTTAGTAGTTGTTAATTCCATTTTTTTAATCTCCTTCATTAATTTAAGTTAGTTTGGGTTTAATCTTCCTTAATCTTCTTTTAAATTTTTAAAATTACATGGGTTTAAACTTTTCATTGAAAAATCTCCCCTTGCATATAAAATACCAAACTAATTCAAATGAGATTAAATTATTTTTTTTTTAATATAAAACTTTGATATAAAAAGATTTTAATTTTAAAAATATTAATTAATAATGGCTTAGTAGGATCGAAAATTAAGAATATTTCAATGAATGAGACAACCTTAATAACAAAAAGGTTTTTTAATTATTATATAATTACTTTTTTGTTATTTTACATAAAAAAGATGGCTTATTGCTGTATCTAAACAGTTCTGCTAATATGCCTATAAAGTAGGTATTAATTTATGACTAACCCTTTAATAAATCTTAATTTTAAAAAAATGGCTAATTCAACTACAATAAATCCAACATTAAATTCACACTCTGTAATGACCAATATTATCAGCCATCTTGACTCGTTAACCCCAAAGGGAAAGATACTTGGTAACTACATCATGCAAAATCCAACAAAAGCTGTATTTATGACCATAAAAGAGCTTGCAGAGACCTGTAAAACAAGCGAAGCTACTGTTATCAGATTTATAGATAGCTGTGGATATAGAGGCTATAGCGAATTTCAGCAGGCTCTTAAAAGTTTTCTTGATACTGGTCTGACCCTTCTTGATCGTGCTGATCTAAAGGGTATCCAAAAGCCTGACATAAATCGGCTAAACCATGTAGTGCTTGAAGAGATGAGCAATCTCCAGCACCTTTACGAATCTATTGATCTAAAAAAGCTCAACGAGATTGTAGATTACCTAATGCAAAGTCCAAACGTATATGTTGTAGGCTCAAGACTATCCTACACATTTGCCTACTTTATGGGTTGGTCTTTATCACGCATCAGAAAAGGGACAACCATTGTTAAAGGTAGCGACACAACATCTATTGATCAGATTGCAAATGCTCCAGAAAAGAGCCTTATAATAATGGTTGCAACAACAAGATACCCAAATGAGCTTATAAAACTTGGCAAATTTATACGAAGAGAGGGGCACACTCTGATTTTAATTACAGACAACACCATGTCCCCAATTATTCAGTTTGCAAATTTTTTTCTTGTAGTTCCTATGAACTCAATCCCATTTATTGGAAACACCTCAAATATGCTCTGTGTTATCAAATATATTGTTCAGGAGTTAGCAAGCAGAATGGGTGATGATCTAAAGATTCATCAGCAAAAACTTGAGCAGACCTATTTAGAAAACGACATTCTTTTTAATATTTATACATAGAACTTGTAAGGATATAAAAAATGTTTGGCTCTCAAACAGATCCAACAGATGATAAAGAAACTATAATGGTTGTAGATGATACGCCTGCAAATCTTAAACTCTTGAACAATATGCTTACAAATGAAGGATACAGGGTGCTGACCTGCCCTAATGGTGTAACTGCACTAAAGATCGCTACAAACAACTATCCGCCTGATCTTATTCTTCTTGATATTATAATGCCTGAAATTGATGGATTTGAGGTGTGTAAACAGCTAAAATCTATTGAATCTCTCAAAGAGATTCCAGTTATCTTTATAAGTGCTTTGACAGAGACGACAGAAAAAATAAGCGCATTTAACTCAGGTGGCGTGGATTATGTAACTAAACCCTTCCACTTTGAGGAAGTTCTTGCCCGTGTAAAGGCTCATTTGGAGATAGTAAAACAGAAACGTCAATTACGGCAAGCTTACAATAGACTACAAGAGCTTGAACAGATGCGTGATAGTTTGGTGCACATGATAGTCCATGACATGCGATCTCCTATCATGTCAATTCGTGGTAATCTTGAGCTTACACTTGATGAGTTACTTCCCCCTTCTGCCAATATCTTTATAAATTCAGCTTTAGATTCAACATTAAAAATTGATAACATGATTGCAACTCTTCTTGATGTTAGTAAGATGGAAGATGGCAAAATGGTGTTAAAACAATCAAATATTGACATTATAAGCCTGATAAAAGAGGCAATAAAGATGGTTGAGCCTCGAAAAAAGGGGCGACAAATAACAGTTAAATCTCTTAATGAGACAGCGTTATTACCACCAATATTGGCAGATGCAGGGCTAATTCAGCGTGTTTTGCAAAATCTAATTGATAATGCCATAAAGTTTACCAACAAAGATAGCGGCAAGATTACCATAAGCGTTGAGGTTGTAGGAGATGAAGATTTATATGTTTTTGTTGAAGATAATGGAAAAGGGATACCGTTAGAGTATCAAAGTAGGGTGTTTGATAAATTTTTTCAGGTGCAATCTGCTAAAAAGGCGAGTATCCACTCATCTGGTCTTGGTATGACATTTTGCAAATTGGCAGTTGAGGCACATGAGGGCAAAATTGGATTAAATAGCGAAATGGGCAAAGGGGCAATTTTCTGGTTTACTCTGCCAATCCATAAGAAAAAATAGGAGTTACCTATATTTATTAATGCTTAAGAACCTAACCACAACCTCTATCTTTACCCCATACTGCAAAATAACCCTTAACAGACAAGGGTCTGATAAATACACAAAGATCAGCTTTCCATTAAAGTATGGCATATTCTCTGAAATTGAGACCTCTGATGCAATACTGCAATTTAACCTAAACCACGAGATTATAAGGGCAAAGGGTAAGGATAGAGCATGGATTCAGCCATCTGAGTGGCTCAAACGCTCAATGGGCAATGATTGGATATACTACTCAACAGGCGGATATACAGGGGTTTTTGAATCTATTGGAGAGTATTATCTTCCAAATCTTCCATACCCCACAAACTCATTAATTGGCGGAAAACCACTTAATGAGCCATCTGTTTTAAAAATAGTTCGATCTTGGTATGAGATTATCCAAAAATCGCTTCAGAGCGTTAAAGAGCTTACAGGCAACCAGAAAAGAGATAGCTCTAATTTTATTGAGTTTCTTGAAAATGCTCTGATAAACACCCCTGAAAATCTTGAGAAAAAAGCAAAATCTCTATTTAAGACATCAGGGGGCAGAATTACTGTTATGCCACCAGATGCACGCCATGTTGACTACGACATAATTCCGCTAATAATATCAGATGGTTGTCTATATAAATGCAAATTTTGCAGAGTAAAATCAGATAAACCCTTTGCAATTAGAGAAAAAAAAGAGATAGACGAGCAGATTTTAAGGCTAAAAGATATTTATAAAAACGATATTATAAACTACAACTCAATCTTTCTTGGCGATCACGATGCTTTAAATACAGCCAATCCTTTAAATAAAGATAACACCATAATTGATGCTGCAAATAAGGCATACAGCTCTTTTGAGTTTAACAACTCATACATGAAAGGGTGCAATCTATTTATGTTTGGAAGCGTTGACTCTTTTATGAATGCCAATTTTGATCTTTTTAAATCTCTTAACAGTATGCCCTATCAAACCTACATAAATATTGGTCTTGAGTCAGCAGATCAAGAGACCCTTGATCTGATTGGCAAACCCATAACATCAAAACAGGTTGAAGAGGCATTTATGGAGATGCAGAGGCTAAATGAGCTTTTTAGCAATATTGAGATAACAGCAAATTTTATTATGGACGAAAATCTCCCAAAAGGGCACTATCCATCTTTTTTACGGCTTGTGCGAGAAAAGATTTTAAGAGCTAAGACAAAAGGCACTATCTATCTATCCCCCCTTAGAATTAACAAACCCTCCCGTGAGGTGCTTTTTGAGTTTAACAGACTTAAAACTTTAAGCCGTCTCCCCACTTTTTTGTATATTATCCAAAGGCTTTAAAAGCTATAATTATCAACATTTTGAGGCATTTAAAATTATGAGCCACACAAAATATAGTTCAGTTCACGGAGGACACAGCGGACAATTTTGCAGCCATGCAAAAGATACGCTTGAAGAGATAATTTTAAAATATATTGATTTTGGTTTTGATTGGGTTGGAATTACAGAGCACATCTATCCAATTTCAAATGAGTTACGCTATCCAGACGAGATAGAGGCAAATCTTGATGTAGGCGAGCTTAAAAATAGATTTACAAATTACATTAAAACATGCAGAGAGCTTCAAGAAAAATATAGAGATAAGATCACACTTTTTGTCGCTTTTGAGACTGAAACTTATGATGGATACAAAGAATTTATTCTTGATGCAATACAAAACTTTAAGCCAGATTATGTGGTTGGCTCTGTTCACCATGTTGATAATATCTGCATTGATTATTCAAAGGAGCAGTATGATATGGTAGCAGATAGAGTTGGCGGGATTGATAATCTCTACTGCCAATACTTTGATATTCAATATGAGATGATTAAAACAATTGAACCCGCTGTTGTTGGGCACTTTGATCTGATAAGAATTTTTGATAAAGATTACCCCAAAAGGTTAAAAAAGCCAGCTATTTGGCAGAAAATCGTAAGAAATTTAGAGTTAATAAAAGAGCAAAATTTAATCATGGATTTTAATTTAAGGGCACTTATGAAAGGTGCACAAGAGCCATACATATCAGCTCCAATTCTTTTGGAGGCAAAAAAGATGAAAATAGGAGTTGTTACTGGGGACGACTCTCACGGAGTTTGCGATATTGGGGTTAATATGGAAGATGGGGTTGAGATTTTAAGGGCTATAGGTTTTGATACCAATTTTGTTAGCCCATCTATTTCATAGATATAGTTAAGGAGATTGTTGCAAGATGGTTGGAAAATTGCTTGAAATGGCATTTATTGAAGATTTAGGGAGCTTTGGGGACATCACAAGTGATGCACTATTTGTTAATAACCAAATAGATACCTACTGGCTTGTAGCAAAGCAAGATGGTGTGCTGTGCGGTGCTGATATTTTTATCTGCGTATTTAACTACATAGAGCAGCGGTTTGAAAAATCAGGTCAAATATCGCCAAAATCTAAAATTGATTTCTATTTTGCAGATGGTGATCTCATAAAAAAGGGTAAAAGAGTTGCCAAAATTGAGGGAGCGATAAACACACTTCTTAAAAGCGAGCGGGTAGCACTAAACTTTATCGCCCATTTAAGCGGCATCGCTACTGAGGTTAAAAGGTGGATTGATGCAATATCTCACACCAAAACAAAGATATTAGATACACGCAAAACCCTTCCCGGTTGGCGAGAGCTTCAAAAGTATGCTGTTAAATGTGGAGGAGGTAATAACCACAGAATGGGTCTTTACGATATGGTTATGATAAAAGATAACCACATAGATGGAATTGGAAGCATAACAAAAGCGGTTGATATGGTGCGATCTAAATGGCAAAAACGCTTTAAAATTGAGGTTGAGACCAGAAACTTAAATGAGGTAAAAGAGGCTCTTGATTCAAATGTTGATATAATTATGCTTGATAATATGGATATTGAGACCATGAAAAAGGCTGTAAAGTTAATTAACGGCAGAGTCCCAGCAGAAGCATCTGGAAACATGACTCTTGAGCGGGTAAAAGAGGTTGCAGAAACTGGAGTTGATTATATCTCTGTTGGTGCTTTGACTCACAGCGTAAGGGCTTTTGATTTCTCTTTGCGTAAACTTTAATTAAACTTCTGTTAAAAAATTTTTAAAACGATCAATCTGCTCTTTGTAGTAATCTTGTTTATCTTTAGCATTGTTTAAAGCCTCTTGTGCTGCTTTAAGAGCCTCTTTATATAGCCCATTTACAAAGCATGCCTCTGCATAGGTATCAAGAATGTGAGATGAGATTGCAGCAACTCTATTTTCCTCTAAAGCTATCTTTTCAACATCTACTGCCATTTTGGCAAGTGATAACGCTCTTTTATAATCTTGAAATTTAGGATCAGGGCATGTGGCATGGAGCCAAGCAAGGTTGTTAAGTGCGTGGCTATTTTGTGGTTCACGCTCAATTGCTAAGTTGTAGTAGGAGATAGCCCTATCAAATCGCCCTTTATCGTAATAGTAATCTGCTGCTAAAATCAATGTATCAATATTGTGTGGATAGCTTTTAAGCTGCTGAGTTAAAAATTTTTCAGCAAGAAGCCCATTTATTGTATCTTTTCCATCACCAAAATTAAAATAGTAGCCAACACAGCCCACCATAAAAAGTGCAACCAGATAAATCTGAACCATTGATTTTACACGTCTATTGTGCTTTTCTATAAATTCAGGCTTAATTTGACATAAATTTAAAAAATCAACCCGCTCTTTTATGCTGTAATGGTGCCAGTTTGGCTTATCCCAAGTTTGGCGATTTGTACCTGCAATTTTGTAAAATGTTCGTATAAGTGCAGAGGCATCAAGAAGATAACTATAGACATGAATATCAGCTTGACGCTCAAAATTTCTCATAAAAAATCCAAATACATATCTAAAATAGATCAAAAAGATCACAATCAACATAAGACTTAGCATAAGTGTAATGCCACTCTCATGGCTAATACCAACAAATGAGATCAATTTACCCACTGGCTCTGAGTAATATGCAAGGATAATCAGATCAAAAAATGAGTATAAAGTTGCAATGTATCCTGCAAAAAAAAGAAGATAAAAGTGGATATGATGCTTCTGTATATGCCCTATCTCATGGGCAATAACAGCATCAAGCTCGTCTGGCTCAAGTCTTTCTACCATTGCTGGGGTAACTAAAATATAGCGAAATTTTCCTAAAAGCCCCATAACTCCAGCAGTTATCATTGAGCCTCCAAATAGCTCCCATTTTAGTATGTCAGCATATTTAAGTTTTGCCCGATCACAAAGAGACTCTATTCTTGATCTTACATACCCCTCTTCAAGCGAGGTGCAGCCCCAAATTTTTTGAATTAAAAATGGACCAAAACAGGCAACAGCAACCATAAATGTAAAAACATAAGATATTTCACCAAAAGGGGTGGCAAGAAAGCCTTTTGGCTGTTTAAATGGGATAAGTTCAATCAGATCAGCGGTAAAAGAGAGGATAAACCATGGTAAAAGGGCGGGTAGAGAAAATGAGATGTTAGATGTAATAAATTTTCTCTTTGATGAGTAGCCTGTAAAATATCGGTTATGAATAGCCCATGCAGAGTGCCAAACAATAACAAGATAAAGAAGAAAAACAGATAAAAATATTAAAGCCTCTAAGGTGGGAAATATCTTCAAAAGTGCTATCTTTTGAAATATCAGATTTAGCCTTAAAAAATAGAGATCACAGGCAAATAGCACAAGTGCAAAAATAGAGAGCCGTGAGATGCTCTTTTCAACATGGTGATCTAAATTGGATATAGCATCAGAATTTAAAGCTCGTAGCTCTAACCGCTTAAATGTGAAGCGGCAGACCAGCCAAAAGATAAAAAATAGAGCTACTGCTATAGCCAAATTTATCCCAAAAGAGTTATCAGCAAAAGCATCTATATCTGCGACTGGAAACTGGCTTGTTGAGTATAAAATAAGTGCAACAAGAAGGTATATAAAGTTAGAAAACATCTTAAATTATACCTGTTCGTGCAAATGTTGAGAGCACAATCCACGACTTTACATCAAATTTAACATTAGGGTTTAAAAGTAGCTCTTTTGCCTCTTCAGAAGATACCATCAAGACTGTAATATCTTCAGAATCTTCACTCCACTCAACAGAGGGTTTTCCTGTGCATAAAAGATAGACCAAAGAGATAGATTCATCTGTCATGCCAGTTGATGAGTAGATAGTTGGGCTTGTTCTGATAATTTCAACAACTTGAAGACCAGTCTCCTCTTTTAGCTCTCTTGTAGCTGTCTCTTCAACTGATTCGCCTCTATCCATAAGACCTGCTGGAAATCCATACTGGTAATCTCCAATTGGAACACGAAACTCCTTTATAATCACCAGCTTTTGATGCTCTACATGAAATGGAACAATAACTACTGCATTGGGTCTGCTGCTTTGCTCTAAATCGTTATTTTTATTTTTCATAACAGCAGGAGAGTTTGATCGTGATGCAAATATCCACGATTTAAGGTTACCTATTTTGTCCATATATTTTGTGGAGAATAGATTAAGGTGGCTAAAATATGTCAATTTTTTAACTTCTAAAATTTTCATACTCTTTTTTTATTCTCCTTATGACTCCACATAGTGGCAGCCAATAGATTTTTTATGACGCATAGCTGCATTAACAATAATTGAAGCATTGACCACTCCGTTTCTAAGCTCAATAATCTGGCGATTGAGTTTTGCACTTTTGTAGAACTTAAAAATTCTGTGGGTATGGTAGTTTAAATCTGCATTAGCTCGCTCTAACCCCTTTTTATTACGAACAATTCCAGCATAGTTCCACATGGTAAGTTTGATCAATTTCCAATCTTGATGAAACAGCAGTGGATCAAACTCTTCTAAATATTCAGGTGGCTCCCAATCTGGAATATTGTCAAACCGTTTTTGTTTAATCTCACTGAAGTTTAAGGCAATATGATCAGCCGCCTGTTTTGCCCACATAAGCCCCTCAAGCAAAGAGGTAGAGGCTAAACGATTTGCACCATGAAGACCCGTGCAGCTTGTCTCTCCTATTGCGTAAAGATTTTCAAGAGTTGATTTGCCAAAAAGATCAACCTTAATTCCTCCGCAAAAGTAGTGGGCTGCTGGAACAACAGGAATTGGCTCTTTTGTTATGTCAATCCCACCTTTTAGGCATGTGCTATAAACTTTAGAAAATCTCTCTGGAATTGGACGCTCCCCTTTGTAGTGAGATGCAATATCAAGCATCATAAACTCCATGCCACTTTTGCCCATCTCCTCATAAATACCGCGAGCAACAACATCACGAGGAGCAAGATCGCCAAGCTCTGAGTATGAGTGCATAAAGTGCTTGCCATTGTGGTTGATAAGTCTTGCACCTTCGCCTCTGAGTGATTCTGATATAAGAAATCTTTTAATATCACGATGAAAAAGAGAGGTTGGGTGAAATTGAACAAATTGACCATTTATAATAGATGCTCCAGCCCTATAAGCCATACTCATACCATCGCCAGTTGCAGAGGCTGGATTTGTTGTGTGCTGATAAAGCTCTCCAAGTCCCCCAGTAGCCAATATTACACGATGTGCGAAAAATGTCTCAACATGCCTCTGTTGATTGTTAAGAGCATAAAGCCCCATAACTTCGCATGGGCGATATAGCTCTTGTGTGTCTCTTGATCTGTGGTTGTTGGTTATAAGGTCAATTGTTGTAAAACCCTTTAAAATAGGGAGATTTATCTTTTGAGCATAATCAATAAGAGCCATCTGTATTGTATCGCCTGTGTGATCTGAGTAGTGCAAAATTCTCCGTTTAGAGTGGGCAGCCTCTTCAGTGTAATCTAATGTACCAGCCAATGTTCTGGTAAAACTGATACCGATTTTATTGATAAGAAAATCAAATACAAGTTCAGGACCCTTATTTGCAAGTAGCTTTACAGCCTCAACGCTGTTATAACCACAGCCTGCTCTTAAAATATCAGCCTCAAGCAGATCAGCAGAATCTGTCTCTTCCCATGCAATAATACCGCCTTGAGCATAGTTTGTCGCTGTCTTATCAGCAGAATCCTCTTTAGTGAGCACAACAGCATTTAGACCATGCTCTTTTAACATAATTGCAGCAGATAGCCCCGCAATCCCTGTTCCAACCACAACTACATCGTAAAAATGTCTCATATTTTGACCCTATTTTCCTGACTCCACAATATCAATCATCAACTGCAACGCCCTTTTGGCATCTTTTTTATACTTTTCTGCTACTGTAATATGCTCTTTTGATGAGTTGTTAAGAATTGATGTTAATGTCTGACCAAGTTTTTCAAGTGTAATCTTGCTCATATTATGACAAATTGATCGTTTAAGAGGCACAACTTTTTTATCTTTAAATTCACTATCCATTCGCTCCACAAATCTTAATTCTGTTCCAACTGCCCACACGCTACCAGATTTACCATTTTTTATGGTTTTATATATCATTGATGTAGAGCCTGAATAGTCAGAGCCATTTACAACATCTTCGCTACATTCAGGGTGAACAATTACATTAATCTTATCTTTAAACTCGCTGCTGCTATATTGTTGGCGAAATGCCTTAATATCCTCGACCGTAAATACCTTGTGAACATGGCAAAAGCCGTCCCACACAAACATCTTGGCTCTTTTAACATTTGCATAATCAAACGATAAATCTTGATTTATGGTAACTATCTCATCTTGATTTAATTTAAGCTGATTGGCTGTATTTATTCCTAAATTGTAATCAGGGGCAAAAAAGACCGATTTATCTTGATCCAAAAAGTGCTTTACAATCTTTGCAGCATTTGAGCTTGTACAGACAGTTCCATTTTTAGATCCGCAAAAAGCCTTCATATCAGCGTAAGAGTTCATATAGACTATTGGAATGATCTCTTTGTCGCAAATATTTGATAGAGCTGAGTATATCTCTTTAGCTTGATTTGCATCAATCATCTCAGCCATTGGGCAACCTGCTGTTCTATCTGGAATCAAGACCTTTTGATGAGGCTTTGCAAGCAGAGCTGCCCCTTCAGCCATAAACATAACACCGCAAAAGATTATATATTCAGACTCAGTTGCAGCACAGTCAACCGCAAGTTTGTATGAATCTCCAAGAAAATCTGCCATCTTTACAATCTCGTCCATCTCGTAGTGGTGAGCTGGAATAACAACTGATTTTCCAAGAGCCTCTCTTATTTGCATCACATTTTGAAATAGATTATCTGCCATTTTACTTTCCAATTTTTATCTTTTTTATATATTTAAAGAGTTTGTCGCCAATCAAACCTTAGAAGAGTCATCAATAAATTTTTAGTGAAGAGTTTTTAACTTATATTAATTATAAAATCAACAATCCCATTTTTTAACCATCTCTATATCATGTTATCAATCTCTTGAGATATTTTATCTAAACGGGCAGCAGAGATTTTTATCGCTGTTTTTAGCTCTTGAGCAAACAGAGATACCTTATACTCTTGAATCATAAAAAAGAGGTTATCAACTGCCTCAATCAGCTCTTTTGATAACTCAAACGATGATGAGCCATCTTCTGACAATTTTTTTTGCACATTTTGAAGTTTATCAACATACTTTGAAACCTCTGCCCAACGCTTTTGGTCCCTAAGCATATCCACAACTGCCCGCTCTGCCCTAATTTTTAAGGATAGGATATACCGTTTAAGCTCTTTTAATCTGTTGTATTGATACAGATCAAGAAAATTAGGTGGAACAAGCTCTTTAAGCTCTAACTCTAAATTTTCAATAAGAGCGTACAAATTTGACCTATTCATATTTTTTAGCGCAATGTTTTGCAACGCTGCCATTGCTACTTGATACTCGTGACAAATCTCTATAACCTTTGAGATGAACTCCTGACCAGTTTGGTATAGCTTGGGTAAATTTTGGGCAGCATGAGCCTCAAAATCCTCTTTTGTTCTTATGTTGCACCAAAAAAGATGCCTTGTTATTGAGCGGTATAATGCCTGATTTAACCTATCAAACCCTCCAAAAAATTGGGAGTAAGATTTAAGCCTTGTTGCCCCTTTTATATCTTTTTTTAATGCCTCCATATCATTTGGGTAACATATTATAAATAGATTTCTTATCCCCTCTTTGTGAGCCTCCTCTGCTTCATCTGCTCTTCTAAACAGGCGAAGTGCAACTTTTGGATTTTGATTTATGTTTAAACTATCCAAATTTTCAGCAACCAATGCCAAAAAAAGTTCAAACACGACCCTATTTATACCATCTTTAGACTCTAACTTGATTGAGTGTGAAAGAGATTTTAGATTCAATCTATCTAAAAAATCCCATGATATTACATTATCTATCTCCCACCTACTTTTTGCACTCTTCAAACCATCACTTGATTGAAAATCATAGCCAGACTCCTCAACGTATGGCTTAAGAGCATCTAAATCTCTTGAAGCTGCGATCTCTTTATCCTCATCATCTCTTAAGGATATTCTCATTTTAAGGTGAGGCTCAATCCCCTCATCTGACCAGACAGATGCGGGGATATTGGCGTTAAACCTTTGTTTTACAAACCTGCTAAGTTCATAAAATAGGGGGCGACCTCTATTTTGAATCTCAGTTGCAATAATATCAGCCTTTTGAGATGCTGGAAGAAGTTTTATCCTGTGAGATTTTGGAAGATTTTTTATAAGTGCCAATATCTTTTCACGAAAAAGACCTGGCACCAACCAATCTATTGAAGAGTTATCAAACTGACGCTCAATAAAACGAGCTGCAGTTATAGCTGGCAACTTTAGAGTTACACCGTCAGTTTCTGCACCCGGTTTAAAATCATACTCTAAATTAGCCCCCAAATCCCCTATTTTTATTGTGTCTGGAAATCCTGCTAAATGCTCCTCATCAACCGCTTTTTGGCGCAAATCCTCTAAACTCATTCGCAAAAACGAGTCATCTTTTTTATCTTTAATATATTTTGCAAATGTCTTGATGTTGTAAAAATCACGCTCAAGGCGGCTCTGATAAAATAGATAGATATCCTCTTCTGTTACAAGAATATCGCGTTTACGCATCTTTTCTTCAACCTCTTGAAGCTCTTCAATCAGCTTTTGGTTGTGCATCATAAATCCAAATTTTCTATCAATTTCGCCTAAAACAAGAGCATGGCGGATAAATATCTCACCAGCCTCAACAGGATTTATCTTTCCATAAGCAACTGATCTTTCAGACACAATTATAAGTCCAAATAGTGAAACCTGCTCTTTTGCAACAACCTCGCCCCTTTTTTTCTCCCAATGGGGCGATGACCAACTATATGTGCAAAGCCCTGATCCAAGCTCCTCAAGCCAATCAACATCAATAGTTGCTGCTACTCGAGCAAATAGTTGAGATGTCTCAACATATTCAGCAGCAACAATCCAGTTTCCAGCCTTATTAAATATTGAAGAGCCGGGAAATATCATCGCTTTTTGACCCTTTGCAGCTTGATAGAGATTCTTCTCCTTTTTGTGAGCAATGCTACTTAGGTATCCACAGAGGATAGATTTATGAAGTGATGCGTAAAATTCTCCTCCAGAGGTATGCTCGCTCTTTTTATTGGCTATAACTCCATGCTCATTTAAAACCAGTATAATTTGGCGATAAATATCGCTCCACTCTCGCATCCGTCTAAATGAGAGGTAGTTATCCTTGCAAAACTTTCTTACACTGCTGCGACTCTTTAAATCGCTCTTGTCTCCATAACAGCTACTCCAAATATTTAACAAAGTTATAAAATCAGAGGCTGGGTCTTTAAAAGCTGCATGTTTTTGATCTGCCTGCTGCATTTTATCTTGGGGTCTCTGTCTTGGATCAGAGATTGAGAGTGCAGAGGCTATAATTGCAGCCTCTTGAAGGCAGCCTCTTGCGTGAGCCTCAATTAAAATTCGCGATAGCTTTGGATCAACAGGGATTTGAGCCATGATTTTGCCCTTTTGAGTTAGCTGATAACCCTTTGTTTTGCCCTTTTCTATTGCCCCAATCTCAATAAGTGTATCAAAGCCATCTTTAATTGATTTTGGAGATGGCATATCAATAAATGGAAATGATGAGACATCGCCAAGATTTAAGGAGATCATTCTTAAAATAACCTCAGCAAGGTTGCTTCTTAAAATCTCTGGAGATGTAAACATTGCCCTTGAGTTGTAGTTTTGCTCATCATAGAGCCTGATACAGATTCCATTTTCAACACGTCCACACCGCCCTTTTCGTTGATCTGCACTGCTTCTTGATATTGGAGTTACTGGAAGAGCTGTTGTTCTGGTTCTTGGCGAGTAGTGAGGAACTCTTGCAAGACCTGTATCAACCACATACTTAATACCGGGAATGGTAAGCGAAGTTTCAGCCACATTGGTTGATACAATAATTTTTCTTCCCACCCCTCTATGAAATATCTTTGACTGCTCTAAAGCTGATAGCCTTGCATATAGAGGCAAAACAGTTACACCAACCCAATTTCTACCCCTTAATAGCTCAATTGTCTCTGTAATATCTTGCTCAGTTGGCATAAAGATTAAAATATCGCCCTGCCGCGACTCTCTGTTTATCATCTCAACTGCCTCAACAGCAGCCTCAACATAGCTCTGGTCATCTTGATCGTCTTGAGCCTGTTGATAGTGTTGATTGCCTTGAGCCTGTTGAGCTTGATAAAAATCAAACTCACCTAAAATCGAATCTTTTTCTGTTTGATCAAATCTTTGTTGAGTCAGATAACGCACCTCAACAGGATACATTCTACCTGAAACCTCAATTATTGGTGCGTTATTAAATGCCTTTGAGAACTTTTCTGTATCAATGGTGGCTGATGTGATTATAACTTTTAGATCATTTCTCTTTTTTATCAAGCCCCTTAAAATTCCAAGTGTAAAGTCTATGTTTAGGCTTCTTTCGTGTGCCTCATCAACAATTATGGTGTCATATTCATTTAAAAATGGATCACGCTGTGCTTCAGCAAGCAAAATGCCGTCAGTCATAACTTTGATTATTGTATCTGATGCTGATGTATCATCAAATCTTATCTTATACCCAACAAAATTTTCAAAATTTTGCCCAAGCTCTTCAGCTATCCTTGCAGCTACATTTATTGCAGCAATTCTTCGAGGCTGTGTGCACCCTATCTTTTTTTTAACTCCTCTGCCTGTTGCAATGCAAAATTTTGGAATTTGAGTTGTCTTTCCAGAGCCAGTTTCGCCAGCAATAATAACAACTCGGTTTTTTTTAATAGCCTCAATTATCTCATCTTTTTTATCAGTAATTGGAAGCTCTTTGATGTAGTTGATTGTTGGAATTTTTATCTGCTTGCGTGATCTGTTAATTTTATTCATCTGGTTACTCTATTTTGTTAAAATTGGTTGACATGCGATTGATAATAAGAGAAAAATACAAAACTTTAAATAATGCGTCATAAAAAATTTATGATATGCGTCATAAAGCATTTTTAAACTGTAGCCTTACATTGATTTTACATACTATGCCCAATATGTAAACGACTATGATTTTAATATAAATGGAGGAATTTTAAAGCATGGGTGAAGCGGCAATTAAAATTGGAAGAAAGCACAAAAGCATTTTCAAAGACAAGGTGATGGACCTTCTGCCAAACGGCGGCAACCTAAACGCCTGTCTGACATGCGGAGCGTGTGCGTCTGGCTGTCCTGCTACTGGTCTTGAGGGTATGGACCCAAGAAAATTTTTGCGTATGGCAGCACTTGGAATGGACGAAGAGATATTAAATACCAATTGGGTCTGGATGTGCTCGATGTGCCAAAGGTGCATCTATGTCTGTCCAATGGAGATCAATATTCCTCAGTTGGTATTTCATGCAAGAAAATCTTGGCCCAGAGAGAAAAAGCCAAGAGGTATCGCTGGTTCTTGTGATCAGGCTCTTAAAAATGACACTTGCAGTGCTATGGGTGCAACAGAAGAGGATTTTGAGTTTGTTGTTAATGATGTTCTTGAGGAATACAGAGAAGGTCAGCCTGAGTTTGCCGAGATGACCGCAGATGTAAACAGGGAAGGTGCCCATTACGTTCTAAACCAAAACTCAAGAGAGCCTGTAACAGAACCTGATGAGATGGTGCCATTATGGAAAATTCTTCACCTTGCAGGTGCAGACTGGACATACAGCTCCAAAGGATTTGCAGCGGAAAACTACTGCATGTTCATGGCAGAAGATGACAACTGGGAAAAAATTGTAAGAACAAAAGCAAAGGCAGTAGATGATCTTGGAGCCAAAGTCTGGCTAAATACCGAGTGAGGGCACGAACTATTTGCAGTCCTGGCAGGACTGAAAAAATTCAAAATTGAACACAAATTTGAGATTAAAAGTATAATTCAACTTTACGCCCAGTGGATAAAAGAAGGAAAGCTCAAACCAAGTTCAGAGTGGAATAAAGAGAGAAAAATTAAATTCACAGTTCAAGACCCATGTCAGCTTGTAAGAAAGACCTTAGGTGATCCTGTTGCAGATGATCTTCGCTATATAGTTAAGGCTGTTGTTGGTGAAGAGAATTTTGTGGATATGACCCCCAATAAATCTAATAACTTCTGCTGCGGTGGCGGTGGTGGTTTCCTACAATCTGGTTTTACAGAGGCAAGAAGGGCTTATGGAGAGACAAAAGCAAATCAGATACTTGCAACAAAAGCAGAATACTGCATAACTCCTTGCCACAACTGTCATGCACAGGTGCATGATATGAGCGATGTTCATGGACATGCGTGGCAGACAGTTCATCTCTGGACGCTGTTGTGCCTCTCACTTGGTATTCTTGGTCCTAAAGAGAGAGCATATTTAGGCGATGATCTTATTGATGTTGATGTGTTCCACCCTGAGATGGCTGACGAGTAATAAAACTAATAAAAACAGATAATTTTCACGATTTACAAAAAAGCCCGTTGCAGATATAATATCTCTGTAACGGGCTTTTTTAATAAATAGAATTGTGGCGTAAGATTTGGATTTTTGTAAGGAGAAGAGAATGGAAAAGAGAAAAACCATACTCATTGTTGATGATCAAGCCTCGATCATAAAATCTTTGAAGAGGCTTTTACTGACAGAAGATTACGCTATTTTATCTGCCCCGAACGGACCTGCTGCACTTGAACTTATTGCCAATAGAGGCGAACAAGATGATATTTTTCTAATCATCTCTGATCAAAGAATGCCAAATATGACTGGACTTGAATTTTTAGAGCATAGTGTGGAGCTTTTGCCAAATGCAATAAGATTTATACTATCAGGCTACTCTGATAATGAGATTGCCCTAAATGGCATTAAAAAAGGCACTGTGCACAGATATTTAACAAAACCGTGGAGAAACGATGAGCTTCTTTTGATAATCCATCAGGCTTATGAGTCTCCTGAAAAGGTAAGGCGACTTGCTGATTCTATTGTAAATGCAGATGATGGTGTGGCAAGCTCGTCAGAGCCAAACATAATGGAAAAAGAGATAAAAGAGTTTGACCAGAGAGCCAAAGATAGAGCTTTAGGAAAAATGGCTCTTCATCACGGTTTTATAAATCAAGAGCAGTTAAATGAGGCAATGGCTACAATGCAGATTGATCGTCAATCTGGACGAAATGTATCTCTTGAAAATATACTGCTTGAAAAGGCTTTTATCTCGTCAGACAATATTGGTAAATTGGTTGCAGCTACACGTAGAAGGGTTGGTAAATCTTTTGGCTCTATTGCTATAAAAGATTATGGAGTAGCTCCTAAAGAGATTGAACGCTGTTTGGCGATTCAGTCAAAAGAGTTTGCTGATACCTCAACCTGCCGTCTTCTTGGTGATATTCTTGTCTTTGAAAAGCTACTGACAGAGGATCAAAAAGACTCTATCTTAATTGATATGACATACTCAGAGAGAGAGATTTTTACATCTTCTAATGAGAAAAATAGTCAAGAGGGGGCTTTAGATCAAAACCAGAGTAATGGAAATGGTGATACACCAACAAATGAAACAGATAAAAAAATATTGTTAAACAAAAAAAAGAGAAAATTTTTCAAGCAGCGTGCCCTTGATAAGATAATTTGTAAATCTGCAATAGAGATGAACCTTGCAACTGAGCCAGAGGTCTTAAAGGCTTTAGAGGAGCAGCTTCTCCACTTTATGAAGATGGGTGAAATAAAAGCAATAAGAGATGTTTTTATTGACCACTCCATAAACCTACAAACAGAAGAAGATAGCACTAAAGATAGTTCAACTACTCAAGATGTTAAGGCAAATATTATCACACTTGGGGATAAAAACTGCTTTGAAGTAGCGATAAATAGTGATGAGACTGAAGCAACAATAAAGATAGTAGCAGAGCTACCAGAGGGTATGAATGTTGATAAGTTAAAAGATTTGCTTGCTACAAACAGCATAACATACGGCATTGCTGATGATGTTGCAATTGAGCTTTTTTTAAGAGGTTGGTCTTCAAAAAGTAAGACAAATCAAGAGGGTTTTACCATTGCAAAGGGAAAAGCTGCAAAAGAGGGTAGAAATGCTGGGGTTAAATATTTTTTTGAAGATCACAATGCTGATTTTGGAAAAGAGCTTGAATCAGGCAAATTTGATTACAGAGATAGAGGGGAGATGAGCACTGTTGAGGAAGGGGCAATTTTAGCTGAAAAAATTCCGCCCATTCCAGCACTCAACGGCATTAGTATTTATGGCTTAGAGATTGTAGCCCCCTTGCCTGTTGATATTAATCTTGATTGCGGCAAAGGGGCAACGTTGTTAGAAGATGGATTAAAGGTTATTGCCTCTGCTAATGGGCGACCAGATATATCTCTTGGCGGAAAAATAAGCGTGCTTCCAGAGATTGTGGTTAAGGGAGATGTTGACTTTAAGACTGGCAATATCAAATTTAACGGAAATGTTACTGTTCATGGCAATATATTGGCAGGTTTTAGCGTAGTTGCCAACAATCTTACTGTAAGCGATATTGAGGAGGCTGAGGTAAATATTGCAAACACGCTTATTGTTAAAAATAGTATCAATGACTCAACTGTCAAAACTGGCGGAAATATAGCTGCTCAAATTATTAAAAATAGCTCAATTACTGCACGAGGCGATGTTGTTGTCCAAAAGGAGATTATTGATTCAACAATTATAACCAGCGGCAAGGTTATTGTTCCAAGAGGACGCATTATTGCAACTACGATTCATGCAGCAAAAGGGGTTGAGGCTATGAATATTGGCAGTGAGGTTGCCTCTCCATGCCATATTTTTCCGGGTGCAGATGAACACTCACTTGATACTATAAATCGGTTTAATGATAAAATTAATATTCAAAAAGAGGGTCTTGCAAAACTTGAAGAGTTAAAAGCTCAATGTGAAGAGCAAAATTGGACCCAATTAAATAATCTATCTGAAGCATCAAAGGTTCAAGAGCAGCTTACTGACGAGCATCAAGAGATTTTAAATAAGTTGGGTGTATATCAAAAAAGGGGGGTAAAACGTGAATTAGAGGAGGCTCTATCTGAGCTTGATAAAAAGATAGTAGAGGTTGAAAAGTCAATAAACACTCTATTTGATGAAAATGAGACCATGCAGAGCAAGATAAAGCAGATTGAAGTTAAGATTGAAGGGATCAAAAAAAATATTCAGATGCTATTAAACGATAAAAGCAAATTTGAAAAGTGGTATAAAGATCAAAAAGAGCAGGCTCGTAAAGAGGGGATAGGTGTAGCGGCACAAGGGACAATCTTTGCAAGAACAGTTGTTGCAACACAAGAGTCTTCAATCACCCTTAAAAACCACATTAAAAACTCAAAAGTGCATCAGGTTCTAAACAACGAAAAGCCAAATAATCCATTCTATGAAATGAGAATAGACCCCGTAGCATCAAAGTCAAAGCAGCCCCATGTTTATAGAAATTAAAAAAAATAAGATAAGATAAAAACTCAGATATAGGAGGCAAAATGGCAGAGAGAAACACAATATTAATAGTTGATGATCAAGAGTCAATAATCAAATCTCTAAAGCGTCTTTTATTGCCAGAGCCTTACCAAATTCTATCTGCAACTGATGGGGAGTCTGCTTTAGAGTTTATAAAAGAGCACAACAAAGATAACCAACAAGAGGGGTTAAGCAGCATATTTTTAATAATATCTGATCAAAGAATGCCAAATATGACAGGCACACAATTTTTAGAAAAAAGTGTTGAGCTTCTGCCTAATGCCATAAGATTTATCCTATCTGGTTACGCAGATAGAGAGGACATTATAACCTCTCTTAATCAAGGTATTGCCCACAGATATTTAACTAAACCGTGGAATAATGACGAACTTTTGATAATGGTTCGTCAGGCTTATGAATCTCCAGAACGGTTAAAAGCGGTTGTAGAGTCATATAATCCAGCATCAAAGCTGCCTGAGATCAATATCATGGATAAAGAGATCAAAAAGTTTGATGAGCATCGCAAAGATATGTTTTTAGGAAAAGCTGCTGTGCATCATGGCTTTATCAACCAAGAGCAGCTTGAGTCATCAATTACAGCTATGCAGAGTGAAAGACAGGCTGGCAGAAATGTCTCACTTGAAAATATTCTCTTTGAGAAGGGGTTCATCTCATCAGAGGATATGGGCAAAATTGTTGCTGCTACTAAAAGAAGAATGGGCAAAAACTTTGCAAAAGCTGCAATGAGAGATTTTGGAGTCTCCCTTGAAGATATTGAAAGATGCCTTGCTATCCAATCTCAAGAGTTTAAGGACACAACCACCTGCCGAGTTCTTGATGATATTCTTGTTGCTGAAAATATCATCACAGAAGAGCAAAAAGAGTCAATTATAATTGATCAGATTTACTCAGAAAGAGAGCTTGTAAGCTCAAATAGCACTGTTGATTATCAGCCGATTAGCGATAATGAGCAAGATGATAGCATATCTGACAATACAGACGATAATGTAGCCATAGCTCGCAGTTATGATTTAGAGTTGCCAGTTGATGTTAGGAGTCGGGCAAAAGATGATCTAATTTTAAAGAGACGAAAGAAAAAATTTTTCAGGCAACGTGCACTTGATAAAATCTTTTGCAAAGCTGCGATAAATAGAAATTTTGCAACTGAACCAGAAGTTTTAAAGGCTCTTGAGGTTCAGATGCTCCACTTTACAAAGACATTTGAGATAAAACAGATCAAAGATATTTTAACTGAACGCTCAATAATTTCTCAAGAGCAAGCACAAACCATTGTTAATGCACTCTCTCAAACTCAACAAGAGCGAAATTTGCAAACTAAGCAGCAAGAAGAAGAGGCGGCGGCGGAGAAAAATAAAGAAAAAGATGAGGCAGCTACCTCAGAAAAAGAGAGCACTTCAAGTATAGAGCAGATTCACTCAAAATCAAGCGATGCCTTTGAGGTTACAATATCTTCTGATCAGCTTGAGGCAAAGATAAGGCTTGTTGGCGATATGCCAGAGGATATGACAGCAATAAGACTTAAAGAGCTTGTTGCTTCAACATACCAAATAAGTTACGGTTTTGCTGATGACACAGCAATTGAGCTTTTTTTAAAGCAGGCTCCAACAAAAAAGGAGAGCTTTGTAATTGCAAAGGGAAAACCATTAAAATTGGGTCGCAACGCACTTATAAAATACTTTTTTGAAGATCAAAACAAAATTTTTGGAAAAGAGCTTGCTTCAGGAAAGTTTGATTACAGAGATAGAGGCGAGACTCCGAATGTGATGCAAGGTGCACTGCTTGCTGAAAAAATTCCAATAATACCATCATTTAATGGCATTACTGTTCGTGGTACTGAGATCATAGCCCCTATTCCAACTGATGCAAATCTTGATTGCGGGCAAGGGGTCGGGCTATCAAAAGATGGATTAAGGGCTATTGCCATTGTAAACGGGCGACCTGATTTAGCTGTAAACGGCAAGATAAGCATTCTTCCTGAAAAGGTGATAAAGGGGAATGTTGATTTCAGGACTGGCAACATCAAATTTAGCGGAGATATTGTTATTACTGGAACAATACTTTCCGGCTTTAGCGTAACTGGGGCAAATCTTACTGTAAACGATATTGAGGAGGCTGAGGTAAATATAACCAACTCGGTCTCTGTTAAAAATAACATCAACGCATCAACAGTCAAAACAGGTCTGCTGCTAACAGCTCAAACAATCAGCAGAAGCACCATAATTGCTCAAGGAGATGTTGTGGTTCAAAAAGAGATAATTGATTCAACCATCATCACAAGTGGAATGGTTATAGTCCCAAGGGGTAGAATTATTGCAAGCACCATTCATGCAGCAAAGGGTATTGAGGCTATGAACATTGGCAGCGAGGTTTCAACCCCTTGCCAACTATTCCCAGTCTCTGATGAACATGCCAATAGCGTTATAAAATCATTGTTGGACAATATTGCGAAACATGAGGATCATCTAAGCAAACTTGAGGCTGTTGAAAAGCAGTATGATAACCAGAGTGTTCATCAGTTAAATGAGCTATCTGAACTATCAAGGCTTCAGGAGAGGCTTATTGTGGAGAGACAAAAGATAATTAATGATAAACAGGGGGTCTCAAGCGAGATTGTAAAAAAACAGATGGACGAATTTTTAGCTGAACTTGATAAAAGGGCTTTAAAGATGGACCAGACTATTAACAAGCTCTTTGATGAAAATGATGTGTTGGTTACAAAAAATAGTGAAGTTAAGGTAAAGATCAAGTCAGTTAAATCAGAGCGACTCAACCTTGTGAATGAAAAAAATAGGTTTGAAAAGTGGTACGCAGAGCAAAAAGCAGATATCTCTGAAGAGCCTGGAGTCTCTGCTCAGAGCACTATTTTTGCTGGAACACAGATTACTGGTAGCAAATGCTCTATAAGGGTTAAAAATCATATTAAAAACTCAAAGATTCAGCAGGTTATAAACACTAAAGACCCAAATAATCCATTCCATGAGATGGCTATTTTACCATTAACCTCAAGAGGCAAGCAGCCTCATGTTTTTAGAAAATAGTCTCAATTATCAAAATAATACAATAAAATATAAAAATGGGGGAGCTTTATATAATGGAGGAGAATAAGAGGATTTTAGTTGTTGATGATGATGAGGGGATACGAGGCACATATCAATCTATATTTACGCCAGAGCAAGAGTCTGACATTCTGCAAACTGGGGCATATCTATTTGATATTAATCTGAGTCGTGAGCAAAAGAGGCAAAAACAGAAACGTAGAAAAACAATTGATTACCAGCTATCTATGGCTGAGAATGGAAATCAAGGTATTGAGCTTGTAAAGTTATCCCTAAATGAGAACAGCCCCTATGCAGTAGCCTTTATTGATATGAAGATGCCGGGTATTAATGGTGCTGAGACCTCAAAGTTGATATGGGAGATTGATCCAAAGATTAGAATTGTAATTGTTACAGCTTATAGCGAATATACACCTGATGATATAATTGCCATTGCTGGAAGAGATGATATTTTCTATTTAAGAAAACCATTTAACCATGAGGAGATTTTACAATTTGCCCGTGCTTTGACCAATGAGTGGAATTTAGAGCAAAAACAAGATGTGCTTAAAATTGAGCTTAAAGCTGCAAATCAGGCATTGGAGGATATGAATAAAAATCTTAAAGCACAGGTTGAAAAGCAGGCTGCTTTGATTGTCCAAACAGACAAGATGGCATCTGTTGGGCTTCTTGCTGCTGGAGTTGCACATGAGATCAACAACCCATTATCTTTTATAAACTCTAATTTATCAGCGTTAAAAAGATATATGCAAAAGATTGATTCTCTTCATAAAAAGTATAGCGATGTAGAGCTTTTTTTGCGTTACTCAGGTCTTGAAAATGCCCCTTTACTTTTAGAGGAGTTAGAAAATTTTAAAAACGATAACAAAATAGAGCTTATAATGGCTGATATTAACGATCTTACTGATGAGTCCCTTGATGGTATAGAGCGTATTAAAACCATTGTCAGCGATCTTAAAACATTCTCAAGAATTGATGAGACTGAGTATAATCTTCTTGATATAAACAAAGCGATTGATACAACAATAAATATTTTATGGAATGAGCTTAAATATAAAACAGCAATAGTGAAAAATTACGGACGCATTCCAGAGATCAGATGTTTTCCACAAAAGATAAGCCAAGTCTTTATGAATCTTTTGCTTAATGCTGCTCAATCAATAAAGGAGCAAGGAGAGATAAGAATCTCTACACAGCTAACCACAAAACATGCTCCACAACAGTTAAATGTCAACAAAACAGAGGCAGTAGAGACAAATGGGCATCAGGTAGAGCAAAAGAGCTATATTGAGATAAAGATGAGCGATACAGGGTGCGGTATCCCAAAAGATAACCTAAAACGTCTATTTGACCCCTTTTTTACAACAAAACCAGTTGGTCAAGGAACTGGTCTTGGACTTAGCATAACTTACGAGATTATAAAATCGCACAAAGGGACAATTGAAATATCAAGCGAGGTTGGAGTTGGCACTGAGGTTACTGTGATGCTCCCTGTTGGGTTATAAACTATTTAAATAGAAGGTGGTGGTAATGTTAAAAAAAGAGAGTAGATCAAAAAGCCTCAAAGATAAACGGTTGATGAATCTAAAGGGGTCAAGGTTTAAAAATATTGGGGCAAAAAAATTTAGAAATCTTGAAAAAAGAGGGATAAATCTCTCAAAATGCAGACTTAGTAAAGAGCAAATGCAAATAAAGATGGTAGATTATAACTCCATAGAGCTTGAACACCTGATAAGTCAGCTTGAGCAGTTAATAAAAGATCGAAAAAGGGAGAATGAGTATATACGAAATGAGCTTCTAAATAAGGCGGTAGATGCTGGACGTGCACAGTTATCAGCAATGATATTACACAACATTGGCAATGCTATCACGCCTGTTGCTGTCTATACTGAACAACTTAAACTTAGAAACCCAGAGCTGATACACTGCTATCTTTCAAAGTGTTACGAAGATTTGATGGAGCACAAAGAGCATTTGACTGAATATATCTCAATAAATCCGCGAGGTGTTGAGATTATAAATTATATGGGAAGTCTGATTGATAACATTGGGGCAGAGAATAGTAAACTTGCTGATACAATAGATAAAATCACAACGGGCATTGATTATGTGGCACAAATTTTAACGCTACATCGAACCTATGCACCGGGAAGGGCAGAGATGAGAGAGAAGATAAATATCAATAACCTTATTTATGATGCCCTTAAAATGCAGGAGGTCTCAATATCTAAGCGTAAAATCAGCGTTGAGCACAATCTTTGCCCTACAATTGAACATATTTTAATAGAAAAAAATAAGCTGATGCAGGTTATCGTCAATTTAATAAAAAATAGTTGCGATGCAATTGATGAAAATAGGGAGCGAGGGGATCACAAACTTGAGATAACAACCTATGAGACAGAAAGACCTCTATTTGTAATGTCTCGTGAAAAGATAAAAAATCGTATTGAAATATCAACACACTCTACTCAAAAATTTATTGGTCTAAAAATTCAAGATACAGGCATTGGAGTTGAAAGAGAGAGACAAAGAGAGATTTTTGATTTTGGGACATCAAGCAAAGGCTCGTCAGGATTTGGACTCTACTACTGCAAAAGTTTTGTTGATGCAAATAAAGGGATTTTAATACTTGAAAGCGATGGTAGAGGATGCGGCTCTACTGTATTAATCGAGCTTCCATGCTCGCCTACATGATATTTTAAGTAATGCCGCCTTTATTGTGGGTTTTACCTTAAACTACTTTACCTTAAAGCCATTTACCATTATCTCAAAGGCTATATCAAGGGTCTGTTTTACAAAATCCTTCTCATTGTTTAAAAGCCTTTTACTATCAACCCAAAGCACAACTCCAGAGTAGGTTGCCCAGATTATATCAGCAAGAGCAACAGGGTGCTTTGCCACAAAAATCCCTTGACTTATACCCTCATTAGCAACTGAAGTTATTGCAGATAGAGCTTCAGATGATGTCTGTTTTAACTCATCAAGTACCTCATCAGATAGATTTTGCAGAGTTTCGCCAGATTGCAGATGAAATAGATTTATAAGAACCATCGGGTCATACTCATAAACATTCATAAAGGTATCTTTTAATAGGTGCATCTTAGCCTCTGCATCAATGTCATCTCGATTGATAAATTTTTTCATCTGTGCAGTTATATACTCAAGAATATTAATTGATAAAGATGTGTGAAGCTCCTCTTTGTTCTTAAAATAGAGGTATATGGTGCCAGGGCTTAACTCTGCCTGACCAGCTATCTCTTCCATTGTGGCTCTGCTGAACCCTTTGGCTGAAAAGACTTTTCTGGCAGCTTCCATAATCTGCTTGCGTCTCTGCTCCTTTTCTCGCTGTTTTCTTTCGTGTATCCCCATTTTTTTACCTCATAATCATATTTTGAACATAATTTAGTATCTGATAAATTGTTCATAAAATATATCTATTTAAATAAAATCTCAAGCAAAAACGCTAAGGAATTGAAAAGTGGCTCATTGACACCGTGTAAAGTATATAAAAAAACTGTAGGGGTGTTAGCCACTCTAACACCCCTACTTATCTTTTATCTCAACTTTTTATCTTTCACTCATGCCCCTTAAAACTTATTTACTCAGGGACATCCTCTGTCATTGCCATTATTAGAGCACCTTTAGCAGTTGCATTTAAGGGGTCTTGAGCAAGATGGACAGATGATATTTCAACAGGCAGACGCACCTTAGAAAGAGATTTATGGAATTTTTCAGTAAAACCCTCTGGCATTGCAGAGCCACCGCTTAAGACAATTGGAATGGGTTTGGAGATCATAGGAAGTTTATTAGATGCAGAAAATACCTTCTCCATACTCTTTTGAAGTTTTTGGATAAGCTCATTATAAAATATGTGCAGAGCAGTTGTTATTCGATCTTTAGGCTTGGCAAGAAGTGATAGCTCTTTTTCTTTGATTGACTTAACCCTTGTTGCAGGCACTCCAACAACAGTTCCAACTGAGCTATCTATGTAGTCGCCGCCCATCTGAATACTGTATGTCAAAACAGGAAAAGATAGGTATGAGAGGCAGACATTGCACATTCCGCCGCCAATGCTAATTCCAATACCTGTGTAGTCATGTTCAGCAAGCTCAGATAGCACAACAGCCATACCCTCATTTATTGAGATTGGCGTAAAGCCTATTCTGCTTATAAACATCTTTATTATTGACTCATGGTATGTAACAGAACCAAGCCCATCAATTGGTTCACCCGGGACACCAAAACATAAAATCTCGCCTAAACGCTTTGGCTTTTGAATCAAAGATAGGATAATTGCCTGAATAACTGTAATCCCCTCTTTTTCATCTGATGAGAGTAGCCCCTGTTTGATCGATCTTCTTGTGTCAGTATCAAACATATTGGCAAAATTCTCTGCAGAATATCCCACAATATAGTAAAGACCATCTTGCTCAAAGAAAAAGACATCATTTCTGACCAAAATATCTTTTGCAAATTTTGAGTGGGGGATTGTAAAAAAGGCGTTCAACTGCTTGGTTGTCTTGATGTACCTACGCTCATTTTGGGCAACAATCACATGGCTTGTTCCAATATCAAGCCCTACTGGTCCTAAAGGCGATTCTGCAATTTCGCCCTCCTCTCTATCTCTACTTTGAACCTCTTTTTTAAACGAATGTTCAGCTTGTGCTATTTTGCTCTCAAGGCTAAACTCTTTTTTCTCACCTTCCAGCATAGCCTCACTGCCTGTTTCAGCCCTTTTAAGAGCCTCTAAACGCTCTTGAAGAGTTGTTCTATCTGCTGCCATTACTTTATTATACCTCCACCTGTTTACTTAATATTAAACAACTGCTGGAAATTGGTTGTCTCAAGAATTCTTCTTACATTGGGGTTGGGATTAACAATGTCAATCACACCATCATCTCCTCCGCAACGCTCCCGCAATACAAGCAGCATTCCAAGCCCTGATGAGTCAACATACTCAACATCACTAAAATCTATAATCACCTTTGAAACAGACTCGATCTTATCTTTATAAGAGTCACTAAATTTTTTATATAGAGTGATGTCAAGTTTCCCCCGCACCATTATAGTAAGTGTTTTACCATCATCTGAGACTGTTGCTTCAACATTCATAATTATAATCCTTATTAAAAACAGATTGTTTTAAATTTAAAAATTAAGTGTAATTATGGAGTAATATAACAAATATAATTTAAACAAACCAGTCATATTCAGTGTTATTGAGCAAAATATCTCTATCTTGCCTTTTTAGCGATAAAAAAGAGTCTGTAAAGTCTATAAACACATCAAAGGCTATGGTCTCACCTCTATATCTATCAAAAGAGGATTCAAAAAAGTGAGGCTTTTGGGCAAAACCATTATTGTTGTAGATATATTGGCACAAAATATCATCTCTATTACCCACATCATAAAACACAAATCTTATCTTTTGTGCAATATTATCAAGCAGAAGATACTTAATATCGTTAGATAGTTTTAACTGCTCTTTTGATGACATTATCTGAAAAGAGCTGCTTATAAGGCTCAGATCGCTCTCCATAACCTCAAGCATCTTATCTAACTTCTCAATAGATAACAAAGACATAAAAACTCCTCTCTCCCTTACCCCCTACCCTCTTTCTTACAACCTCTTTTTCATAAGTGCAGAGATCTCCATTCTATCTTGTGTCTCTCTAAGAAGATTATAAACCTGTTTAAGAATAGAGTCGCACCCCTCTAAATTTGGGAGTCTATCAACTTGCTCCTTAGAGATTGACTTTATGCCACTCTTCACAATATCAAGACGCTTTATAACTCGTGCCTTTTCGCTACTAATATCATTGAGTTCAGAACGCAGATTTTTATTGAGCATAGCACTTGAGCTCTCCTCAGCCCTTAGCTCTTTGACCTTAAAGTGAAGCTCATCAGTCTCTTTTATAAGCTCATCTTTTCTGCTTTTTAAAAACTCAATGTTCTTTACACAATCCTTTTTTCTCTTTTCATAAGAAAGAGTGTGGTTATTTGCAGCAGAGATGGCAATATCAACACCTTCAAGCTCACCTGAAAGAATATCAATCTCTCTTGTAAGCCTTGTCTCCTCCTCATCTAAAAAGAGCTTTATCTTTCTTAGCTCCTCAATCTCTTTGAGCAGCTCTCGCCTCTCTTTATAATCTTCATAACCAGACCCAAAATCTTTGATCAAAAGCTCTTCTTCCATAGCTCATTCCATCTAACGTTGTCTAACCTTTGATTTGTAAATTTTACGCCTCTTTTTCAGCAGCCTCTAATCTATTATCTGACCTATTGCTCTCTGCTGTCTGATAAAAGGTCTTTTTTGCCTGAAGTTTAGTTGCATTCAAAGCAGCGTGAAGCTCTCTTACAGCACTTCTTGATGCTTTAAGCTCACCCATTAGGCGATACTTCTCATCAAGGGCATCTTTAAGCTCAATCTGCAGCGATTTTATCTTCTCCTCACCTACCAAGATTTTACCCTTTAATACGCTAATCTCTCGCTGGTGCTGTTTGCTATTTTCACTATCTGCATTTAAACGAGCCTCTAAAAAGTTGATCTCACTAATAAAATCAGCCTTTTGCTCCTCTAAAGTTGTGGCCTTTTGTTGATTACGCTCTATACCATATTTTAATTTATCTATCTTTGCCTTTAGCTCACGAATCTCAAGTTCAGCCTTGTTTCGCTCATCAATGTGATAATCGATCTCAATCTGAAGCTCTCTTTTTGAAGGAAGCTCATCTTTCATCTTAGCAAGTTCAGCCTCAATCTCGCTATTTTGCTGGTTAAAATTTGCTATGATCTCTTTTGAATCTTTAAGGTCCTTTTCAAGCGATGAGTTTATGGAGAGCACCCCACTAAGCTGGGATTCCATACTCTTCATAACCTGAAACATATCATTTATGGTCTTTTCAAGATCAATTGAATACATACCCTTTTTAAGAAGCTCAATCTCTTTTATTCGTGGGAACTCAACAAAAGCATTTGATTTTGCAGCACCTTTTTTCAACACATCTTTAACCTGCATATCAATCTTTGCAATGCTATCCATAACCCTGAATTGTTCTGCAAATTCACTCTCTCTGTAATCCTCTCTTGTCTTTAAATCAACTGTTGTCATGGCGACCTCTTGATTCTCCCTTAATATTGTAATAGTGGGCTTTTGCAGATTTTTCTATGCTGTGCATTCTTCCATAAAGCGACTCAAGAGCCTTTACCGCCCCAAAAATCGAATCATCAAGCCCCTCAACATGAGAACTCTTCTCTGGTATATCGGTCTCAAGCCTGCCAATTCTATCTATCAAAGCACCAGTTTCACCCTTTATAAAACCAATATCTTTAACAGATTTCTCGACCGCTCGGATACTTGACTCCATCTTGAGAGTAAGTTTGTCTAAAACATCTGAAATATCGGCTTTTTCAGAGTTGTAGAACTCAATCTCGTTTGTAAGGCTACTCTCCTCAGTAAGAAGTTTGAGTAGCTCCCTATTTTGCCCATCTGCCCTCTGCTCTGCTTTTGCCTTCTCTCGCAACTTCTCTTTAATCGCAAATTTAATATCATGAAGCTGCCTTGATGATAGATGGTTCTTATTCTCAAGAGCCTCAATTTCAGATTGAAGTTTGTCTCTCTCCTTTAACATCTCATCTCTGCTCAATTTAAGCAGATTTCTATTGTCATCAGAAAGATTTGAAATAAGAGCACTCTTTTTATTCTCAAGCTCACTTGAAAGCTCGTCAGAAGCAGGAGAAGAAGAAGACGAAGAGGCGGCGGAGCGGTATCGCCTCTGCTGCTGCTTTTCCTCCTGCTGCTCATGTTTAAAATCATCTTCATTTAACATAGCTTACACACCAAGCTCTGCATTTTCTTTTTCGTCAATAGATAAGTCTTCTTCTTTTTGGGCTTGATAACTAACATCTTCTTCTGAATCCTCATCTGCTTCTAATGATAACTCTGAACTTAGCTCAACATCATCAGCCTCTTCTTCTTTTTCTGTATAAGAGCCATTGTCATCATCGTCAATCAGATTTTCAACATCAGGAAGATAATCTTCGTTATCTGACTCTGCTTTAGCCTCTTCTGACTCATCTTGATAGCCATCTTCTTCTATAATTTCATCTATTGGAGCAAGCTCTGGCTCTAACTCTAACTTGATTTTTGCATCGCTATCTTCATCTTCTTTAATTGCTTCTTCTTCAAGCTCATCAAAAGCTGCCTCAACAGACTCCTCAACGCTTGTCTGCTCTAAAACTTCGCCCTTTGTAATAGCCTCTTCTTGATCAATCGCCTCTTCATCTTCATCACTTAAAGCCTCTTTAATCTTGCTTGAAAGCTCATCTTTTAAGCTGTAATCATACTCAGAAGCTCTTTCATCATCAACATCACCATCTCCAACAAGATCATCAGAATCAATACCAGTAATAGCAGATTCGCCCTCAGCATCACCCTTAACTTTGGTCATTCTCTCATCTTGCCACCACTGCTTTAGCTTTAAAACTGCCTCAGATAGCTCCGCTCCAGCAGCATTAACATCAAACTCAATATTTTCACCAGTAATTGCCCTGATAGCCTCTAACGCCTTTTCGCGTATCTCAAGCTCCTTATCGCCAAGCACCTTAATTAAAGAGAGTACAGATGACTCATCTTTTAAATTTGCAAGAGCAGATACAGCAGCCTTTCTCACCCGTGCCTCCTCATCAATCAGACATTGTGAGACTGCTGGGACTGCATCTTCTGGGTCTTTCCAGCCGATAAATGTAAGGGCTGTTCTTCGCACTTCAGGATGATCATCGCGAAGAGCCTCAATAAGTGCTGGCATTGAGACATCCTCTCCAGCAAGTTTAAAAAGACCACGCAAACAACCAATACGCACCCTATACTTTTCAGATTTTAGCTCTTTGATAAAAAGCGGAACAGCTCGCGAATCACCAATACTTATGAGCGAGTTGATAATCTCAGCAGTAAGATCAGGATCATCATATCGAACAGCGTCCATAAGAATTGGAACACCAGCATCATTGCCTATTTTTCCAATTTCAGCAGCAGCAAGATATTTGATCTCCATCTCACTATCTAAAAGGTCATGGGCAACTTTATAAAAAATCTCCTCTTCAGAACGGGACTCAAACACACCTGTTTTTAGTGCAGTGTTAATCGAATTTTCAACAACCTTATTTATCTGCTCAATTGATGCTTTTTCTTTACTCACCTTCTCTTTTAGCTTTGCAAAAGCAGCCTCTTTTTTAAGCTCTTTTTGACGTATCTTTGCAGCTATCTTCTCCTCTTTTAGTTCAGAAATACGATTTTTTAGCCTCTCAATCTCTTTTTCATACTCCTTTACATCAGCAAGAAGCTGCTTTAAGTTGTCTGACTCTAAAATTGTGTTACCATCAGCACTTCGAGCACCCTCTTTACCAATCTCAAAATAGAGGGCTTTTATCTCTTTTTCATACTCAGCAATCTTTTTCTCAAGTTTTCCTATCTCACCAGTCTTTATAAAACCAAGACCTTTTGTAAACATACCCTTAGGAACAGGCTGAAAATCAGGCACCTTTTTAACTGCTGACCAAACTTTATTCAGACCATTTGCAGTTGCATCATACACCCATACAGTTGAGCTACCCACTGCATTAAGAGCACTTGCAAACCTACCCCTTGATTCTCTTTGATTAATCTCTTTTTCCATACTAAATTCTCCCCCTGTTTAAGCTACTTGATCTTAAGCTACCTGATCTATTGCATTATCAAAATTGTCAAGCTCTATGTTAAACGACTCATAAATAGATTTAAGCCTTTGATTCATAGAAACCATATCTGATTTTATATTGTTTATAATATCAAACATTGAGTGTTTAATATTGTGCTCAGATTTAGCTTCAAGCACCATTGCCCTGATACGTTTTAGCTCCTGTTCAATATCTTCCATATCTCCAACTTTACGTTTTAGCTCAAGGAGATTTTCATACTTTTTATTTAGATCAACAACCATATTCTGCTTTGTTATTATAGAGCCATCAATATCTTTAATCTGCAATGATGCACTATCAATATCTGCATTAAGATTAGAGTTTTGCTCAGATATCTCCCCATCTTTACTTTTCAACTTTTCAAGCTCTGCAAAGATTAAAGACTCATCAACCATTTGAGACTCTAAGACCCTTTGTGCCTCACGCTCAAGAGAGATTTTCTCTGGTCTTATGCGTCTTAACACCTCTTGTTCAAGCGAAATCTGATGCTCCATCTCTGCCTTTTTTGCTTTAACCTCTGCAATTTGCGACTCAATCTCATCATAATAACTTTGGATACACTGCTCAAAGTTTAGAGTTATGTTGTCAATAAGTCCAGCACTGTAACCATCAGGCAATATTCCGTAAAGCAAACCCCGTGTCCCTCTCATAATTGAAATCTCCTGCTCAAGACTTGAGAGTGTAATATCAGCTTTACTTAACGACTCCTCTAACTCTTGCTTCTCATCGCTTATGCTTATGTGTCTCCACTCCTCCTCTAAGGGCTTTAGAGTCTGAGTAAGTGATTCAATAGCACTTTTGTTCTCTGTAACTGAGCCTTTAAGCTGAGGCAGGATAGAGAGCAGCTCTTCCACCTCTTTTTGCATCTGCTTAAGCTCTGCCCACTCATTAACCTTTTTATTGCTGCTATCTTTAAAGAGTCCTGATAAGGCACTTTTTGATCTATTTACCTCTTGATTGAGCCTCTCTATTGATGAGTCAGTCTGATGAATCTCTTTTTGAATCATCGAAATTTTATTGTTTAAAAAAGTTATCTCTTTTTCTCTGTTCTTAATCTCATAGGCAAGGAGGACTCTGGTCTTTTTATCTATCTGTTCTGCATTAATCTCCTCAACTTTTCTCTTTATCATCTGTTGATTGGAATCTAATGAGCTGCTATGGAACATCATTGTCTCTATTTTCTCCTGATAGCTATAAGTTTAAACATTAAAAAATGTCATTGCCTTTTATTGTGCAAGCTCTAAAATACTAAACTCTAAACTCTCAATATTTTGCCAAATGGTATCGTAATTCTCTTCTAAAACTGCCTTTTGAACCATAATATCTAAAAGTTCATCAAGAGCCTTATTTTGCTCTTCTGATAAATCTGCAACACGTTTTTTATGCTCATTAAGCTCAGATAGAGCCTTATCAATTTTAATAAGATTATCATCTGATATAGATGCGATCTGGTTCTGCTGCGTCTCAACTATTGATGCCACAGAGTCAAACTGCCCCTGTTTATTTATAAGCTCAATCTGTAATTCAGAGTATCTAACGCTAAGAGATCGCTGCTCTTTTGCTTTTTGTGTAATACTCTCTTGTAGTTTTTTAATCTCAGCCACACTCTCAATCTGATTTTTGAACATATCAATACTTGCAAACATGCTCTCAATCTCCTTTTTAATAGCTGTAAGGCTATTTTTAACATCAGAGCGTTCTGTAAGGCTAAGGACAAATTCGTTGTTCAAATCTTGAGCTTTTTTCTCAAACTCATCTCTTTCAATAGAGGTTGCAGATAAAAATTTGGAGATTTCGGTTGAGAGTATTGTTCTCTCTTTTTTAAGAGATACGATCTTTTTTTGGTTTATATTATTTGTCTTTGAAATAGTGGCAATCTCTTTTGAAGCCTCTAAAATAGTTTGATTCAACTCCTTGATTCTACTCTCTAACCTCTTTTTTTTGCCATTTAGCTCAAAGAGCAGAACCTCTTTTTTAGATACAGCCCCTTTGAGTAAAATCAGGGCATCTTCCATCTCTGTCCGTTTTTTATTTAAGATAAACTTGCTATTTTTGCTATCTTTTAGCTGCTTGTCAATCAACGCCATTTGGCTGTTTAGGCTTGATAATCGCCCTTTTTTCTCTTTTAAAACAGCCTCCAAACGAACAAATTTATTGTAAAGCGTCCCATACTCGTAGGCTCTCTGCTTGCCTCTTCTTTGTAACTCTGCAACGCTCAATGACCAAATATCTTCAAAGCTGTATGACATGATTAACTCCGAGAATAGCTATTTTGTGTTTGTATAAATAGATTTTACAAGCTTATTATTTTGTCATATTCTGCATGGCTTCCAATCCAAAACCATAAAAATCCAATGTCAATTGGTGCTGCAACAGAACGATAATGCAAACCAACACGAACAGACCAGACTTTTCCAACTTTTTTAAACTGCAAAGAAGGATGTGAAGGATTATCCTTAAGCAGTTTAAAATTTTTATCAGCAAGTATTTGAATTTCTAATGAAAGAGATTCATAACAAGCCCAAAAACTGGAAGATGTTTTATGAATCAAAGCTCTCTTGTCTTTCCTGATTTATATTCAGCAATTGCAGCATTTATGAGAAAATCAAGCTTACCTGAATTAGAATCAGCTTCAAGTTGCCTATCCCAACGATCCTGATCAAACTCTATAAACCACTCACGAAATTTTAAAAAAGAGTCATCATCTAACTCTTTAACGCTTCTTTCCAATAGCTCAACTTGAGTCATATAAATTATCCTTCCTTAATCCTACACAAATACAAATTTTTCTTGAATATTATCTTTTAAAGAGTATTGTTCCACTGCTCCATGAGCCGTTCATATTTTTGCTCAATTTTTGCCTTCTCTTTAGCTGCTGATTCAGCAATTGCAACCGCATCATCTAACTGATTTTCAAGTGATTTCACCCTCTGTTTTAAAGATTGAATCTCCTCTTTTACGCTGTTTTCAGTCTCTTGAAGTTTGGCAAGTGCCCTTTTCTTCTCGACCCCTTCTTTTTCAGCTACGCTTAAAGCCTGATCCCTCTCTTTTTCAGCCTGAGCTAATGATGTAAGTGCATCATCTTTTTGAGCTTCAACCCTCTTTATAGTGCTTAGAGACTTGTCTCTCTCCATTTTGAGTGATTCATTTAAAACTTGAAGCTCATCTTTTTCTGATTCTGCCTTTTTGAGAGCTTTTAGAGCCTTCTCTTTCTCCTCTTCTGCCTTTTCTGCAACTTTTAAAGCATCATCTTTTTCTGATTCTGCCTTTTTGGCAGCTTTTATAGCTTTTTCTTTTTCCTCTTCAGCTTTTTCTGCAACCTTTAAAGCATCATCTTTTTCTGCCACAGCTTTTTTTGTAGCCTCAAGAGCTTTTTGCTTATCTTCTTCTGATTTTGCTGCTTTTTCTAAAGCTAACTCTTTCTCATCATCAGCCTTTTGAGCTTTTTTTGTAGCCTCAAGAGCTTTTTCTTTTTCATCTTCTGCTCTTTTTATAGCCTCTGCTTTATCAGATTCAGCCTTTTGAGCTTTTTTAATGGCATCTTCCATATCAGATTTAGCAGATGCAGACTTTTTGATAGCTTCATCACGTTCACTATTGGCTTTTCTTGCAGATTCAAGAGCTTTTTCTTTTTCTGCCTCTGCCTCTAAAGCCTTTTTTAAAGCTGTCTCTTTATCAGATTCAGCCTTTTGAGCCTTTTTTAAAGCATCCTCTTTTGCAAGTTCAGCCTCTTTTGCATTAGATATTGCCCTATTTTTTTCAGATTCAGATTTTTCAGCATGATCCAAAGCTGCCGATGTCTCTTGATGAGATTTTTGAAGCTCTTTTTCTAATCTTTGAATCTCTTGAGTCTGTTCAGCCGCTTTGCTCTGACTCTTTACCATCTCTTCGTTTAGCAGCGTTATAATAGCATCATGTTGTTGCTTTGACTCTCTAATCAGGCGATCATGATCTGGTAGCTTTGCTGTTAAATCAACTTTAAGATTTCTCACCATCTGGTGGAGCCGTGCCACCATGTTTGATTTTTCCCTAAAAACAACCTCTTTAGGAGTTCTTATTTCAGTAACAGGCGATACAGATGGGAGCAGATAATCAGTCAAAATAACATCATAGTCGTATTGAGATGCTTTTCTCATTGCATCTTCTGAATTTGCCGCTAAAGTTACAGTGTAATGATGGGAAAATAGTTGATAAACATCATCTTTATTTTTAGTGTTATCGGCTAAAATCATCATTGTTTTTTTATCTTCAGACATATTCCCACCTCAAGTTTATAGTTTTTTTTAAATACACTGCTCTTTCATAGCCCTTTTAGGATAGAGCCTCTCTTCTCGCTCATAGATACTTGCATTGATATTTTTCTCTATCTTTGCAAGGTCTGAAAATAGATTTAAAAGCACCTCATCATCAAAAATTTCAAGTAGAGGAGATTGCTCTTTAATCTTTGAGACCCTTTCACCAATCTTTCTGTGAAGTTTTCGTTTTCTCTTTTTTAGCTCATGGATATTGTAGGTAAGAGAGATGCCCTTAGTAGAAGAGGAGGCAGAACTCCATAATCTATCAAAAGCATCAACTACAATATCACCAAGATGGGTCATCTTGTATCTTATACCTTTTTTATCCTGCTCTTTTACTATCCTCTCTCTTTGCTCCTCTATTATCTGCTCATAACTTTGACCATCTTCAATGTTTTGGCTATATTCCCACTCTTCTTGTTGCATCTATATCATCTCCTTATCGTTTTTTAAGTTGATCCCAATACTCTTGAGGCATATCTTTACAAAGCATTAATGCTCCGCTTGCACCTGCATAAAGAGGCTCTTCAACCTTAGTTACCTTGCCATAACCTAATGTTTTTTTCATATACCTTTCTATCTCCCTTTGCAGACCAACAATCTGACTTCCACCACCTGCAAGGATAACATTCTGCTTAAGTCCATCTTGAAACTCAGGGTCAAATGTTGCTACAAGTTTCCTAATGCCATCAACAATTTCAGGCACAATTGAACGACATGCAGCTTTTATCTCATCAGTAACATCGCACTGAGTCGGCTTTCCATTAATTGGAAGCTCAATAAATATGCTTTCAGTTTGAGATGAGAGTATAGAATTCTCCTCTTTAAACCGTTTAACCATGTTAATCGTCAAAGTTGCATCACTATATTTTTTCTTTATAAGCTCAAGAAATACTCTATCTATATGATCTCCAGCTTTAAATGTTGTTAGCTGATCCTCTTGTGTTGGGATTGTGCCGTGCATTCTGCATAAATCAGTCGTGCCAGCACCTATATCAATTATCATTGCATTTGAGTAAAGATTAAGTCCATAAGCAACAGTAAATGGCTCAGAGGCAATAAGAACATCATCAAGAATATTATCAGCAATATCAAGAAGGTCTTTTTTATTGTTCTGAGTTGCAAGTGCAGGAGCACCAATAACACCCCTTAAAATAGTCCCCTCTGGTTCGTCCTTTGCAACCTGAAATACAAGCTGTCTTAAAAGCTCTCTTGCAACACTTTTTGCTTTATTGTATTCATCAAGATTGGTTTCAGGAGAGTCAGAGTGCAGAAGAACTCCTCTATCAAAAGGGCGATATAAATTTAAAGCAAGCCTGTTTTTTAAAGCATCTTCACCAAATATGATCTCTTTTCCTAACATCTTTTTAGAAACAGCATCTTTAGGATAGCCCACATAGCTTGACATATAAGCTCTTATTCCATTATCACAGGCAATAACGCTTCTTGATGTTCCAAGATCAATCCCAATATTTAATACTCTGTTCTCTCCCATATTTTTTATATACACTCCAAAAGTTACCCCAAACTTAAATTTTTTTTATGACTCTCGTAATGCCCTATTTTCGTCCACAATGGCTTGAAGCAAAGCACTCTTTTGGCTGGTCAACACATTTTGCTGCTTAAAAATCTCTTTTTGCCCACCACTATTTATGGGTGAGGAGGCGAGCCTTACACCATTTTTTTCAAGCTCTAAAAGCTGCTTTTCAATTTGTGCAATCTTATCTTCTAAGAGACTTATTTTGTGGTTATTAAGAGCAGTGTTGGTTACAATGCTATCTTCAAGAACCATCTCTCTTAAGAGTTTAGCATGTTCTTTAACGTGCCTGTTTATAGCTTTAAGCTGTTTTTCCTGAAGCGATTTTGCCCGCCTATCTTTAAAATAGACAAACGGCTTTGCAGCAACATTGGCTACTGGTGTGGCTATTTTTTTAAATCCGCACGAAATAGCACACCCGCTCCTCTTTAGATAACTTATTGAGACTCTACCTGCATATTCAAATGTTGCTGCACTATACTTTCCAGCAGTTACCATTATAGCCATCAACTCACCTCGTTCAAAAATCCAATTCAGATTTTAAAAACTCGTTCAAGAGATAATTTAAAAATATATTTTATTAATAACACTATATTGAAAATATTTTTTTTTCAATAACGAAATATCTGGTTATTAATATAAGTTATGGCTCAATTGCCCATATTTTCATTAAAGTAAAAATTGCCTTGATCATATTTTGGCTTCTGCTATAACCTCTTCAATCAACTATTGCTTGAGGGTATTTTGTTAAAATAGTAATATTTATTGGATTTAATTTAATGGATTATGGGTTACAAAATAAATAATAATTGCATTGGCTGCGGCAGTTGTGCCAAAAAATGCCCTGAAAACGCTATTGAAGGTAAAATAAAAGCTCGCTTTGAAATTGATGAGTTTATGTGTGTTGAGTGCGGCAATTGCTTTAATACCTGTAAAATGGGAGCAATTACCGATCCGCTTGGCAACACATCTCCTAAAAAGGGCAAAAAACAGAATGAATCAAAATCGCACATTGACCCTGAACTCTGTGCTGGCTGCAAGAACTGCTATTTAAACTGCCCTATGGACGCCATAACCATAGTAAAAAAGGGGTTCTTAGGAGGCACATACTGCCGTATTAATCCAGATTTATGCTCAGGTTGTGGCACATGTATTAAAAACTGCATAACTGGCGCTGCAATTATTGAGTAATTCTGTTATTGCAAGAGACTAAAATTCTCATAGCCTCTCTTATTTATTAATCGCTCTCACTCATAAAGACTCTGTAATGGTAACCACAAGATGGGCAATAGCTGACTGTCTGCTTAGATGTGTATTGATAGACACCAAGCAGCATTAATGGAACACCAAGAATGGGTCCACCAATAAATAGGGTGCATGTTGCCCCTAAAGCCACGAATGTTGCGGGCCACTTTGCTGAGTGCCTTTTGACTGTAATTAGATCCATTTTATCGCCGCACTGGCGGCACTCTATAAATTTTTTTGTTTTTGTAACTGTCATCTATAAAACCTCTCTATTAATTAATAGAACTCTGCTCTATATCTCTTTTCTACATCTTAATTTTACTTGTTTATAGAGCCTCTTTCTCCTTTTTTTTCTTAACACTATGAAGCCCCCAGCTTAAACCAGCAGCACCACCAACAACTCCAGCAATCTTAGTGATAGCCCCAGTTATCACAACCTCTGCCGCGCTTGCCGCAACAGCTATAGCAGCCACGCCCCCTAAAAGCCCAATACCGCCACCAATCAGCACTTTACTGCCAACCTGCATAACATCAGTAAAGCCAACTCTCTTATCCTCCCAGATGCTATTGCTATCATCATACTCATAATCATCATAGGAAAAACCCTTAGGTCTCATGCTCTTGAAATACTCTTTTTTTGAGTAAATCTCTTTTTTACGATCTTCATAGCTCTTAAAATTATCAGCCATTTACGTTACCTCCAGTTAATGTCAAAGGGAAGTAAAAGTGTCTTCTCTTTTTGTTATTGTTTTTATGCTGTTTACGTGCCTTTGAGGTCGGTTTGCCAAGCTCTTCTTCTTCGCAATGTTTTGTTTTGCGGGCAATATTTATTCCAGCCCCAGCAACAGTGCCACCAGCCCCAGCACTGACCTTAGCTACAGCAACATGACCAAACAGAGCTTTAAGAGCAACAGATGGAATTAAAGCCACGCTTCCGCACGCAGCTACCAATCCGATACCAGCACCTACTGCTGCTGTTTTTCCATATTTTGCTATTGGAGAGGCAGGGCAGCTATCAGAAGAGTCAAGGTTTTTTGCATTGGCATGAAATGTCTTTGCCATGTTTCTAATGTGTAGTTTACATAGCTCAGGGCTGTACCCTTTCATAGCACAAGAGTCGCATTTAGATTTTACGTTCATAATAGTAGCTCCAACTTTATAGTAATTTAAGCCATGTTAAGTAAAAATATATAACAACTTGAAATAATTAAAAATATAATAGCAATAGGAATCCCTATCCCTGAAAACTGACTAAAGGTGAATCTTATCCCTCCCCCCATTTTAAACCTATATTTTGTATTGAAATTTTCCACAAGGGTTGTTGCAACTGGACCAGCAGTTGCTCCAGTTATGGTTGCAGATGAGCCTGCAAGAACTCCAAGAGATAAAGACCACCACATTATATGGTTAGCTGGCATAATCCCTATTCCAGCAACAACTGGAAAAAATAGGGCTGTTGTAGGTCCTGCACTTAAAAATGCTGTAAAAAGTGCTGCTACCCACATAAGAATTAGACAACATAACCAAGGTTTGCCCATTGATATTTGAGTTATAAATTGGGTTACATATTTAAGTCCACCAGATGCCTCAAGCCCCCCTACTATTATAAAAAGCCCTGTAAAAAATAGGACATCGTTAAATGAAATACGCTTAACAAGAGCATTTTTATCCATGCCAGAGAATAGAAAAACAGAAAGCCCTCCTGTTAAAGCAATTGCAGATGGGTTAAGTGATAAAAGATCAGATAGGCTAAATAAAACCAGCATGTGAAATAGTATAAATAGTGCCCTCTTAACAGTTTTAGTCTCATTTATGTTAAATTTTGGCATTGCGATAAGCCTTTTTGTAGATGCTCTAACCCTGCTATGTTTAATAACCTCGTATTGGTTCTCTTCGTCCTCTTCTAAATCCTCTAAATCTTGGTTATGGCTATGTTTATTATCAAAGTAGTCTAATTTTGACTTTAAATAAAAGAGCATAATTCCAAAAAGTATCATGCAGATTGGCATCATAAAAATTATAAACTGATTAAACCCAACACCAGCCTCTGAGGCTATCAACATATTAGGAAAATCGCCTATCATGGTTGATGCCCCGCCAATATTTGAGGCTATTATCTCACCAATAACCACAGGTCTTGGATCAAATCCTATTCTTGCAGCAAGGTTGAGAGTCATTGGCACCATTACCAATATTGTTGTCAAATTATTAACAAGCAGAGAGAATAGATAGGTAATAATGCAGAACATTATAAATATTTTTGTTCTATCTGTGCCTGAAAATTGGTAAATTTGATACGCCACATAATCAAAAAAACCAGCCTGATCAAGTGTGGTAGAGATTATATACATTCCAAGCAACAGAGATATTGTATTGAACTTTATCGAAAAAAAGGCATCAACAGGATAATATATACCTAAAAAAGACCCAACCATCACCACAATAGCAGAGGCAACAAGAACAGCGTGCATCCTAATTTCAATATTTTTATAGATAAATAAAAAAAGAACAACTGTCAGCTTTAGAAACATCAACATTGCAAGAAAATGGACACCACGAGAGATATTATTGCTTCTAAAACTCTTATCTCTGATTGTCATTGTTGGTAGATGGATATGAATATCTTTTTGTCTATTATCACGCAAAACTGTTATCTTTAGGGTATCCCCAACTTTTTTACTGCTTAATATCTGTGTTGCCATATCAGGGGAGGATATTATATGACCATCGAGACCAACTATCTTATCCCCTGTTTTAAGCCCTGATCTCTGTGCTGGAGAGTTTGGCATCACTTGACCAACAATAAGATGAGATTGAGCCCCCCCGCCCCCTGAATATGAGAGCACTATTTCAGCACCAATCTTTCCTGTGTATGGCTCCTCTCCATAAACTCTCTTCTCAAGCCTATCTCCAAAAAATGCCCATGCAATCAAAAATAGCAACAAGAGAACAAATAGATAGACTCGCCATGAGCTTGTAGTATTAACAAGTTTGGCTCTATCTCTTTTTTGTGCTCTTTGTGCAACTATTGCCCCCATTGCTTTTGCACGGCTTTTTTTTGTGGCTATCAATTGCATCTTAAAAATTACTCCTCAAGCGGCTTTAGGTGAACTATAACCCTCTCAAGATCATTGACCTGTTCTAAAAGGATAGATTTTACCTTAGCAGCAATATTCTCACCATGCTCCATTGTGCAGTCAGCATTAACCTTTATATCAACCTCAGCCCATATCTTTTGACCAATATGCCTTGTCTTTAAATCTGCAATTCCATGAACACCCTCTATATTTGAGATAATATCTGTTATCTCCTCACCGTAAAGGTGGTTGACAGATGAATCCATAAGCGATTTTATAGACTCAATAAGTATGCTGATACTAACTTTTATTATAATAGCCACAACAACAAGAGCACATATTGGATCAAGATGGTGAAAGCCAAGTCTTGATCCAAGAACGCCAACAATTACAGCCATTGATGAGAAAGCATCAGCCCTATTTGCCCAAGCATTTGCCATCATTGTCTGACTTTTTAGCCTTGTGCCAACGCATCTCATATAACGAAATAGCATCTCATTTACTAAAATTGAGATAATGGCAGCTAAGATTGCAGATAGGTGAGGCGGAGCAGTTGGCTCACGCATCAGATGATCAATTGAGGCAGTTATCAGCATTATTGCAGCACCAATAATAAATAGTGATGTAAAGCCAGCAGCAATAAACTCAACCTTTCCAAATCCAAATGGAAAACTTTCGCTTTTTGCCTTTTTAGTAAGTTTTTGGCTAACTATAATTGCAAATGCAGTAACAATATTTGATGTTGAGTGAAGCCCGTCAGCAAGACAAGCCTTACTACCGCTTGTTACTCCAACTATCAGCTTCATAATAACCATTATCACGTTAGTTACAATGCCAACAAGAGCCACACGCTCTCCACATCTTTCACATTTTGCTCGATCAATTCCAAGAGAATCAAAGTTCATCATCATCAAAATCCTCAACCACCCTCTCTTCCCTTCTGTTATTGGCAATTTTTTTCTTACCGTTTACCCCACTGCCTCTTCGTCTTAAAATATCCTGAAGCTGACGCTTTAAACGCTCCTCTGTGGCGATTGCTGAAAAATGGCGAATTAGGTATCCGATAAGCCCAGAAATGGCTATCACAAACACAAGCCTAATGCTTACAGGTTTGCCCGCAACAAAGGAGACAGGCACATGATCAAAATTCTCTATTGAGAATAGAACCACCAGCACAGTAACAATTATAGTCATAATTGTCTTAAACATTTTTCACCGCCATCTGATATATTTTGTTGTTTCATCTCTTTTTGGTTAGGTTTGATATTTTGCATTAAAAAAAATCACATTACAAATCGCACTACCTTTAATTACACTAATGATTACACTAACTTTTGCCGACCACCTGTCGGTTAATTATGGTGGTCAACCAAATGCTGCAAGTGTGTAGTTTGGCTGCACAGCACCTGACCTACCAGGCAGAGGCATCCAAACTGGAGAGTTTAAAGCTGCTGGGTGGTATAGCAGAGGTTGGGTGCCCATGCCCGGTTGCCACTCTTGAATATTAAATAGTTGGCTAAACTGAGCAGCAACGTATGCTTGAGGGCTATCTGGTTTCTCTTTTTCGCGATTATAAACAATCATAAGAACAATAACCAAACACAAGAAAACAGTCCCAATGATAGCCCAGACAGTTCGCTCCCCCATCTTCTCTTCAGATAGTGGCGATTCTAAATCATCATCAAAATCATCAAGCGTGTCAATATCCACTTTTTTCATAAAACAGCTCCAAAATAGATAAAATCTCTCAATTTAGGTAATTTTATCAACATACCCCTTTTTACTTGATAAAAACGGGGTCCGCACCCTTACATGGTTGCACTTTGTGCACTCAAGACAGCGAATACACTCACCAGAGTTGCCATCAATAGATACATTAATATCCACAGGACATAAATCTTGGCATATATTGCAACCATCACAATCTTTGCTAACCTCAAGCCTTACCATGCTATACCTGTTAAAAAGTGCAAGCAGAGCACCCATCGGGCAGGCTACTCTACAAAATGGTCTTTTGGTAAGAACAAAAAATATTAGAAAAAGGGCTAAAATTGTTAAAGAGACAAAGAAGGTAATCCCTATGCCAGAGGCAAGCACTCGCTCCCCAGTCTGAGGATTTATAGGATCCCACAATACCCAAGGAATGCCAGCAGTAAGCGAACCAGCCGGGCAAATTTTTGAAAAAACCGTCTCTGCTGTTAAATAGGGTAGAATAATAACAAGCAGAACCAGCACCAGATATTTAAAATATTTAAAATAGGTTGGTATCTTTAGTTTAGGGGAGGGAATTTTATACATCAAATCTTGGATAAATCCAAACGGACAGAGCCAACCACACCCCATTCTTCCAATAGTTAAGCCAACAAGAGCGATAAAACTTATCATGTAATAGGGTATTACACGAATAGTCATAAAGTGCTGCAATGTGCCGATAGGACAAGAAAATACGGCTGAAGGACAAGCATAACAGTTCAAAAAAGGGACACATATCCCTTTTAGCGGTCCTGTGCTGATGTTCTTTGTGCCCAAAACACCAACATAGCCATTTGACAATATCGTGCTTGCAAGCTGCATCAGTTGTCTGGTTCTGGAAAGCATCATAATAAAATACTCTTCCTTTATAAAATCCTCTTAAAAATTAAAGATGTTCTACTTAAAAAAATGTTCTATGATTTCCTGCCATGCCGCCGGCTTGGACTCCTGCTGGAGGCGGTCAACCACCGGCTGCAAGTGCTAAATTGCCTATTGGGGCACTATTTGTTGCTGTGCCTCCTGTGGTGGCGTGAAACTGCATAATGTTATCTCCTAACGGGCAAACTGGAGCACCTGAAGCATTAAACTGAGGTAGTCCAACAGCACCATGAACAGGACACACATACTGCCCTGAGATGCTGGTATTTGGTTGAGATGCTATCCCGTTTGAGAATGTTTGGGGCCGCATCTGTTGCTGTTGATATGGCTGAACTTGCTGATACTGTTGCATTGGCTGCTGAAGCTGCATTGGTTGTTGATATGGCTGAACTGTTGCTACATCGACCATTCCGCCGCCTGCTACTCCTCCTGCCTGACCTCCGGTCTGGCCTGCTGGAGGGGGTCAACCAACTGCCGCAAGCATCAGATCAGATGCAATCTGCACATTTTTATTCCACGATTCAAAGCCAAAAATGAACCAGTATAGAAACGTGGTCAAAATAGCAACCACAACCACCAAACTGGAAAACCATGCTACCCTCTTAAAATCAATACCCAAATAATCTTCAAGCATCTGATATGCCTCCTTTTTAACTCTTTTGTTTATTAGCTCTATAGTAAAATTTTTTATTAGCTCTTATGGTTTTCTTAAAATAGATGGGTTATCCTAACCCAATACATGAAGTTCAAAGTGTAGCACCATTTTGCCACGTCTCAACAAACTCGCCTGTAACAGCTCCAAAAATAAGCATGGCAAAAAATAGAGCCATGATGACCATTTTTAGTGAAATCTCCATCTTAAAATCCCCTACCCCACTCTATATATTGCTGTTGATAAACCTTAAAATATCGTTAATAGGAATAGCAAAGCCAATACCTGAATATTGGTTATCAGGCATAAAGGTTGCCATGTTTATCCCCACAACTTCACCCTTGATATTGACAAGAGGTCCGCCATCATTGCCTTGATTTATGGCAGCATCAGTCTGAATCATATCTGGATACCTTATGCCGTTGATTGTCAGACTTCTGTTGTGGCTACTTACAATCCCCATTGTTACTGTTTGAGAAAATCCAAATGGGCTTCCAATTGCAAATACAATATCTCCCACCTCAACAAGATTGGAGTTTCCAAGAACAACTGCTGGAAATTTTCCCTGTGCCCTTAGCTTTAAAACAACAAGATCAGTTGCCTTATCAACTGCAACAACATCAGCTTGATAACTCTGATCTTTTGCTGAAAATAGCTTCACATTGACCACAGTATCGCTGCCTACAGTCTGAAAGGTTGTTAGCACATAACCCCTTGGATCAATAATTACACCAGAACCTTCAGATTTTGAACCAGATTTAAAAGATGGTATGTAAGATAGCCCACCATTATAAGCCAGTTTCTCTTGAGATTGTGCTGTTGTTCTAAATACACCAACCACAGAAGGCTTAATAAGTGATACAACATGGCTGATACCCTCTTGAACCATAAGTGCTGTTATAGGCGAGCCATTAGCCCCTGATGGTGCAAATGTAGAAGATGGCTGACTCTGATTTGCCAATCCATTCATAACATTTCCACCAGAACCGTTCATTACTGAACCATTTGTCATTGGATAGAGTCCACTATTTTGATCAGATATTGAGCTTTGCAACATCAATCCAGAGTTTGCCCATATAACTCCAATAACAAGAAGAGCAACCGTAGTTGTAACCCATACCATATTTTTTACTTTAAAATTTTTATTCTTTTTCATGGCTATTATCTTCTCATATCTTCTCAAATTCATTGGGAAAATTGATTACATTAAAATTAAAATACCCTTAAAACCATCCATACTCCAACTACACTTAGAACAAATGCAAATATAAATCTAAGAAGGTTGCTCTCTGACCCACGAGATATTCTTGAACCAATCTGAGCACCAACAATAGTGATAGCTGAAAGGATAGCCGCAAGCCTTATATCAAAACTGCCAGCAAGGCTATGACCTAAAAATCCTGATAAAGCTGTCAAAGGAACCATTAAAGATGCAGTTGCAATTGCGATCTTCATTGGTATATTTAACATAATGACCATAATTGGTATCTTTATCCAACTTGCTGCAAGTCCAAGTAGCCCCCCAAAAAATCCAGTAATAAAGGTTACTGGAATAGAGAATCCTAAGTCAATATTTACCTGCCGTCCTCTAAACTCATGTTGCCACTTAAATGGACTTATTGAGATACGTTTTTTGTTATCACCATCTGCTACGCTAATATCATCATCTCGCATCATAAAATAGCTTCCCAAAAATAGCGTACATGAGAACATTATTGATAGTGCATCAACATTAAATTGGTGGGCAAGCATACCCCCTAAAAACGCACCTACCATAGTAGGAGGCTCAAGCACCCAAGCAAGCCTTAAATCAACAAGCCCTGATCTAAAAAAGGTGTAGAGTGCTGAAAATTGAGATAGAGTTATCATCATCAAGCTGGTTGATGCTGCTGTATAAAAGTCAATTCCGCATGATAACAAAAGAGGAACATAGACAAAACCACCGCCAAGCCCAAGCATTGAAAAGAGCATTGATGCCACAAAGGTCATAAGACCAAGTTTTACTATAATTTTAGATAAAAGATCGGTAAAGGTCTCATTTAATGTTGAAAATGCACTCTTTGGAGCATCAGTCAACTGGTTCATTGTGGAGCCTCCTCCAGCTATTGGCATAATAGGCGATACATGGGGCAATGCACCTAATGAGTAGTTGGAGTCTCCAGGGCTAACACCAGATAGTGGAACCGTATTTGCTACAGCCACAGCACCCTTAGTTGTTGGCGGATCGTTTGTGATGATATGGCAGAGATCACAAGCCCCAACTGGAGGGTGAGGCATTGGGGTCTGCATACTTATTACCATCTTTTGAGTTATGGTGTGGCACTTTAGGCAGTCAGAAAACTCCTGATGAATCGCATCATTTGGCTTTTTTTTGTTAAGGTTAATTGGCTCTTTTGGCTGCGTTGGCGTAACTTGAGTTATTGCTGCTGCCCTTACCAATGCCCCAGTAACTCTTGTAAAAAAATGTTTGGTTCTATTTATTGGAATTGCAAAACCAACGCCTCTGTAAGTCCCATCTGGTGCATATATTGCCGTTCCAACCCCCACCACATTGCCATATATATCAACCACAGGTCCACCACTATTGCCCTCATTTATAACAGCATCAGTCTGAATCATATCTTTATAAGTTACACCATCTATAACCATCTCTCTGTGAAGATCACTTACAATACCCATAGTTACAGTGTGGCTAAAACCAAATGGACTTCCAATACAGACAACATAGTTGCCAGTTTTAAGGGTTGTTGAGTCTCCAAGCTCTGCTGCAATAAATCTCTGATTAGACTCTATCTTTAATAGAGCAAGATCAAGGTTTGAATCTTGATCAACTATTTTTGCAGGAAAGATGTTATCTTTTGAACGCCACAAAGATACTTCAATATTTTCAGAGCCATTAACAACATGAAGATTGGTCAAAATATAGCCTCTTGAATCAACAATAAATCCAGAACCAATACTTTGAAACCAGACAAAATCGTTCTGCCCACCGCCTGAAGCAAGCTGCCTTTTTTGTGCCCTTACACTAACAACAGATGGACGAGCCTTTGCCACAGCCTGACTTATGCTCTCTTGCAAGTTTAGAAGCAGAGCATCACCTGTGTAACCAAAAGCTAATTGTGAGCCAGCCTTAGGCATCTGGTCTGCAAATATAGCTAAAATTAGTGCTGTTATTATGATTGCTGCTCTTTTGATTGTCTGCATTTTATCTGCCTGATTTATCTTATCTCTATCTCTTATCTATAGGGAATCTCTTATCTATTAAATTTCTAAGCCCTTTTTTAAAAACCTCTGCTCGGTGTCAAACAGCCAGATTCGTATAGATTAATCGCACTATTTGGAGTGCCAATCACACCAGCATAAATGGTGATCCCCCTTGATGAAAGTTCTGATGCTGTCTCTTTTGAAATATCGCTACACACAAGGGCAGCAAGGTTATTACTGCTAAAGGTGTCAGATATATTTCCAATATTTGAGGGGGCAACAACTGCAAAAGAGTTACTGCTTAAATCAACCATGATTAAATACGGGGTGTGAAATCTGTTGCCATAAACTGTGCTGTTCAGATCAGGAGTTGATGCAAATATTCCAAATCTTTTTGCCAACTGCTGAGGCTGAGAAGGTGTTACTGCTGGGCATGGCTGCATTGTCTGCTGACTCTGAGGCTGCACCACTGGGGCAGTCATTGCAACCTGTTTTATCTTGTTATCAAGCGGTTGATTTATCTTTGTACCCTGTTGGGTAAAACCTGGGGGAGGCACGCTGATAAAGATGTGTTTGTTGCCTCTGATAACATCAACAACAGCACTATTCTGCTGCTGGGTTGCACTCTCAAAGTGCTTCATATCAGGGGTTGGCTGACCATTTACAGCAACAATAACATCACCAGTTATAAAGCCAACCATTGTTGCTGGCGGACTTTCAACATCATTAACCAAAATACCTTTAGTTCCAACTGGAAGCCCAAGGTCAGCAGCTCCATTGCTTGTAAGCTCTCCTACGTCCATTCCAATCCATGTACCCTCAATTGCTATATCAGCAGGACCAATAAATGGTATTGTCTCTGGCGGTGGTGTCTGCTCTCCAAGAACAAGTGGAAGATTTAGCTGTGCCCCTTTCCTTAGAACTGTAAGCTGTATCTGTTTTCCGGGCTGAGATTTTAAAATCAGAGATTGAAGCTGACTTACATCTCTTATTCGCGTATCGTTAAACCGTCTTATAACATCTCCAGTCTCAAGACCTGCCCTCATTGCTGGAGAGTTTGCAGTAACATGGCTAACTATAACTCCTCTTGTATCTGGCAGAGAAAATTGTAGCTGCATTACAGCATCAATATCTTGAATATCAGCACCCATCCATATTTTAGCTGTAGGAGGAGGCGGCTCAAATGGATTTTTAGCTGTGCTATTTTGCTGTGCTAAAGCCCCATTTTGCTGAGTTGTAACTCCACTCTGTTGGGTTATAATTGGACTATTTGTGGTGTTAGGTGAAGCCTCAAGTTTTATATGAAACGACTTTTTTACCCCATTTCTGTTGACAACCAATTTTATAACATCACCAACCTTTTTGTTTTTAAGAATATCTCCAACCTGCTGGTGAGCCACTGTATTTTTGCCATCAACCTTTAATATAACGTCTCCTACCTTAACCCCAGCCTTCTCTGCTGGTGATGCCACTGCAACACTTTTAACATAGACACCAGTAGATTGGGCTAATTTTAACTGAGCTGCAACATTAGGCGGAACATCGTCTAAACCCATTCCAAGATATGGCACTCCAGAGGCGGGCTGATTTATAAGAATTATCTGCCCATTTCCAACACCAGAAGGGAATGTAGGCTTGTTTATAAGTTGAATCTGACCATTTCCAATCCCTGCTGGAAATGTGGGGTTGTTTATAAGTTGAGTCTGATTAGCTGCTGTATTTAACTCTGGTCTCTCTGGAGTCTCACCACCCATATTGGTATCCATAGTGTCAACCCAGCCATACATAACAGCCAGCAAAACTACAAAAACAAGAACCGATATTGGAGCAAGAATAGTTAATAGCTTATTCATAAACTTAAGATTCCTTAAATTGACCTATCAGTATAGTGTTTGAGTTTGAACATTGCCTCCAAATCCCCCTGTACCTGTTGAGTAGGGATATGGTGCGACAGTCTGATTTGATGGCATTGTAGCTGAAGGCATGGTTGAGACTCCTGTAATGTTTGATGGGATAAGATACCCTGCTAAGTAAGAGTTTAAAACATCACGTACAGAGCCAGTAAGACCGGGATAGACATTAACCATCAAAACATGAAATGCGTTGAGTGCATCTTGAGTAAAACTTCCAGCAATAACATTGCTTACACCAAGATCAACCATATATTGAGCACTTTGAGCACCCTGCCCAAAGAGATCATTGACATTTGGATTTGTCGCAACATTGTAACTGTTTTGAGTTGGATCAAAGACAACAAAGTATGGACTCTTTTCAAACTGGGCAGAGACCTGATATGTAGCACCAGGACCTGTTGACGCTACAGCCACTTTGCCAAAATTTAGATTTGCCACAACTTGACCATTTTGCCCATTTTGTGCTTGAAGAGCCTGATTTACAGCCTGCTGCGTCTTTGGAACTCCTAACTGCTCGGCTAATGTCTCTACCTGATTTTGCGTCATTGGAGCTTGAGCCGCACCACCTTGCTGAATTGGCTGCATCTGCTGATGAACTATACCACCTTGCTGCACTGGCTGTCTCTGCTGCTGAAGACCAGCACCTCCTACTGGTGGGGCTGCTTGAGTAGTATGCTGCTGAGCCTGAAGAGCCTGATTTACAGCCTGCTGCGTCTTTGGCACACCTAACTGCTCGGCTAATGTCTCTACTTGATTTTGCGTCATTGGAGCAGTTGCTGCTGCTGCCATTGCACCGCTCGTAGCAGATGGGATTTTAATAAAGATGCTTCTCTGCTTTTTGCCTGTATATATGGTCATTTTAATTTCAGCTCCCGGCTTGGCTGAACTCAAAGCTCTATCAAAATCGTTGAGCGTCTCTTGGCGAACCTTATCAATTCTGATAATCTCATCACCCTTTTTTAATCCAGCAGTGTGAGCCGCAGAGTTTGGAGCAACCGCAGTAACAAGAAGCCCATCTTCATTTGCTAAACCCATATTTTTCATCATAGTTGCTGTTACTGGTTGCAAAGTTAAACCAAGTGTCTCTGGAGTAATTGTATTGAATGCTACTGGCTTTGCCCCATTATTTGCATTTGCTCCCCCTTTGGCTGGAGGCTGAAAACCATCAGTAACCTTATGGCACAATAGGCAGTTGCCCCAGTAGTCATGGAGCATCTTATCATTAATTGAGATAGGGGGACCTGACATAACTTGGGATACAGGCTTTCCAGCATCAGTGGTTATATGGCATTTGTTGCAGTTACCCCAATAAGGGTGGAGCATCTTATCATTCACTTTAATAGGAGGTCCCATGGGTTGAGTTGCTGCTGCCATTCTAAAATCTCTCATCTGAGGTGTTCTTGTGCAGTGGTACCCTGTCCAACCAAGGACAATCACTAAAAGAACCGTAATGCCAACAATTGCCATTTTAAACTGGCTCATGCAAAATTCATATTCAGTATTGTTTTTCATAAGTATCAACCCTGTGCAATCTGTTTTATTTTCTTAAAATCTTTATGCTTTTTATAAAAACTTGTAAGGCTTTAACTAATCTGTTGTGCTGCAAATAGACGAACCCTTACAGTTGATTTTCTATCTACAATCTCATTTACAATGTTGTGAGCATCTTGTTTTATGCTCTCTCCAGCTTTGATAGATATATCTGGTAAGACATAGAGACATATCTCAAACTCAAGTATTGGTCCAAGCTCTCTTGCAATCACCTTTTTTATTCCAGCAATATTTGGCATACCTTGAAGAGCCTTGTTTATATCATCTATATAATCTTCATCATAAGCTCTATCCATAAGGTTAAGGACAGCATACTTGACCTGCTCAACGCATATTTTAAGGATAATCACACCAACTATCACAGCAGCAAGTGGATCCATAAAATGAAAACCCATCTTAGCCCCAATAATTCCAATAAGAACAGCAAGCGATGAATAGACATCAGATCGAGACTCCCAAGCCTTTGCCTGCATTGAGGGGCTGTTTATGTGTCTTCCAGCACAGATGCTTTGACGGAACATAAGCTCATTTATTGCAATTGAAAATATAGCTCCCCAAGCTGCTGATAGACATGGATTTACAAGCCTGCCCTCAACAATGGTCATAATACCGTTGTATATGATAAAAGAGCCTATACCGAACAAAAAGAGATAGATACATATTGAGACTATATACTCAGCCTTGCCATAACCATAAGGATAAAGCTCGTCTGTCTTTTTGTCTGATATTCGCAAGCCAATAATCATTATTATTGTAGCAAGAAGATCAGCGCTTGAGTGGATAGCATCTGCAATCAACCCCTTACTTCTGCCAGCAACACCCATATAACCCTTGATACATATCATCAATATATTGCCGATGATATTAACAACCCCAACCCGTTGAGCACACTTTTGACAAGATACGCCAGAGCAACTTCCACCTTTGCCACCATTAGCAGCCCTGTTTTCTGCCTCAAGCTGAGATGCCCCTCTGTAAAGAAACGCCGCAAAGATTATAATGGCTGAAATAAGCAATACTGCGAAAAATTTTAGAATCATACTCTCAATCTTCCATATCTTAAGCTACTGATAACATATTGATTAAATAACATAATGCCCTTTGAGCATTGCAAAAATCATAATGAAAAAGAGAATCTGCTGTGTATGCAGAAGATACATGCCCTTTTTAACCTTTCCAGGTTGATACTTAAACCACATAAGAAATCCTCCAAATGTGAGCCACCCCATCATAAAGAGTGCAGCAATTAACCAATCATTTGACCACATTGAGACATAACAGTGGATACATGCAGCAATAAATGAAAATGTATTAAGCCAGATATGCCACACCAATAGGCTGTTAAATTGAGGCTGAACATTTTTTATCCCATACTTAAGGCGTATCCTCTTTGCAGGAAAATAGACATTTGCAGCTAAAAACAGAACCATGCAGAGATTACCAGAGCCAGTTGCAAGATTGTAATCTGAACTAACCGCATAAATTATCCCGATAATGACAAGAACACTGACAAATATAACCCGTGTCTTTATAGGACCTCTGCCAAAAAGTGCTATGTCGTATGGTTTTATTCTGTTGTCCAAAGTTATTAAACTCCATTAATATTGTATTGGAACAAGAGCTTTTGCATCATCTGTAGAGCTAAAGTAGGCTTTTTCAGGAAAGTTAAACAGATATGCAAAAAAATTACCCGGAAACATTGCTGTAATGGTTGTATATTTATTGACCTGATCGTTATACTTTAGCCTCTCAGTTGCAAGGTCTTTTTCAACCTCAATCAGTGCTGTCATAAGGCTTGTAAATGTTGTTGAGAGTTTAAGATCAGGATACTGCTCGGCAACTGCCATAAGTTTACTCAAAGGGTTTAAATTGCCCAATGAGCTTAGTATGCTATCCTCTGATGTAAGGTTAGAAACCGATTTAGCCTCCTGCTGCAGCTCATCAACAACAACCTTATCTGTTGGCTCTCCAGCAAGTTTTTTTAGTGCCTCACCCTTTTTATCATCAGCAGATACTAATGTTCTAAGAGCTACGATCCCAGTCATAACATCACGTTCATACTTTGAATAGTCAAGAACAGCCTTTGCAAGGTTGATTGAAATATCATTACGCCTCTGCATCAGAGCCTCAACTTTGCTTGCTCCAGTATCAACATTTTGAAGGCAGATCATAATGGAGTTGTAGTAATATATGGTGCCAATGGCAAAGATGATGATAGAAACTGTAAGTGTAATGTGTATCCACTTATTCTTTAAAAAATCAACCAGAGGCGATAGGTGTGAGAGGTAATCTCTGATTAAGTGCTCACCATAAATAGATGGTTCAGCTATCTCATAAGTATCAAGATTGTATCGTCTTCCATAGGCATTTCTGATTATGCGTGTCATTGTAGTTTTTGAAGCCATTTTTGCATTATCCTTAAAAATTGCCCTTAAAAAAATTAACGACTCAAGTTATTTAAGTTTCATAATTCCATACACAAGAGATACTGATCCAGCACAGACAAGAAGTATTGGGAAAAAACCGTAAAAGAAATCTAAAACAGCATAATACTCATCATAAAGCCCGTAAAAGCCAACTACTAATAACAATCCAGCAAGAATAGAGTTTATTGTTCTGTAAACTTTCTTGCCGACCAGTGCACTCATCAGTGCAACAAAACCTAAAATTATGGTAACTGGCTGAATCGCCCCTTTGATGAACTCAACAACCATTGCACTGTTCATGTATGCAAAAAAAAGCCCTGTACCAAAAATAATCAAACCCGAGATAATATGACCCTTTCTCATAATTTACACCTGCTCCTGTAAATCTTGTAAAATTCTATAATTTAAATTAAATCTTTATTGTCTAAGTATCTATCTTGGAGCACCCTTATCTACCCACAATATGATAAGTTTAGCATCAGGACCTGCAAATCTGTGCATAGCCCCGCCCCTTTGCACCAATGATCTTAAAAGACCATTATCAACATAGACCTTTACATTCTCATAAGTGGTTAGATTGCGAAACTTATCAGAATGACACCCAAGACAATCTCTTGCAAACACATACTGTATTGTATTGGTGTAGGTTATCTTATCTATTGGAACATCAGGGACAAACATCTGGTTAGAAGGGCAACCAGTCGGCTGATTCATGGTTGAGAAAAAATTTACAGTAGCTCCTCCCCCAGCTTTTTCCTGTGCTCCGCTATTTATCCAATCCAATATTGTTCCAGCATCATTTCCAGCAAAACGGCTCATACTGCCTTGAACCATCGCAGCAAGCATACCGCTATCAGCATACATTTTAAGATTGTCATAATCCATCAAGTTGCGAGAGGCTCCAGAGTGGCATCTGGCACAATCTTTGTTAATAATATCCTTTATGGTTGGATCGTAATAGACTCTCTTAGTTGCAGCAAGGGTTATTGGATTTAAAGATTGAGGTTGAGGTTGAGCTGGCTGAAAATTTACAACTGTCCCACCAGCAGGTTTTTCTTGTGCTCCGCTATCTATCCACGCCAATATTGTTCCAGCATCATTTCCAGCAAACTGATTCATTGGACCCTGCACCATCGCAGCAAGCATACCGCTATCAGCATACATTTTAAGATTATCATAATCCATCAAATTGCGAGAAGGTCCAGAGTGGCATCTGCTACAATCTTGTATAATGATATTTTTGATAGTAGGCTCATAATATACAGTGTTTGCAGCCAAAAGAGCCTTGCTTGAAACCACCCAAATTGCACATGTGTAGATGAGCAGGATTGCTATCTTTGCAATTATAGATTTATAACTCATAATATTGACTCTTCTCTCAGACATGATAGCTCTTTAAAAAATTTTAGCTTTTGTAAAAAAACATTTTAGCCAGTTAAAGCCAATTAATAAGACTCTTCCTCATCATCTTCTTCCATCTCACGCTCAAGCTCCATAACCTTTGTAAAGGATTTGGCAGCAGTTTTGTGATCATCTTTACTAACATTCAAAAAGCCAAGATGTTGATGGTATTTTATCTCATCAGGATCAAGCTCTATTGCCCGCTCTAAAGCCTCAATCGCCTTATCAATATCGCCAAGCCCCTCACAAGCTATTGCATAGAGATAGAAAAACTTTGGATTTTCACCATCAATTGCAATTGCCTTTTGAATCTCGTCTGTTGCTGCTTTAAAATCTTTAGTTTTAAGAAAAATTGAGCATCTACGATGAATTGCCCCTAAATGCTCTGGATCAAGATTGAGAACTTTAGAAAATACACCCAATGCACTCTTTTTGTTGCCTGAGGTCGCAAGTGCGATTCCAAGCTGATAAAGTGGCTCTGGATTTTTTGGATCAAGTTTGCTCCACTCTTTAAGATAACTTAGAGCCTTATCATACAGCCCCTTGTTGATGTAGTGTTTGCTTATATTACTGTAAAGTTTTGCCTTATCTTTTGGGTTAAGATCAAAAAATTGGTTATAAAAATCGAGCACCGTATGTATTATTCGCCCGCTGTAAAGCAAAAAAGAGTGCCAATAAAAAACTGATGAGTATTGGGTATCAGAGTCAACATCTTCTTTTGCCCCCTTCTTGCCTGACTTTGCATCTGAAAATTTAACCTTCTGCTTTACTTTTGCCTTAACTGAAATCTCATCATCTTCAATATCTTCTTGTACTCTGCTTTTCATCTTCTTCTCTCTTATCTTTGGCTCCTGATCTTTATCTTTGGTATTAGTAGATTGCTCTTGAGCCTCCTTTAGAGTAGGCTCCTGCCCCTTGCCACCATCTTGCCCCTTTTCTTCTGCTTTAATTTCAGCTTCTCTCGCCTCTTCTTCATTCCTACCCATTTTTTAAATTCTCCCATTTTTTGGCGGAATGAATCCAGCCAATGTTCCAACCAAACCCAATAACATCAAAAATATTGGTAAGCCCCCTTTTATTACGTCAGCAACATAATAATACTCGTCATAAAGCCCCCAAATACCTACTGCAATTAAAAATAGTCCAACAATTATATGGAGCATATTTTACCCTCCTGACAATTAAACGTTAAATTTATTGGTATGTATGTATGTATGTATGTATGTATGTATGTATGTATCGAACAAAAGATACACTCTTTTTTCTCTCTCTTTTGTTGTCCTCCTGCCTCAACTGGAGTTACTAAATATTTTTTAGACTCTACCTGACCAACTTTTGAAGATTTAGATCGTTTAATCGAGCTTTTAAGCAGATTTACTCTACTGATTATCTGCTCAATATTAAGTCGATTTGAAAAGATAAGACCCCCCTTCTGCCTGATACTTTTTTGAAGTTGTTTGCAATCAAAAGAGTTGTATTCAGATAGGAGCATGATATGAGTGCGAGGATAATCTTTTAAAATATTATCAATAAAAGATAGGGCACTGCTTTTAGCAATATGTGTATTGGTTAATATAAGATCAGGCGGAGATGCCATTAGCTTTTTGTTAGCATCAAGAAAGCTATGAGACTCTATAATAGATAGACCACTAACATTTTGTTGGAGTATCTTTTTAAAGGCGAGCCTTAAATTTAGATTGTTTTCTAAAATCAAAAGGTTGAGCATAGCAATCTTATCTCCATTTGTTATTTTGCTGTTTAACTTTAAAAAAAATCTCACAGCCTCTCCTTTTCACAGAAGATATTTATTATGGTAATTGATTTACTAAACAAAAAGATAATGATAAATAGTGCATACCATGTATTTTTATCTGCAAAACACTGTATTTTTTTATGAGGTTATCTTAAAGCGGTTCAATATTTACGAGGTGTAATGTTTAATAGCAAAAAGACTCGGATAGTATTAGTTGAAGACCATGAGATGGTAAGACAGGGGTTTAAGGCTCTTTTAAGCTCTGTGCCAGAGCTTGAGATCATTGGCGAGGCAGATAACGGAATTCAGGCTGTAAAGTCTATTTTGGAGCTAAAGCCTGATCTTGTCTTTTTGGATCTATCTCTACCTAAACGAAATGGGATATGTGTTATTGAAGAGGTTAAAAAATTCAACCCATTAACCAAATTCATAATATTGACAGCCCACAACACAGATGAGCATGTTCATGCCTGTTTTGGGGCAGGAGCAAGCGGATTTGTCTCAAAATCAGCCTGCTTTAATGAGATTGAGATGGCAATAAAGAGCATTTTAAAGGGAAAGACCTTTATAAGTCCAGAGGTAGCATCAAAGGTTATTGACGGTTATCTTGATGGAAAAAAACAAGAGTGCAACACAACAAGACTTAGCACCCTTACAAAGCGAGAAAAGGAGGTTTTAGTGCTAATTGCTGAGGGGCATAAAAGCAGAGATATTGCAGAGGCGCTATTTATAAGCCTAAAAACAGTGGAGAGACACAGGGCAAATTTGATGAAAAAACTTGATCTTCACAACTCAGCAGCCCTTACATCTTATGCAATCCAAAACAAACTTATCTCACCTGAAAACTTAACCCCATTGGTTGATGAAGAAAATTAAAACAAAAGGGGTAAAATTACTTTTTATCAATTTATCTTTTAGTTATTTTCAGTTATCTTCCAGCACGCTGTGATTGTAGTGCCCAACTCAACTGACGATTTAAGCTCAAATGTTCCGCCTGAAAACTTACACCTCTCCTTCATACTTAACAGCCCTAAACCTTTTGGCGTAATATCTTCAAGCTGCTTTACCTCATCTTGAATGGCTAATGTGCCGAAGTTACATTTTTTGATGGGGGGGGTAAAACCTTTGCCATTATCTGCAACGATAAACCTTACCCCTCTGATTAATGTTTTATCAACCTTAGAGGCTGGCTCAAAAAATTTTTCTAAAGTGATGTCAATATTTTTGCAGTTGCTGTGTTTTATGCTGTTATTCATAGCCTCTTGTAAAATTCTAAAAATGACAATTTTAATGCTATCTGGGATATAGCTCTCCTCAACATTTATCGCCTGATTGATAAAAACCCAAGGGTATATCCGCTCAAATTCTCTTGAATACCACGATATAGTTGCAACAATACCAAGATCAGAGAGCACAGGGGGCCAAAGGCTGGTAGTTATCTCACGAGTCTCTTTTATTGTCTCTTGAACCATAACCACAACATCTTGAAGCTGTTTTATGCTATTTTTATTTCTCCACCTGCCCATTGTCAAAATAGCATGTTCAACTGAAAATTTAATGGCTGTAAGAGATTTTCCAAGAACATCATGCAACTCAAAAGCCATCTGTTTCCTTTCGTTCTCTTGAGCCTCAATAATCCTTGAATAGACATCATTGTGGTCTTGTCTGCAAGTCTCTAAAGATTGCTCACATAAGTTTAACTGTGCTTTTGTCCTTGATAGCTCATCTTTTAGTTTGAGATTCTCTTCTATCAACTCATCAAAGTTTGTCATAATTTCCTGATATTTATCTTAAAATATGTTTTTATGCTGTATGGAGTCTTTTGATCTCCATCTTTATATCTTCAGTTGTAACACGAGATTTATGAACCATATTGCAATAGGAACAAGCCCCATCAATAAGCGATATAGCCTTACCCGGCAGATACTCATCAGGCAGGTAACTTTTGCTTAACTTTATTGCTGCAATTATTGCACCATCATCAATAGAGACAGCATGATGATGCTCAAAATTTGGGGCAACTCCTCGCAGTATCTCAACTGCCTCATCAAATTTTGGCTCATTAACAATGATCTTTTTAAATCTTCTGGCAAGTGCTGGGTCTTTTGAAAATAGTTCAGCACCCTCAAATGTTGTTGCACCAATACATGGAAATTCACCCCTTGCAAGCAGAGGCTTTAAAAATTCACTTGCACCCATTGCCCCTTCAGTTGAGCCAGCATCAATAAGTGTGTGAATCTCATCAATAAAAATTATTACTCTATCCTTTTGGCAAAGAACCTCGTCCATCAACCCTTGTAACCTAATCTCAAGCTCACCTCGATATTTTGTCCCTGCAATAAGGCTGTTAAGAGATAGTGAATAGATATGTTTTCCACTAATGCGAGATGAGAGAGTACCGCTTAAAATAGCCCTTGCAAGCCCCTCTACCACAGCAGTTTTTCCAACTCCAGGGTAGCCAACAATAAGGGGATTATTTATCTCCATCTGACTTAAAACCTGCACAAGCCTTGCAATTGTTAATTCTGCACCAATTAAAGGTTTTGTATTCTTTAAATATTGTGCATCTGTCAATAACTGGGCATATCTATCAAGATACCCTTCAGCACGCCTTGCAACTTTAGAAGATTTGGAAAAAAATATGGCAAGTTCAGGAGGCATATCATAAGAGGCTGGAACAAAAAGATAGACCTCATCTTCTCTTTCCGATCTATCTGTAAGTGCCCGATTTAGCTCTTTTATAAGAGATCTAATCTCACCAACTGAAGGATTTACAACATCTTTTTCACCAATATAGTGGTGAAAATCCTCTAAAATATAGGCAACTCTCACCTGCGGTCTATTTATGATAAACCTAATAATCTCCTTTGGGTCTGCTGTCTTTGATGCGTTAATATCAGAAAAGAGGGGGTATTGCTTTGAGAGGTGTTTTAGGATAATCCCCCTTGCTTTGCTCCACAAAACAGGAATCTTGCCCTGTGATATAAGATCAGCGACAAGTGTTTCCATCTCCTCAATTGGATCGTTATATTTTACAACTAAAAGAGCCCTATCTGAATCAGCTCCTCTTGATTTTGGCGAAACTTTTTGATCTGATGAAAAATCTTCTTGATTGGAGCTAAAATCTAAATCGCCAAAAGCCTCATCATCTTCTGGCAACGGCTCAATCTTACTAAATGGAGAATCTAACTCTGCAACAATATTGCCACCTCTGCTAAATAGTTTAACCCTACCTTTGCCATTAATAAGAATCTCACTTGCAACTTTGTATAATCTAACCTTATCAATATTTTGAAAATAACCCTGCTTTATGCTCTGCAACATCTGTTGAACAATTAAAGGGGTAACTGGTCTATCTCCAGCATCCTCTCGTAACTCAAGCACATTTTGCTTAGAGAAGATAACAAGAGACTCCTCAAGACTCTCCACAATATCGGTTGGATCAAAGGAGAGTTCTGTCTCAGTAAGAGACAGATTTGTTCCACTAAAAAAATCTTTCATAACAACTCCTAAAAAAAGAGGAAAGCTGTCAACTTTAGCACAATCCATAAGCCAACTTAAGGGCATCTCTCTTTTCAGCTTCTGCCCGATTCAATGACTGTAAGGCTCTCTCCAGCTTATATTCAGCCTCCATCACCTTACCAATTGAAGCCCTTGCAATAGCTTCAGCCTCTTTTTTTTCATCTTCAGCCCTCTTTATTGCAATAAGAGCATTGTCAGCAACCTTTTTAGCTGCAATCAGCTCGGCAATAAGCTGCTCTTTCTCTTTCAAAAGCTGTGCCTGAATCTTACGCTCCTCACTGATAACCATCTCTTTTTGACTATTTTCCTGTTCTAAGGCATCAAATGCAGCATTCATTCTATCTACCGCAACCTCTCTATCTTGCCTCTCTTTTTCAGCAATTAAAAATGCAGTTCGCCGCTCCTCTACTGCTATAAGAGCCTCATCAAAGGCTTTTTTCTTTTGAATCATAGCTTTTTTAAGCTCATCTTGTGCAACCATTTTTGCCTTTAGGGCTGCATCAAGCTCTGATTGTAGTCTATTTTTTTCAAAACTTATCTTCTCAAGCTCTTTTAATGACCGCTCTTTTAACTCTTCCTCATTTTTGAGCCTATTTAAAGTAATCTCTGAAACTGCGGTTGTCTTTTTAATTATAGCCTCATACTTTGCAGCCTTTTCTAAAGCACTATCTCTTTGAATCTCAACCTCTTTTACCATCTTAAGAGCTTTAGCATCTGATGCTTTTTTATCTGCCTCTATATCTTTATTGAGCTTTGCAATAATAGATAGTAGATGTTTTAACTCTGCCTCTAATAGCTCTTTCTCTTTTGTAATATCCTCTTTATCCTTTTGAGAAGCCTCTATCGCAGCATGAGCCATCTCTATTTCAGACTTTAGCCTTGCAACCTCTTTTAAAGCCTCATCTTTTTGAGCCTCAGCCTTTAGCTTTTCCTCGTCAGCCTTTTGAGCAAGATTGACCGCCCCCTCCATAAAAAGCTCTATTTTATCATCTTGCCTCAACTCTTTTAAACGCTTAAGCCCCTTTGTTGTGAGCATCACAAAAGAGCTATCTTCTGCTAAATCTTGAGCAGCACCACCTTTAGCATCAAATATTTTTATGTCGATAAGCTCCTCTTTATGGATAAAAGAGATAAGAGATACAAGCTCAT
>JADFZO010000030.1:0-29841 GCA_015232465.1 Desulfamplus sp.
ATTAGCTCATCATTTTGCATCTCGATCTGAATCTGATAAACACCAAGATCATGGAGCATCTGACGAATCTCCTCTTAAAAAATAATCTTTTTTTGGAGCGTATAAAATCCACCTTTTAGACAAAATAGGAGTGAAGTACCTTTAGAGTTTTTTCAATATCTTTTTCTTTAATTAAAAAATATAGTGCAGCCCTTGATGGTCCGTAAGAGATCATCTCAATATTAGCATCAGCCTCTGATACTGCCGTAAAACACCTTGCAGCAATGCCTCGATGGTTATGAAGCCCATCGCCAACAACGCTTATAAGAGCATTATCAGTAATTTGTTCTGACTCTCTGTATAATCTTGGACGCATATTTGTAATAACTGAGTGTGCTCTATCAATATCTTTTCTTGATAGCAAGAGACTTATGCAGGTTTGAGAAGTTACAACAGATTTTATATTTATACCAGCCTCTGATATTGTACCAGCTATTTTTGCAAGTATCCCTTGTCTTACACCAACTCCAGAGGCATAAACCTTTAATATTGCAATATCTTTTGTGTAGGTTAGACTTTTGACCACACTATCAGATTTAACAGCATATTCAGTGATAAGGCTACCCTCTCCATCAGGGTTAAGGGTATTTTTTATTGCGATGTTTATACCAGATTTTCTCACTGGTTCAACAGTTCGAGGATGCAAAATATTTGCCCCAGAGTATGCAAGCTCTGATGCCTCTTCATAGCTTAAAACTGGAATCAGCTTGGCATCAGGTACAACATTTGGGTCAGCACTCATAAACCCCTCTGTATCTTTCCATATCTCCAGAAGATCAGCCTTTAGAGCAGCAGCCACAACAGCAGCAGAGTAATCGCTTCCACCTCTGCCAAAGGTTGTAATCTCACCTGACTCGCTTATGCCAAAAAATCCCGGAAAAAATAGAATTTTATCAGAGGCTTGCCCCTCTTTATCAGATTTCATAATAGGAAGAACATTTTTTTCAAAATTTTGAGCTGTTAAAAGCATGTTTGCAGTAGCATCACCAAATCGCCCGTCAGTTATAACGCCAGCATCTTGAGGCATTATATAGCTTGCATTTTCTCCCCTGCTTTTTAAAACTCCAGCCATCAAAATTACAGACAATCGCTCCCCATAACTTGCAATAATATCATGCATTCTTGGGGTTAGCTCTCTTGTAAAGTTTATTCCAAAGTAGTATCGCTCAATTTTAATAAAAAGGGGATCAAGCTCATCTTTTACACTTTTGCGATCTTCCTCTTTTAAAATAAGTTCGTTTAAAAGGTTGTGGTGCTCATCTTTTAATCTGCTGACCATTGCTGGAATTGAATCTTCATCTTTTAAAGCCTTATCAATTCCAGTGAGAAGTTTGTCTGTAATGCCGTAGAGGGCAGAGAGAACAAAGACATTTCCTCTGCCCCTTTGCACAATCAAATCAACAATACTTGATATAACCTCACGCCCCTTTAGACAGCCTCCACCAATCTTTACTGTTTTCATAACTTTTATAAGCTCCAATTAAGAATAACCTTGCCAGCCATTCCGCTATTCATAACATCAAAACCTTTAAGGTATTCATCAACATCAAATCTGTGTGTAATAACAGGGGTAATATCCAATCCAGATTGCAAAAGGCTAACCATTTTGTACCAAGTTTCAAAGACCTCTCTGCCGTAAATTCCCTTTAAAGTCAAACTTTTAAATATAACAAGATCAGTATTTAAAACAGGCTTTTGGGCAAAAATACCAAGCATAGCAACTTTACCTCCATGGATCATCTGCTCAAGCATCTGGTTAAATGCAGATGCAGAACCAGACATCTCCATTCCAACATCAAAACCCTCCTGCATATCAAGCTCTTTTTTTACATCATCTAAGTTTTCACGACTCACATTAACCGCTTTAGTTGCCCCAAGTTTGCGTGCAAGATCAAGTCTGTAATCATTAACATCAGTAATAACAACATGGCGTGCACCAATTCGCTTTGCAAGTGCAACTGCCATAATTCCAATTGGACCTGCACCAGTAATTAAAACATCTTCGCCAACCAAATCGTAAGATAGAGCAGTGTGAGCAGCATTTCCAAATGGATCAAGAATTGATGCCACATCATCAGATAGTCCATCAGGGATAGGATAGACATTTATAGATGGGATAACAAGAAGTTCAGTAAAACAGCCAATACGGTTGACACCAACCCCGTATGTATTTCTGCAAAGGTGGCGTTTGCCTGCCCTGCAATTTCTGCAAGTTCCGCATGTAAGGTGTCCTTCGCCTGATACCCGTTGACCCACTTTAAAGTTATGCACATTTTCGCCAACAGCCACAATCTCACCAACAAACTCATGCCCAATAACCATAGGGGTCTTGATGGTTTGTTGAGACCACTCATCCCAATTAAATATGTGCAGATCAGTGCCGCATATTGCTGTTTTTTTAATTTTAATCAAAACTTCGTCAGCTCCATAAGTTGGCTCTGGAACTTCCTGTAACCATAGCCCTTTTTCTGGTTTTGCTTTTACAAGTGCTTTCATGTTTAACCATTATCCTTGTTTTTTGGTTTATTTTGGATACATCTATTCACATACATTGGTACCACAAGCTCTTCCCTTTAAGTTAAAGAAAAACTTTAACCCTTTTTTGATTTTCTCAGAAAATATTTTAGGGGCAAAGAGTGAGCCTGCAACTTTTTTGTTAATCTCTCCTACTGTTGGATATGGGTGTATTGCAGATGCAATTGTTGAGAGTTTCACCTTTCCGTTTAAAGTTGCAATCCATTCACCAAGAAGGTCTCCTGCATTATCTCCTAAAATTTGAACCCCAATGGGTCTCTCTTTTTTATCTATAAGCATCTTTATTCTGCCTATCTTTTTTCCATCTGCAAGGCTTCTGTCATTACTCTTAAACTCTTCTGACAAGACTCTATAATCTATTTCAGCAGCTTTTGCCATTTTCTCATTCATGCCAATACTTCCAAGTGACGGCTCTGTAAATGTGCACCATGGAAGCCATCTGTAATCAGTTGTTCGAGGAATATGGAAAATGGCATTGCTGATAACTATACCGCCTTGATATCCTGCAACATGTGTAAACTGAAAGCCACCAGAGACATCACCAGCAGCGTAAATATGCTTTTGACTTGTCCTTAAACGCTTGTCAACAACCACACCATTGCGATTTGTCTTAACTTCGATCTTGTCAAGTCCAAGCCCCTCTATATTTGGCGTTCTTCCTGATGCTAAAAGAATTGTCTCTGCCCTAAGCGTTTTTAAAGTGCTGTTTTCCTCTTTAATCAAAACCTCCTTTTCACCACTTAAATCAGAAGCTAATTTTACAGATTCTATTGAGCTGTTTAAATGAAATATTACACCTTCAGATTTCATAGCCTCCATAACAGATAAAGCCATATCTTGATCTTCTTTGCCTAAGATATGGCTGTTACGATCTATAATTACAACTTTTGTCCCTAATCGGTTAAATGCCTGACCCATTTCACACCCAATCGGTCCCCCGCCAAAAATGATCATAGAGTGAGGCAGCTTATCAAGGTAAAATATCTCACGATTAGTAATAAAAGGGGTTTTATCAAGACCCTCAATTTGCGGAATAAATGCTGATGAACCAGTTGCAATTACCCAATTTTTGGCTGAATACTTTTTGCCGTTCAGGCTAATCTCATGTTCATCTGTAAACTCAGGATTACCAAATATAACCTTTGCACCTAAATCGCAAAACCTCTCTTCAGAGTCATGCTTTTGGATAACAGAAATAACAGACTTGATTCGATTGGATATCTGACTAAAATCAACAGGAGGAATCTCAATTGAAGGCAAGCCAAACTCTTTGGCATTTTTCATTGTATGATAAACATGGGCTGTTTTGATAAGCGTTTTGCTTGGCACACAGCCAAAATGGAGGCAATCTCCTCCAAGCTCTTTCTCTTTTTCGATCAAAAGAGCTTTTGCCCCTAATTGAGCTGCACCTGACGCAACTGTCAAGCCCGCTGCCCCTCCGCCAATAATTCCAATGTCATAATCATAATTTGCCATTTTGTATTCTCTCGTTTAATGTCTAATATTTTTTAGGTCTGACCAGTGCCAGAGCTTTTTTTGCAGCTAAAGGGAAAATTCCCAACAGCACAAATGATAAGATAAGTTCAACAGATAAAATGCCAGTTAAAGATTCAATTTTGCCAAGCTGCCTGCCAGCATTGATATAGACAAAAGTTCCGGGAAGCATACCAATTTGGCTGACAATATAAAAAATAGATGTGCGTATTGAGGTAAGCCCCATAACAAGATTAATGATAAAAAAAGGAAACAGAGGAACAAGCCTAAGTGTAAAAAGATAAAAAGCACCATCTTTTTCAATTCCATCATTGGCAGCCTTTAATTTTTCTCCCAATTTTTGCTGGACATAATCTTTTAATAAAAAACGGGCAGCCAAAAACGAAATTGTTGCCCCAATAGTGCTGGCAAAAGATACCAATAAAAGCCCCAACCAAAGACCAAATAGAGCACCGCCTGCTAATGTCATTATAACCGCTCCTGGCAGTGATAAAGATGTGATAGTAATATAGAGTGCCATATAAATTACTATTGTAATCAATTGGTTTTCTGTATAGTATGACTGAAATAGTTTCTGGCTTGATTTGAGATATTCAAAGGTGAGATACTTTTGAATATCCAAAGCAAAAAACAGCCCAATAATTGCAACTATAACCAGAACAACAATGCTCCTTACAATTACATCTCTCTTCTTATCATACCTCTTTATATTTTTCATATACTGACTCGATCTCCTCAATCGCATCAAAAAAAGCATCAACTATTTTAGGCTCAAAGTGAGAACCATACGATTTTTTTATTATATCGTAGCTCTTTTCTAAGGAGAACGCCTCTTTATAAGGTCTCTTTGATGTTAGGGCATCAAAGACATCTGCTAATGCTGTTATTCTTGCTGAAAGTGGTATTGACTCCCCTTTTATCCCTTTTGGGTAGCCTTTTCCGTCATATTTCTCTTGATGTCCATTTGCAATGTCGGCTGCCATTTTAAAGTAGTTTATGTTGTATCGTTTGAATTTATTATCAATCCCTTCAAGAACCTCTCCGCCAATCTGAGCATGAGTTTTCATAATCTCAAACTCATCATCTGTAAGTTTTCCCGGTTTTAAAAGAATGTTATCAGGAATAGCAACCTTTCCTATATCGTGCATTGGTGCTGTTATTTTTATATTTTCAATAAACTCCTGATCTATAGTCTCTGTATATCTCCCATTTTCTCGCAATTTGTTGGCAATAATTTGAGAGTAAGTTGACATTCTTATCAGATGGTAGCCAGTCTCTGGATCTCTTTTTTCAGCCATCTTTGCAAGAGCCTCTGTTACTATTGACAAGAGATTTTTAAAGAGTATGCTCTTATAAAACGCAATAGCAGTCTCACCTTTAATCAATTCTAAAAAATTAAGATGTGCAGTTTTAACATCAGCTCCATGTTCCAAATCTAAGAATGTATATCCAATGTATGCCTCATTTGCTACCATAGGAACTACTATTTTGTTACCTTCAACTGTTATTTCTCTGTATTTTTTTAAAGAGTCTTCTAACTCTGATTTTATTATCTCACCATTTTTTACTTCCCGCATATACACTACGTTATTGTCATCAGAATATACTATTCCAATTTTTGTAAATGGAATAAAATATTTAATATTTTCAGATATATAAATCAATATACTATCAATCTGGTTCTTTGATATAATCTGATCTTCAAGTGCAAATATAAAGTTAAGATTTTCTATAAATTTATTGAAATTTCCATACAATTCACCAAATTCATCATTCTGTTTTCTTGTAAATTTTTGATCTATTTGACCATTTGCCATACTGGTGAATACAGTTTTTATCTCTAATATTGGCTTATAAAAACTCTCTGTTATGAGTATCATCATTAAGAAAAAAATTATAAGTGCTACGATTATTGATGTTATTTGGATAGCATTACTAATAACCCTTTTCTTTTCTGACTCCTCCATACATATTTTTACAAGATAATCAGAATTTTTAATCATATCTTTATTGATCTTTTTAAAATTATCTCTTTTTAGCTGGTAATTTTTTATATCATTTATGTTATTAATATTATTAAGGTAGAAAATATGCTCTTTTGCACTATTCCAACTTAAGTCAGTATTGATCAAAGAGCTGTTAAGAATCTCCAAAAACTCTCCTCTAAATTTTAACTTTATGATTTTATTATCTTTTTGTAGCTGTCTTGTTCTGAATGCTGATAAAATATAATCGACTTTATCAACAAAAATTTTGATATTACCCTCTTCTTGTTCCAATTTCTCTTTAAAAAGTTGGCTGTTTGTGTAAGCCAAATCAGATATATTTTCCGTAATATATGCTGCTCGTTCAGTGAGAAGTTTTACCTCAGATACCAGTTCCGTAAAAATAAGATGCTGTTTTTGTGTATCGCTTGCAATGTAGCTACTGATAGTTGTAGCAGTAAGTCCAAGAAACATAAGGGCAAATATGGCAATCAGTTTTGAAGATAGTCTCTTTAGCATAATCTAATTTCCCAAAAACTAATTTTAAGAACTATTGTTAATAACCACCGCCATCTCTCTTTTCTGACGATTTTGCAAACGGCGGCAGACGGTTGACAAGAGCCTCGAGCATCATAAGCTCAACATCTGTGTGGTTTATCATTGGGGCACGTTTTATAGCTCCATCTCTATAAACATGGCGTGAGCTTTCATGGTAATTAGCAGATATTGACTCAAATTTTGAAAGATTATGGGCATAACTTATCTTAACTTTACCGTAACATGTGCAGATGTAGGTCTTTTCGTGGTCAGACTCCACATAGATTCCAGTTCCCCTGATTCCTATGTATGCGTTTGGAGTCTCAACTGATTTTTCACCCTCCCCAAAGACTGAGAGAAGTTTTCCATCTAACAGCCTTAAAATATTAACAACTTTACTTGGCTCTGCTGATTTATCAGAGTTTTTTACAACCATCTTGCTATTTTCTCTCATCAGACAGGCAGAGTCGCCAAAAACAAAGACAATTGAGCTATCTTTACCAGTAACAATAACATCGTCAGGAGCTACAATATCCCCAACCTTTGCTGGAATACCATTTATCGTAACATCTCCTTCAACTTTTTGTACCCCTTGTGGAATACCAGCCTCTCCCATTGCGTAAGCTGGTTGAGAGTTAGTAAAGCCATTGATGCCAGCAGCACAGAGCAAAGCAGATGAGACCATTGTTTTTATTGCCTCGCGGCGGCTGAGATTTGTCGGTGTATCCATAATAGTTATCCCTCCTTAGTGAGATTTTCGCCAAACTTTAGGGCTTTCATATTTTGAACCAAGAGACCAGATGCCTTTTAAAGCCCTTTTTGCATCTGCCTCTGCAATTTTATATGGCTTTGGGTTAAAACCCTTATTTGTAGAGCCTCTATAAACCTCAGCCATTCCAAGTTTTACCATCTCAAGATTTACAAGCGTGCCATCAGGGGCAAAGACCTCAGCAAGCACTCTTTTATATCTATCTGTGCCATAACTCTTAATTTTAATGGTTTTTCCCTTAACCATTCTACTCAACGCATTTTTGGAATCTTTGCTAAATGGCTGATCTTGCGAGTTGATGATGCTCCACAATAGAGATGATTTTTTTTTGCTAAATTCTGGTGCATCAATTCCGATAAGCCTTATTTTTAACTCAATGCCAGAACCCTTAATTTTTATGGTGTCTCCATCATAAACGCTTAACACTTTAAATTTTATGTTATCTAATTGGCTATCATATTTTGGGGAGCTATCTGATTTTTTCTTTGATTTTTTTGCAGTTACAGATTTTTTTTTCTTATCTTTAAAAGAGCTACTATCTTTTTTTGATTTTGCATCTTTTTTGGTCTCTATATTTGAACTTTTTTCCTCCTTATATGTTTCAAGACCCTGAACAGGTGATGATGGCTCAATGTTGGTGTAGTGTTTGCTCCCATCATCTTTATCTATCCAAAAAAATATGCTACCGCAAATAGCATTGTTAGCAAACAGTAGCAGTAAAATTAATATGAGCAAAAATCGACAAAATAGGCTACTAAAAAGATTTAAAGATGATCTGCCCCGTCTTTTTAGTGCTGTATCCTCCAAGTGCCTCAACACGACTTTTAAATCCCTCTGTTGTTATTGTTTGAAGAAGAATCTGAACCTTATCAGTGTTAAAAAATCGATCTGGAATCACAAGATCATACTCTTCAGTTACCACTGGAATAAAATCAAGGGCTAACGCCTTAGCTGCTGCATATATCCCAAGCCCTGCATCTGCACGTTTAGAAAGCACTGCAACTGCAACTGACATGTGGGTGTACTCTTCATTCTCATATCCTATAATTTCAGATGGTTTTATGCCAAGTGCCTTTAGTTTGTAGTCAAACAAAATACGAGTTCCAGCACCAGCTTGTCGATTGATAAATACAAGAGATTTATCCTTTGGATCACTCATCTTAAAATCCTCAATACCCTTGATATTTTTAGGATTTCCTTTTGCAATGATTAAACCTTGATCCCTCATAACCAAATTGACCAACCAAACTTTCTCGTCAGGCAGATATTTTTTGATGTATGAGATATTGTATGAGCCATCTTCACCATCAAGCAGATGAGAGCCAGCAACATGGCAGGCTCGCTTTTTTATTGCCATAAGTCCGCCCATGCTGCCAACATGGGTTGATGATAGACCAACACCGCTTGAGGTTAGGCGAATATGGTCAGCCAAAACATCTAAGGTGTTATCGTGCGAGCCAATTACAATAATAGTCTTGTTAATTTCAGAGCGAGAGCGGATAAGTTCAGCTTTCACCTTTTCACCCTCTAAAATCCCCTCAACATTGGCTGGAATCCTTATAATTGCATCAGCTTGGGTCAAAGTTGTTATGTTTCCAGCACCTCGCGGCAGTTGTGATGCAATTAATCTATCGTCAACTGCACCGATTTTGACACGCAAAAACTCCTCTTGCCCAAGTTTAGATGCAATCTTTCTTGATGGCTCAACCTCTGCAACCTCCCGCTGCTTATAGTCTGGATCAACTCCTTGCATCTTTAATAAAAGTGGAGCTGCAAACTGCTCAAATGCAACAATAGCAGATACAGGATAACCCGGAATTCCAAAAACTGGGATAGAGTTGATTTTACCAAAAAGAAGCGGTTTTCCGGGCATCATGGTTACACCATGAACAAAAACCTCCCCAAGTGCTGAGATAACAGGCTTTGAAAAATCTTTAGAACCAGCAGATGAGCCTCCAATAATAAAGATCATATCATACTCTAAAGATGCCCCCCTTACTGCCTCTGTAATAGTGTCTAAATCATCTTTAATAATATCATAAAGATCAAATTCTGCCCCATACTCAACAGATAGAGCACCAAGAACTTGAGAGTTAGAGTCAATAACATCACCTTTGTTAAGTCCGCTCTTTTGAGCCTCCTGCCAAGATTTTAGCTCTGAGCCAGTAGGGATAATAAGCACTTTGGGCTTTTTTTGTACCGTAACTCTAAAGACTCCGCCAGATATAAGAGCACCAATTGAGTATGGTGTAATCTTCTCACCCCTTGGGAAAAGAAGCTCAGTTGCAACAATATCTTCGCCCATTTTTCTGACATTTTGCCAAGGTACAGTTGGAGACTGAATCTCAACTATTTGCTGGCTCTCTTTAGCCTTGTCAGAAGGCTCAACAGCAGAATCAACAATATTTAGATGTTCAACCATGATAACAGCATTGGTACCCTCTGGCATAACATGACCTGTATTGATCCAGAAGGCATCTTTGCCGATAATAAGCGATTTTGGCACATCATCGCTTGCTCCAAAGGTTTTTTTGGCATCAACTGCAATGCCGTCCATTGCAGCAGCGTGAAAGTTAGGTGAAGATAGTAGAGCTATTGCTGGTTTTGCAAGAATCCGCCCTAAAGCATCTACGCTGTTTAGCTCTTCTGTTTTGCATGTCAAGCCCAAAAAATTATCAAATAGAATTTTTTTAGCATCTTCAATGCTTCTCATATTTAAATAGACATTTCGTTTTACTGTCATTGATAACCTCTTTAAAATTAAGTATTAATTAAATTTTTGTTGTCCTAAATAGTATTAAGTCTATATTGATAAATTAAAGTTGGCAATGAGAATATGAAAAGTCTATGGGAGGTGAAATAATGGCTGAGACCTTACTAATGGTTGATCTAAAAGAGTCAGAAGAGGAGCTTGTCAAAAGGCTTATTACCCCTTTTGAGATCAAGGCTAAATCTGTAAAAGCGATAAGCAATAAAGGTTGTGGTAGCCTTTTTGATTCTCAAAATATCTCCCTTGTTATTATCCATGTTGATCAAGCAACCAATAAGAGCACTGAGGCTATTGCCTTTATAAAGAGTATGCTCACTGAACCTATCCCGATTCTTGTGCTGTTATCTGTCAATCAGTTGACAGATTTAGAGAGCTATATCAGGGCTGGAGCTGATGACTATATTGTTATGCCAATTGATGAAGATAGCTTTGCAATGCGATTTTATGTTCTGCTTGAGTGCGGTCAGGCAATTTTGCAGTCAAAGAGTGGTAAAATATCAGATAAAGCTAACAAGCAGGAGGAGAAGAGCTATCAGCAGGATAAAGATGTCTGGAGGCTGATTGTTGGATTTGTCCAAGAGGGTCTAAGATTTTTTACCCCTAAGTATCAGTTGGCAAGAAGATTGGAGCGACCCATATTTAATAAATGGAGGCTGGTTAGTAAAATAGCAGCTGGCTCAGATGGTACTATCTGGCTTGTTGAGGAGATTGGAAAAGAGGGGGTAGCTGTTGCCAAAATTCCTAACTCTTCACAGACAAATATCAACTCTTTGCGATCCGCCGCTGTTCTTAAACGGCTAATTTTTCACCCCAATATTGTTGAGCTTATTGAGGTTGTTAAAGATGAGGATAAATTTATACTGATTCAGGAGTATGTAGAGGGTGTTACGTTGTGGGAAGCTCTATCGTCAAACCCATCTTGTAAAGAAAAAGAGCAAATTGCCTTGCAGCTTATATCTGTTATTGCATATTCTCATGACCATAAAATTATCCACCGAGATATAAAGCCAGACAACATAATGATAATGGCTGATGGCAGATTAAAGCTACTTGATTTTGGCAGTGCAAAAGAGGTTGGCTGGATAGATGTGTGCGGTTCCCCTGAAGGGACGCTCAACTTTATGGCACCAGAGCAGCTTGATGGTAAGGCATCTCTTGCAAGTGATGTTTGGGCATTGGGAGTTATTTTGTATCTTTTTGCTGTTAATCGCCTGCCATTTTATCAAGATAATAGCTGTTATCCTATGGATATTGAGACCGATATGGTTGCAATCTTGCCATCTAAAATTAGAGCTGACATGCCCATAGAGCTTGAAAAAATTATTATGAGATGCTTAGAAAAGATACCAAAAAATCGCTACCAAAACGGCTCTGAGCTGCAAGAGGCTCTTTTAAAAAGATGCCCTGATTTTGGCAGTGGAATTTATCTTTAAAAAATGGGTAGAAAAAATAGGCAAGAGTTAAGAGCCTTTTGCAAGCCTCAAAGCTAAAGATTTAGGCAGACCAGCATCTAAAATCTTTTTTGCAGCTAAATCGTAGTTGTAGGTAACCCTATAAAACTCAACAACATTTTTATCTGTGTCATAAATAATGTATGATGCCCTTGGATCACCATCTCTTGGCTGACCAATACTTCCGCAGTTAAATATCTGACGATTAAGGCTTGCTGCTGGAATAACAGCCCCATCTTCTGGCTTTCTAATATAAAAACATAAAAAATTTTTACGTGTAATAACTGATGCTACATGTGTGTGTCCTGCAAAAAGAGTTTTCACTTTAGTCAGGTAAAAGGTTCGAGAGATGAATGATTTTTCACCAATATAATACCAATCTGATGTTCCACATGGGTTGGCATGACAAAAAAGGCTGTTGCTTAACTCTATCTTTTCTCGCATATTTTTTAAAAAATCGAGGCTGTTTTGGGTCAGTCTCTCTTTTGTCCATAAAATTGCAGCAGCAGCATCTTTTACCATATTGTGATTAGCACCAGTAGCCGCATTATCATGGTTACCAACAATAAAGTGGCTACCCTGCAAAGATTGCAGGGTATTAATACAACTATTTGGATTTGCACCATATCCCACAACATCACCAAGACAAACGTAGAGATTAACCTTTTTTTTAAAAGAGTGGTCAATAAATGCCTGCAAAGCCTCTAAATTTGAGTGTATGTCTGAGAATATGGCAAGTCTCATTTTATCCAATAACTGAAAAACTTGAGTTTGGGTTTATCTTTCTAAGTCTTGAGTAAAAGCCTATGTTACAATTTCGTTTGGTATATTTCATTGCAAATTGAACAGGCTCTTTATCGTGATCATGACCTGACTCCACAGCTTTTATAAGTTCAGCCATCAAAGCACCAACAACAGGTGCATTTTTAAACTGATTTCCAGATGTGCCAACAGCCATGTAAAATCCATTAAGAGAGGATTTATCATAAATTGGAATCCAATCATCAGAGCAGTCATAAAGATCAACAAGACCGCTTGGCTGTCTTGGTATTTTAAGCCCTTTTATTCTTTGTGCCTCACGCAGAACTTGAGTTGTCCACTGCTCTGTAAAGTTTGTGTTGTAGTTGTCTGGATCATCAATATACTCCATAGTGTCGCACTCTGGGTCTTCTGAGCCAATAAGAATGTTGTTGCCAACCTCTGGTCTTGAGTAGCAGCCTACATCTCCATCTGAAATTATTGTTCCAAGATTGTTGTAATCAAAACCTTCAGGAGCAGAAACATGGCACACCTCTTGACGTAATGGACGAGTCTTTATGTTCATATCACCCTCCACGCCAGCCATACGATTTATGATAAATGAGTGGGGTCCAGCCACATTAATAACAATTGGGGCATCAATCTCATCTCCATTTTTCAAGGTTATGCCAACAACTTGATTATCTTTTTTACGAATCTCTGCAACTTCAGCTTTAAACATAAACTTTCCACCAATTGCCTCTGCTGCCCTCTGAACATTGTGGGTTGACTGTTTTGGGTCAGATATTAATCCAGATTCAGGGACATAAATAGCACCAGCAATGCTCTCTTTTGTGGGTGTGCCAAATCTCTCATTGTTAGATGCAACAGGAGGACCAAATCCTTTAACATCAAGAATTGACAAAAACTCTTGAAGCTCTGTTGGAGAGTAATCTTTATATGGAACATTTAGCTCATCAAGAGAAGTCATTACATTTTTAAGGTAGTGGTTCTTTTCTGTTTTGATGACAAGACAGCCAGTATTGATATATTTAACCAAACCACTCTCATCTACTGCACCAAGATATTTGGGCCAATCTATCCAGTAGTAATAGCCCTCTCTTGCCATTGCCACACCATCAGGGGTTGAGTAGTGAAGCCTTATAATTGCACATGAACCAGAAGTTGAACCATGACCCGCCTCTGGCAGCTTATCAACATTTAGAACTTTATAGCCTCTTTTAGCTAACTCAAACCCTGTGCAAGCACCAATAATGCCAGCACCTATAACAATAGCATCAAATTTTTCCGCCATTTTTTGTAAAATCCTTATTAAAGTTAAAAGTTTTTAATATGTTTGTTAAAGATTAAAGAACGAACTGCTTACTTTATAAATCCCAATGCCCTTGGGATAAAAAGACACAAGTTTGGAAAATAGGTTGTCAATAGAAGAACAGGCAACATACCAGACCACATAAGTATTAATGCTGGCTTAATATACTCTTCAGCAGAACATTTGCCAATTCTTCCAGCAAGAAAAAGCATTGGAGCAGTTGGGGGAGTTACAGTTCCAAGTCCAAGATTTACGCCAGTTATTGCAGCAAAATGGTATGGATCAACACCAGCAGCAGATGCAATGGGCCACAAAAGACCAGCAGATATTACAGTACCGCTCAAATCGTTCATCATCATTCCAAGCAGTAGTAAAATTACATTAAGCAAAAGAAGAGTTACAACCTGATTTGGCGAGTTGTTCACAACCCAACTTGCAAGTTCATCAGTAACCCCTTCTAAAATAAGTATTTTGCTTGTGGTCTCAGTAAAATAGAACATCAATGTTACTGCACCACTTATAACTGCGGTGCTGACAGCAGCCCCTTTTATATCTTCCCAACTTAAAACTCTGTAGAGCAATCCAAGTATCAAAACATAAAAAACACCAATCAAGGCAACTTCTGTTGGTGTTATCAATCCAGAATATAAAGAGCCAAAGATAAAAATAGGTAGTATCAAAACAGGAAGGCAACTTTTACCAGCAAGAGCTATATTAACTATCTGCTCTTTTAGATTTTCAGCACGCTTTTCAAATACAATCGGCATTTTTCTTACAGCCACAGCATTAATAAGGCAATAGATAATAACAATAACAATAGCAGGACCAAGGGTTGAGAACCAGACACCTAAAATAGAGTTTCCAGTTATGATTGCATAAAAGATCATAGGCACACTTGGAGGCACAAGCTGACCCAATATTCCAGAGCAGGCAACAAGAGCAGTTGCATGACCGCGAGTGTAACCTTTTTCAACCAATCGTGGGATCATAACTGTCCCTATGCAGGCAATAGCAGCAGAATCTGTGCCAGATATTGAGCTAAATAGGGCAGTAGTTACTACTGTAACTGCACCAAGTCCGCTTCTAAAACGTCCTAAAATTAAGTTGATAAAATCGATAAGCCTTTTAGCCAACCCAGTTGCATCAAGCATAGTGCCAAACAGTATAAAAAGAGGTACTGCAAACAGAATTACAGAGTCAACTTTTTTGTAGGTTACTTCAACAAGATAGGCAGCATCTTGCCCGAAAAATGAGAGCAGCATTATAGTTAAAATACCAAAAGCCATAGCAATCGGCACACCCATAATTATTAGGACAAGGCAGACTAAAAAACCAATAAGTGTAAATTCCATTTTTATCCCTTTATTGACTATGCTTCAATATTTGTATCAACAAATGTTCGATTATTTTTAAAATCAAAAAAACAGTCAACAGCCTCTATAAAAAAGTAGATAACCATCAATATTCCGCCAAAGAAAAAAGATGATTGAAAAATAACCTTAGGAACAGGATATGCTTGAGTTACCTCGCCAATTGAGACGCTATAAACGCATAAATCCCAGCTCCATTTTGTAAATACAGCAGACATAACAACAGATACAGCAGCACTAATAAATCGTGATAAATTCCTGATTTTATTAGATTTAACAAAGACATTTATAAATTCAGCCTTTATGTGCGATCTTTCGTGCGATGCCAAAGCTGCACCAATTGCATAGAGCCATACTGACGTAAAGCCGATAAAGTCAGATAGTCCAAAAATAGACTGTTTTAAGAAAAAACGAATCAGCAGCTCTAACATCATAGCAAGCATAAGAACCATAAAAAGATAGAAGAGAAAAATCTTCTGAAACTTTGCTGTTATACGTCCAATTTTTTGTAAGGTTGATTCTGAGTTCATTTTTTTGCCTTGTTTGTAGGGGGATATATTTTTGCAAAAGTTTGTATCAAGTAGGAGGGGTGTAGCAAGTAATATTAATATTAGGGTGCAGCACGCTGCACCCCTACATACAGATGCAAACAGCATAAAAAGATACAGGCTATTTTTTAACCTCTTCTCTTAATTTATCAAGATTCTCTTTTCCAACAACATCTTCATACTTTTTCCAACACTCAAGACATTTCTCTTTCCAAGCAATAAGCTCTTCATCAGATGGAACCTTTACAGTCCAGCCAGCACTGATAAGTTTTGCCTGATTATCCATCTCCTCTTTTTCTACAAGCAAAAGATGCTTTTCAATAACCTTATCAACCTCTTCGCTTATAACTTTACGGTAAGGCTCAGGCAGCTTATTCCACTTTTTAAGGTTGTATGTAACGTGCCAAGTCTCAGGGCTGTCGTAGGTTACTATCATAACTTTAGCCACATCGCGGAACAGATCATACATATAAACAGCACCACTTCCAACCCAGCCATCAACTAAACCAGTAGCAACCGCAGTTGGAGCTTCAGCCCATGGAATGGTTACTGGAGAGAAGCCCATCTTCTCTACAAAACATTTATAGGTATCAATTGGAGGAACTCGTATCTTCACACCTTTGGCATCATTAGAGTTTGTTACCACTTTTTTTTGCATTCCAAGACTTGCTAAGTTGTTTAGCCATGGTCCTAAATAGTAAAGCTCTTTTTCTTGTGCCCATTTTTCGCCAAGCTCAGTAACAACTCCACCTTTACTAAAGACTTTTCGCACCTGATCCCAATTTGATACCATAAATGGAAGGGTAAAAAAGTTCCAGCGAGCATCAAGACCTGTATCAAACGCATTGAACTGCATGTCAACAGCACCCTGCTTAGTCATACGCTCAAGCTCTGTCCAATCGCCAATCTCGGGTCCAAACACCTTAAAAGTTACCTTTCCCTCAGTGCGTTTAGTAACATTGGCTGCAAACTCCTCAATCAACTCATGTGTAAGGCTTGTCTTTGGCATCATTGCCTGAGCAACCTTAATATTTAAACTTGGCAAATCTTCAGCATTTACTGGTTGATTAAAACTTATAAATCCAGCAACCATAAACACGCACAAAACAGCAACAAACTTATAACGTAACACCTTCATAAATTGCCTCCCTTGATTAAATAATGAATTAAATAGATACTAAAATTTATGATTATAAATAAATAAAAAAATAGCCAACAGGCATAAGCATCTTCTTTGATTGCTGGCTATTTTTTATAGCCTTTTTGCTAACAGGATTATTTATATCTGTCAAGGCTCGTTTATATTTACCCACCAATGGTTGACATCTGGGTATCCACAATATTTGGGGAATTTAGTTGGTGGGAGGCTGGTTTGCTTCTAACTGCTAAGATAAATATCTCTTTTATATCATCGTCAGATGCACCTTGACGCATAGGAGTTAAAAGATCAATCTCGCGATTATTAAGAAGGCATGGGCGTAGTTTGCCTGTTGATGTGAGCCTTAAACGGTTGCACTGATTGCAAAAATGGGAGCTAACTGGGGATATAAATCCAATCTCCCCTAATGCACCAGCTATTTTATATCGCCTTGCTGGACCAGCCTCATTTTGTTGGATAGTGTTAATAGATTCAAAACTTTTATTAGTTACAGGCTGAAGCTCCCCAATTGATTGTTCAATCCTATCTTTTATCTCTGGTATTAAAACCTGCTGTGAAATATCAACATCTGAGTTACCCATCGGCATATACTCAATAAATCTCACATGAAATGGATAGGTCAAAGAGAGACTTGCAAGAGCCTCAATTTCATCATCATTTATCCCTCGTAGTATGACTGCATTTAGTTTAATTGGAGATAACCCTCTATCAAGGGCTGCCATAATTCCACGCCATACAGTTTTAAAATGGTCTTTGCCTGATATAAATTTAAATCTCTCTGGTTTTAGGGTATCTAAACTTATGTTTACCCGATTTATGCCAGATTCTACTATTTTATCTATATTAGACTCAAGGAGGACTCCGTTTGTGGTGATGGAAATCTCATTAATTCCTTGAATATGCGATAAAGATTCAATAAAAGGGAGCACCCCTTTACGCATAAGAGGCTCGCCACCTGTAATCCGCAATTTACTGATTCCGATTTGAGATGCACACATCACAATTTTGTGTATCTCTTCATATCGTGCAATCTTATCATGCGATAGTGATGGTAAAATCCCCTTTGGGACACAGTAACGACATGCAAGGTTGCATCTGTCTGTAACTGAAATACGAAGGTAGTTTATAACTCTGTTATCTAATCTGTTATCTAATCTGTTGTCTAAGGTGTTTTGTCTTTGTGAAGTCATTTTCTCTTTTAATACTCTTAAATCTATTTTGTTTGTAATGTCTCTTTAAGATGCTTGTTTGCCTCCATATCAAACCAAAAGGCAAAAAGGGTGAATTGGCTTGCACTCATAAATGAGAACATCGCTGCAAGCACATTGACTGATGGAATGTTTCCTGCAAAATACCACACTACAAAGACTCTCCAAAATAAAAATAGTGTAGCAACACCAAAGAAAAATCCAATTGCGTAAAAAAATACAAGTGGGTGGAAATCTCGTATTATATATTTTTCTTTCATTCGCCAAAAAAACAGCTTTATAAGAAGCCAGCCAATTGTGAAAACCACCTTATGAATTTTGATACCAGATCTCTCTCCAACATTATAAACAGGCTCTACTGGAATATCTACAACCCTAAAATTTTCCACATTAAGACGAACAAGAATATCATTTGGCTGACCATACCGTTTATACATCTTATCCCAATCAATTGTGTGCAGTGCTTTTTTGTTTATCACTGTGTACCCAGATTGAGAATCAGCAATGTGCCAGTATCCAGAGGCAATTTTAGTGAGCAGTGAGAGCATGCCATTACCAAAATAGCGTATCTTAGGAATTTTTTTAAATGCTTCGCCTGTAAAAAGCCTGTTTCCTTTAGAGTAATCTGCTCTATCTTCAGCCACAGGATTCAAAAGCAATGGAAGATCATCAGGGTTCATCTGACCATCACCTGCCATTACTACTGCTATATCAAAATCGTTATCTCGTGCCCATTTATAACCAGCAGCAATAGCACCACCAACCCCTTGATTAACTTGTAACGCAATAAGCTCAACTTTAGGGTTTCCCTTTTGACACCCTTTTATAACCTCAATAGTTTTATCGCTACTCTTATCATCAACAACAACTATTTTATCTACATATTCAGGCATTGTTTTTATTACATTTGCTATCTGGGTCTCTTCGTTGTGGCATGGGACAACGATACATACCATTTTTCCCTTATACATTTAAAAACCCCTTAACTTTAATTGAATTTTAAATTTTAACTTAACAAATAACATTGCTTTTATTAGTCTTCTTTTATATTTTTAAATATTTTTGTCAAACAGATCGTAATAATTTTAGAAATGAATTAAAAAAATTTTGGAGAAAATTATCTATGTCTATTCAAGTGGCATTATACCATAAAACTGATTACATCTATGACCGCAAAATCCAATTAGGCTCCCAGATTATCCGCCTTAGACCAGCACCGCACTGCCGAACACCGATTCTTAGCTATTCGCAAACTATCAAGCCAGATGAGCATTTTATAAACTGGCAGCAAGACCCTTTTAGCAACTACCTTGCCCGCCTAAATTTTTCTGAAAAGACAGACCATTTTTCCATTGTGGTTGATCTTGTGGCTGAGATGATAATTATCAACCCTTTTGACTTTTTTCTTGAACCATACTCAGAAAAATGCCCTTTTACATATCCTGCTGAATTGGCAAAAGATTTAAAGCCATTTCTTGAAGTAGAAGCCCCAGGCAAGCTCCTTAAAGAGTATTTAGCATCAATTGACCGTAAAGAGATGAACACTAATGATTTTCTTGTTAAGCTAAATCAGGGGTTAGAAAAGACAATAAAGTATAATATCCGAATGGAGCCAAATGTTCAGACAAGTGAGGAGACTTTAACCAAACTTAGCGGCTCGTGTCGAGATTCAGCTTGGCTTTTGGTTCAAATTTTAAGACACATGGGACTTGCTGCCCGTTTTGTATCTGGCTACCTTATTCAGCTTGCACCTGATGTTAAATCTCTTGATGGACCATCAGGTCCTGAAAATGATTTTACGGATCTTCATGCGTGGACAGAGGTTTATCTTCCTGGTGCTGGCTGGATAGGTCTTGATCCCACATCTGGGCTTTTAGCTGGCGAGGGGCATATCCCTTTAGCCTGCACCCCTGATCCAAGAAGTGCTGCTCCTGTAACTGGGCTGTTAGAAAAGTGTGAGGTTGATTTTAACCACACAATGCGTGTAACCAGAATCCATGAAGACCCTCGCTCTACAAAACCATATCCCCATGAGATATGGAGTGAAATTGAGGAGCTTGGATATAAGGTTGATGATGAGATATTAAAGGAGAATATCAACCTAACAATGGGGGGAGAGCCAACCTTTGTCTCAATAAAAGATATGGAGGGTGCTGAATGGAACACAGCAGCAGTTGGTCCTAATAAAAAGATAATGTCTGTTGATCTGCTAAAGCGTTTACGTTCAAGATGGACAAAGGGCAGCTTGCTCCATTTTGGTCAGGGAAAATGGTATCCTGGTGAGTCTCTTCCACGTTGGGCATTGAGCTGTTTTTGGCGTAAAGATGGTATCCCGCTATGGAGAGATGATAGTTTGCTTGCTCATGAAGATAAATATTATGGGTTTGGAGCTAAAGAGGCTTTAAAACTTATGACCACATTAACAGGGCTGCTTGGGGTAAACTCAAAATATATCATACCAGCTTATGAAGATATTTTTCACTGGTTATGGAAAGAGCAGCGTCTGCCAGTAAATGTTATGCCAACTGACTCTAAACTTAAAAATCCAGAGGATCGTGCAAGAATGGCGATGGTGTTTGAAAAGGGGATAGGAGAGGTTACTGGTTATGTTCTGCCTTTGCAAAAAGGCTCTTGGAAGAGCGGACCTTGGCACTTGAGAAGCCAAAATCTCTTTTTAGTTCCTGGCGACTCTCCAATGGGTCTGCGTCTGCCTTTAGATTCTCTTCCTTGGGTTATGGAGAGCGATTATCCTCATGTTGTAGAAGATGACCCAATGGTTATCAAGTCTGATTCAATTGGTAAAAAAGAGGCTCTTAAAAAGAGCCAATTATACATTGATGGTCTGCCAGAAGAGCAAATTCGTGAAGATGTGATTCAGCAGCCACAGCCTTTTACAAATCCAGAGCGATCAACCCACAAAGACTCGGCACAATACCCAGCAGTTGGGGAATCAGCAGCATGGGTTATTAGAACTGCATTGTGCATACAGCCTCGAGATGGAAGGCTCTATATCTTTATGCCGCCAATGGAGAGAGCATCAGACTATTTTGAGCTTATTGCAGAGATTGAACGTGCTGCATCAATCACCAATTTACCTGTAATTATTGAGGGTTATACTCCGCCATTTGATCACAGAATCAACCGATTTAGCATAACTCCTGATCCCGGGGTTATAGAGGTAAATATTCACCCTGCAAATACATGGCAGGAGATGGTCAAAACAACAACAGAACTCTATGAAGAGGCGAGATTTGCATATCTTGGCACAGAGAAATTTATGCTTGATGGTCGCCACAGCGGCACTGGAGGGGGTAACCATATTATCATGGGTGGTCCAACTCCTGCACAAAGCCCATGGCTTAAGCGTCCTGATCTGCTTAGAAGTTTTCTTACATACTGGAATAACCACCCATCTTTATCCTTTCTTTTTTCTGGGCTTTTTGTGGGACCCACAAGTCAAGCCCCCAGAATTGATGAGGCAAGGCATGATACATTAAATGAGCTTGAGATTGCATTTGGTGAGCTTGATGGACAGATTGAGTATTATCGATCTCAACTACAATCTCAAAATTATGACGCAAATCAATTTATGTGTCAGCCGTGGTTAGTTGACAGGCTTTTTCGCCATCTGCTCACTGATCTTACAGGCAATACCCACAGAGCAGAGTTTTGCATTGACAAGCTCTATTCGCCAGACAGTGCCACTGGACGGCTTGGGCTTGTTGAGTTTCGTTCATTTGAGATGCCTCCCCATGCCTTTATGAGTCTTGCCCAGCAGCTTCTTTTGCGTATCTTTATGGTCAAATTTTGGAAAAAGCCTTGCAGTGAAAAGCTCATACATTGGGGAACATCTCTGCATGATCGATTTATGCTCCCCTATTATGTTTGGCAAGATTTTTGTGATGTGCTTGAGGAGTTGAGCCTTGATAACTATCCAATGAAACCCCAATATTTTCACCCTCACTTTGAATTTAGATTTCCGTTTGTAGGAAAAGTTGTCCACGCTGGAATTGAGATGGAGCTTCGTGTCGCAATTGAGCCGTGGCATGTTTTAGGAGAAGAGCCAGGAGGCGGAGGAACAGCCCGATATGTTGACTCATCTTTGGAGAGAATGCAGGTTCTGGTTAAAAATATGACTGATTCACGTCATCTGATTATGTGCAACAATCGCCCATTGCCAATGCAGCCAACTGGTGTTAAGGGTGAATTTGTGGCTGGAGTTCGTTATCGTGCGTGGCAGCCTCCATCATGTCTGCACCCCACAATTGGGGTGCACGCTCCTCTTATTTTTGATATTGTAGATAGATGGAGTAATCGTTCAATTGGGGGGTGCACATATCATGTTGCACACCCAGGTGGAAGAAGCTATGAGATATTTCCTGTCAACTCTTATGAGGCAGAGGGCAGAAGAGTCTCACGTTTTTTTAGCATTGGACACACTCCTGGATATATGGGGCATATTCCAGAAGTTAAAATAAATAGAGATTTTCCACATACATTAGATTTACGCAAAAGGTAAAAATAGCCCTTAGGCAAATTGGCAAAATCAAGCATCAAAACAAAATGGATTAAAAATGGAAGATGGTATTACACCTTTTATAAATTTCACACCTGACGCTAAAGACCCCTCTTCTGAACATTGGCAGACTCTTATAAGCTATCTTAACAATATTGGCAGCAAAGAGCTTGATAGACGATGGAAAAAGGCTGTGCAGATTATGCACGAGCATGGTGTTGCATATAACATCTTTAGCGATAAAAAAGGTGAAGAGCGACCTTGGCAGCTTGATCCTATCCCTTTTCCTATTACTGCTAAAACTTGGAGTTATCTTGAAAAGGGGGTAGCTCAAAGAACTCGGCTGCTTAGTGCCATATACACAGATATTTATGGTGCCCAAAATTTAATTCGTAATAACTATCTGCCACCAGAGTTTATATTTGCAAATCCACGTTTTTTGCGTCAATGTCATAACCTTTACAGTGAAACCTCTCTTAAACTCCATCTGCACTCAACAGATATGTGCCGCTCTTCTGACGGAGAGTGGAGGGTAATTTCTGATCGTACACAATCTCCATCTGGTGCTGGATATGCCTTAGAGAACAGAATAATCTTATCAAGAATTTTGCCCCGAATGTTCCATTCAGGCAAAGTTTTAAGGCTTGCCCCGTTTTTCAAAACTTTTACCCATTCGCTCATGGAGTTATCCAGGCTTGCAAAGCGTGAACCAAAGATTGTTATGCTCTCTTCAGGTCCCAGCAGCCCAACCTACTTTGAGCATGTCTTTTTATCACGTTATCTTGGAATTACTTTGGTTGAAAGCAGTGATTTAACTGTCAGAAATGATTCCGTGCTGATTAAAACACTTGGAGGATTGCACCCAGTTGATGTGATTTTAAGGCGTATTGATGATATGTTTTGCGATCCTCTCATATTTAACACAGCCTCAGCAATAGGTGTTCCAGCCCTTACTCAATCTATACGTGCAAAAAATGTTGATCTGTGCAACCCCTTAGGAAGCGGAGTTCTTGAGACTCCAGCCCTTATTCCATTTTTGCCAAAACTTTGCCGACTGCTTTTAGATGAAAATTTGTTGATTGAAGATACCCAAACATTGTGGTTAGGCAATATTGATGCTCTAAAACAAGTTACAGCAGAGATTCATAACACAGAACAAAATCCAATGGTTATCTCTTCTGCTTTTGCTACACCCAACGTTCCAGTTATTGACACAAGGGCAATAACCCACGAAGAGATCGATATTTTGATCAACAAGATACAAGCTACCCCCTACAACTATGTTGCCAAATATCCAATAGCCCCGTCAACTCTTCCTGTCTGGAGCGGGGGTAAGTTGGATTTGCACTGTTCAACTATCAGAATGTTCTCAACTGCTACAAGTAGCTCAACAGTCAGAGCCTATGTTTCAATAAATGGAATATCTGCATTTCCACTTCCAACTCCTCAAGATAAAATATCTGTAATGCCAGGGGCATTAACACTCTTATCTCACACTCCAGAGGCATTTTTAGTTAATATTAAAGAGATGCAAGGAAGCAAAGATACATGGTGCTTTTCTAATGAGGTTGTTGAGTATAAAAGCATGATGCACAGATTTACTGAATCTATTGAGATACACAGAAGCAGTGATCTCTCAAGCCGTGTGGCAGACAATATGCTATGGTTAGGTCGATATGTGGAGCGGACAGAGGGAATGCTAAGGGTGATAAGGGCTGTTTTAAATCGGCTTAACAGCGAAACCCGTCTTGATATGATAGGAGAATTTCCCTTTCTTATGCGAATTATGGCAAACATTGATATTATCCCCCCTGCCATATCTGAACCAGTTGATGCCCCATACAGTATGCGTATTCTTGAGGCAGAGATAATTAAATCTATGTTGAGTGATGAGCATGTTGGAAGCATAAAAAATGCTATTCAAAATTTAAAGAGAATAGCAACAAGCGTAAGAGATAGGCTCTCAAACGATTCATGGCAGATAATCAGACGTATGGAGAATGATATTACAAACTTTGCACCTCACCAACGTAATCAGATAAGTGATGCTCAAGAGTTAATCAATGAGCTGATACTTACCATGTCAGCATTTACAGGGCTTATGGTAGAGAGCATGACTCGTAGCATGGGGTGGCGATTTATGGAGATGGGACGCAGAATTGAGAGGGCTGATTATATGCTTACCATGCTTCAAACCCTTTTATCTTTAAATGGAAAACCTAAGGGGCATGATCTTGAGGCTCTGCTTGAGGTTGCAGATAGTACTATAACCTATCACACTCGATACAGAACAACATTTCAGATTGAGCCAGTTGTTGATCTGCTGCTGTTAGATGAGCTAAATCCAAGGGCTGTTGGTTTTCAGATGGCATCTCTTTTTGATCATGTAGAGACTCTGCCAAGAAACACCCCAAGACCATTTAGGACTAAAGAGGAGAAGATAACTCTTGATCTTACAACACACCTTCGCCTCACTGATATAAAAGAGCTTATGGAAATTAATCGAGATGGAACTATCCCTAAGCTCAACAATCTTATTGAGCTTATAAAAAATGGGGTTCAGCAACTTGCAAACCAGATAACACAGCACTATCTGAGCAGAATTGAGACAGAAAAGCAGCTTAGAAATTTTTTTGAGTAGCCTTTACAAACAAAAAGGATAGGATAATGAAGTATAAAATTTCGCACACCACAAGATACCAATATAGCGATGATACATCTCTATCTCATAATGAACTCTTTTTAACTCCAAGAGATACTCAAAGCCAGCAGTGCATTCAAAGCTCAATACAACTTTTTCCATCTCCATCATCAATATCAAGCAGGTTGGACTATTTTGGCAATAGTGTTACCACTACCACAATTCAATCGCCACACAAAGTTTTAGAAATATCAGCAGTTAGCCAAGTAAATATCACACCATTAATACCGCTTATCCCAGAGCTTACACCCCCGTGGGAAGAGGTGCGAAACAGCGTATGGAACCATATCACCTATGATGATTTAGATGCTTTTCAGTTTCTGTTTGCCTCACAAATGATTCCAGTTGATCAAAGATTTGGTTCATGGGCGTTGGATATTTTTTTGCCGGGCACACCTATTCTTCAGGCAGTTATGCTACTGACCAATAGGATTTTTACAGAGTTTCAATACGATCCATCAGCCACCGCAACCAGCACACCTATTGAGACAGCTTTTGAGATTAGACGTGGGGTCTGCCAAGATTTTGCCCATATTGAGATTGCCTGTTTGCGTTCACTTGGACTGCCTGCCCGTTATGTTAGCGGCTATCTGCACACACTCCCGCCCCCTGACAAGCCCAAGTTAATTGGGGCTGATGCCTCTCATGCGTGGCTATCTATCTACATTCCAAATATAGGTTGGGTCGATATTGATCCTACCAACAATGTTATCCCATCTGATCAACATCTCACATTAGCATGGGGAAGAGATTATAGCGATGTAACTCCTGTTAAGGGGACCATACTTGGCGGCGGGACTCATCAATTAACTGTTGCTGTTGATGTAAACCAAATATAAAGAAAAATCAGATTTTTTTATTTTCTTGATCTAAATCAAGGTTTTTCTTTTCAACATAGCCTATATTGCACTCAAAAAGGCGGCAAAAAAGAACAATCATTGAGTTGTAATAATAACCATATAATTTTTTAAGGAGGCTTTACCATGTTTTGTTTTCAATGTCAGGAGACAGCAAAAGGAACAGGCTGTACAGTTAAAGGCGTTTGTGGAAAAGAGGATTCAACCGCAAATCTTCAAGATTTACTAATTTTCAACCTTAAAGGCATTGCTGTTCTTGCAACAAAAGGCAAAGCTGCTGGAGTTGATGTAATAAAAGAGGCTGGTCAGTTTGTAACGCAGGGGCTTTTTACCACAATTACAAACGTAAATTTTAATGATGCAAACCTTATCCAGTGGATAAAAAAAGCTCAAGAGTTCAAGAAAGGTCTAAAGAGCAAAGTTGAGGGTAAATGTTCTTGTAGCTGCTCCACAAATCTTGATGACTCTGCAATCTGGTTTTCAGATGATGAGGCAACATATCAGGAAAAAGCAAAAAAAGTTGGCGTTCTTGCAACAGAAAATGAGGATGTAAGGTCTTTACGTCAACTCCTTATTATTGGACTCAAAGGTATCTCAGCTTATGCAGACCATGCAGCAATACTTGGTGTTGAAAAAGATGAGATTTATGAGTTTATCCTCAAATCTCTTGCATCAACCACAGAAAATCTCTCTGTTGACGATATGGTCGGCTGGGTTCTTAAAGCTGGAGAGTGTTCTGTAACAACAATGGCAGCTTTGGATCAGGCAAATACTACAGCTTACGGCAATCCTGAGATCACAGAGGTCAATATCGGCGTGGGTAAAAACCCGGGGATTCTTATCAGCGGTCATGATTTAAAAGATATGGACGAGCTTTTAAAACAGACAGAAGGAACTGGCGTTGATGTCTACACACATGGCGAAATGCTGCCTGCAAACTACTATCCTGCGTTCAAGAAATATGCTCACCTGAAAGGAAACTACGGCAGTTCATGGTGGAAACAGAACGAGGACTTTGAGACCTTTAACGGTGCAATTTTGATGACCACAAACTGCATTATCCCGATAAAGAGCAAAAACACATATCAGAACAGAATCTTTACAACTGGTGTTGTCTCATATCCTGGATTGACACACATTGCAGACAGAGCACCCGGAAAAGCAAAAGATTTTTCAGCAATAATCGAGGTTGCGAAAAAATGTGCATCTCCTCAGGAGATTGAGACAGGAAAGATTGTTGGAGGTTTTGCACATAATCAGGTGCTTGCACTTGCTGATAAGGTTATTGAGGCTGTAAAATCTGGTGCAATTAAACGCTTTATCGTCATGGCAGGCTGCGATGGCAGACAAAAAGGTCGTGCATATTTTACAGAAGTTGCTGAAAAACTTCCAAAAGATACAGTAATTTTGACTGCTGGTTGTGCAAAATATCGTTACAACAAGCTCAATCTTGGCGATATTGGTGGAATCCCAAGAGTTCTTGATGCTGGTCAGTGTAATGACTGCTACTCATTAGCTGTTATTGCAATGAAACTTCGCGATGCTTTTGGACTTGCCCATATCAACGATCTTCCGCTCTCATTTGATATTGGCTGGTATGAGCAAAAGGCTGTTGCTGTTCTTCTTGCACTGCTTCACTTGCAGATAAAAGGTATCAGACTTGGACCAACACTTCCTGGTTTTGTATCTGCTGGCGTTCTTAAGGTTCTTGTGGAAAATTTTGACATTAAACTTATTGGAGAGGCTGAGTCAGACATTGCTGCAATGATGGCTGGAAAATAGATTTTTCACCATTTTGAAATTAGTTTTTTTTACCCTCACTCCTTTTCTTATTAGGGGTGAGGGTAAAATCCATCCGCTAATTTGATAACTTAAGCCCTTTTATAAACCCCCTGCAAAGCTCTAAATCAACATTATGCTCAAATAGCGTGCCATCTTTTTTGACCCCCCTTAACACACCATCATACAAAAACCATTTGAGCAGACAAACGCCAACCGATCTTCTATCGCTCAATAAGTTACTTGAAAGTGGTATATCTTCATATTTTTCAGGGGCTGGAATAGGTTGCCCTGAATCAGTAAGAGATTTGATAAAGTTGATTATCCGTGCAAGCCGAAGCAAGGTAACAGCTTGAATACGGCTTGTTGTATGGCTGATTGGTAATGCTGATGATCGCATCAAGCTAAACTGTTGGGGTAGCAGAGCATTTTGACGACACTTTTCGTAATCCACACTGCCCGGTGCTGGATAAAAGATGGAAAGCCCTACAAGTGTCTGCTTTTGAGATAAAAAGAGTAAATCGTTTAAAGAATCCTCAGGACTCTGATCTGGTGCTCCTGCAATTAGGTAAGATACACACTCCAAGCCATGTTTAGCTGCAATATAGAGCACTTGCTCAAACGCACCTCTTACATCAGGTCTTCTAAATCGTCTAAGCTGAATAGCTGATGTTGAACCTAAAGAGAGGTTTAATGTCTTAAATCCAGCATCTTTCATGGCAACTATCATCTCCTCATCAAGTGATGGTGGATAAAGCCCATTCATTGCCCTTATTTCAATGTTGCGATCTTTAGATAGCCTAACTATTTTACCCATCAGCTCAAGAAACCACTTTTTATTTAAAGTTAAGTTCTCATCTTCAAAATCAATGAATCCAATGTTGTATTTCTCAATTTGAAGCGATAGCTCATTTATAACATCATCAACCTTTCGCTGTCTAAATCGCCCATAAGAAGATGATGCCCCAACAGAGCAGTAGGTGCATGGCATGGGACAACCTCTGCTTGCAACAACAACCGTACTCCCAATATTAACAGCTCCTTTTTTGCCCCCTCTGCTGTAAAAATCGTGGTTAATAAGCTCCATAGCTGGGGGTAAAATTTTATCAAAATCTTCAATCCATGCTGGCTCTGAAATGTGCAAATTTTGAGGGTCAATCGCCTCTTTTAAATCACTTTTTTGTTTTCTAAATACAATACCCGGAACATCTGTAATACTTTCCCCAAGCTTTAGCCTTTGAGCCAAGATAGGCATGGAAATCTCCCCCTCACCTCTTAGGATAAAATCAACATGAGAGCACTTCATAACCTCTTCTGGCAGTGCTGTTGGGTGGTGTCCTCCCATCACAATTTTGCACTCTGGAAAAAATTTTTTAACAACACAAGCCATCTTTTGGGCACAACTCCAATAGGGTGTAAAAAGAGATGATATTCCAACAAGAAAAGCTCTTTTCTCTTTTACAATTTTACCAGCATACTCATAGCTGTAACCATAATGTTTAAACTCATTAAAAAGAGAGAAGCTCGACATATCTGGCTCTTTGTAGTATGAAAGAAGATACTCCATCTCAGGTGGGATTGGGATAGCTTTTGAGCGTTTAACAGCAAGGCAATCTACAATCTCAACAGAAAATTGAGCTTTTAGAAGAGATGCAGCAATAGATACGAGACCATAAGGAATACTTCTTTTATATGTAAAATAAAAATCTTCAATAGGTGGCTGAATAAGCAAAATATCTGTCATAGTTAATTTAAGTTTTAGCAAAAAAACAATAAATTTAGATTTCTAAAAATTACCCCAAACATCTCTCAATCTGATTAATAAACCTGCTTTTTGAGGCATACTGCCCTTTTCTATACCCAGCATAAGATAGATAGAGCCTCTTTTCAGCCCTTGTCATAGCAACGTACATGAGCCGTCGCTCCTCATCAACAGCCTTATCTCCAAGATCAATTGATCTCCAGTGCGGAAATAGCTGCTCCTCGCACCCAACCACAAAAACAGTATCAAACTCCAACCCCTTAGCAGAGTGGATAGTCAAAAGTGCTACA
>JADFZO010000030.1:29939-34217 GCA_015232465.1 Desulfamplus sp.
CTTAGATATAAACTCATCATCTGTTTTTACCTGTTGCCTTAAATATTCGTAGTAACCAGTTCTATTTAGAACTGTCTCAATTGCATCTGATGGCTTTAAGATTCTTATATCATCAAGAATTGAGATAAGATCAGATAGATTGTTGTAAATTTTAGGTTTAAGTAGCCTCTCTTTAAGTGCTCGCCTTGCACAATCTTGAAGAGAGTCGCCATCACCTCTAAGTGCCCCTATCTCCTTTACTTTAGCAGGACCAATCCCCCTTTTAGGTGTGTTTATAATTCGAGCAAATGAGACATCATCTTTTGAAAAAACAGCAGCAGAAAGATATGCGTTAATATCCATAATCTCAGCCCGCTCAAAAAAACCTTGTGAACCCATGAGTTTATAGGGGATTTTAAACATGCGAAACTCTTTTTCAAACAATAAAGAGCAAAATTTTGTTCTATAAACAACAGCAATTTTTTCAAATGGAACTCCACTGCCATTTTGACTTAAAGCCTTTATTCTGCCTGTTATCCATTTAGCCTCATCAGAATCAGAGCCAAAATCGTGAATCTCAACCATTCCTCCATATTTTTTAGAGAAACATTTTTTATCCATTTTGTTGCTATTAAAGCCGATAAGTCCATTTGCAAGCTGAACAATCTCATTTGCAGAGCGGTAATTTTGCTCCAACCTAAATATTGTTGCATCTTTATACCGTGCTTGAAACTCAAGAAAATGGTCAACATTGCTGCCACGAAACCCATAAACAGCCTGCCAATCGTCCCCAACACAAAATAGGTTGCCATGGAAACCAAGTAGCAACGTGGTCAGCTCCTCTTGAAGATTATTTGTATCTTGATACTCATCAACCAAAATGTGTGTAAAAAAATCTCTGTAATATTTTCTAATTTCTTGATTATCTCTTAAAATATCTCTGGTTTTGAGCAAGATATTATCAAAATCAACGATGTTTGCCGTCATCAACCTATCTTCATACTGCCTAAAAAATGGGTAAATTTTGATTGGTATTCCTGATATTTTAGGGTGTGCATCAAAATATTTTTCTGGGTTTCCTGAATTTTTAGCCAATGATATTGCAGAGATGAGGTTTGAGGCATGTTTTTTTTCAAAGTTGTTGTTGATAAGAACCTCTTCAGCTATCTTCTTTTGATGATATGGGGTGCATACCTGTATCGGAGGCTCGTATCCTGCAAGTTTGCAGTGTTTTTTTAGTATCATAAGACAAGCTGAGTGGTAAGTTCTAACCCAAGGAAACTCCTTGTGATCTTTTCCAGTCAACTCATAAAGACGGCTCTTCATCTCCTCTGCTGCCTTGTTTGTAAATGTGATGGCAAGAATCCTTTTTGATGCATAATCAGAAGAGGCATCTCTAAGTAAAATATCAACTATCTTTGCTGTAAGTGTTCGTGTCTTTCCTGAGCCAGCACCAGCAACTACCAACGCTGGAGAGCCGTAGTGCTCTATTGCTTGCCTCTGCTGCTCTGACAATGCTATCTGTTTTAATTTATGATTTTGTAAGTTCAATTGTAGTAATTTCCAAATGGTAAGGTAAATGGTGTGAGAAAAAGGTAAAGGTTTAAAATATAAAAGGGGCATAGCAACCAAACGCTACACCCCCCTTAATAAAATTTAATTTTAATCGTTGTTTATAATGCCATAATCTTTAAGCTCAAAAAAGATTTTATTATCGTTTGTTGGGGTAAACTTTAAGTCAGCCCATATATAGATTGTATCTAATAGAGGTACATCATATTTAATTATTGGAACATTAAGCATTAAATCTTGGCTTAGAGTTGATAGTTCGCAGTCAGAAGAGACAGGAGGCTTATCATCTACTTTTGCTGGGCAACCATACCTATCAACATAGGAGTTTGCAGGGGTATCAAGACAGTGATCCCAAGTATCAATAACACCATCACCGTCAGAATCTGTCAAATCGCAAACATCACTCTGCTCTTTTTCTAAAAGATAAAAATCTATTGAAGCTATATCGTCCATAACAAGCTCAACAGTCTCTGTTTTAGATTCATAGCCAGTTGCAGAAGCAGTAATGCCAGCCATACCTGCTGGAACATCAGATAGCTCAAAGTATCCATCTGAGTCGGTTGTTGTATCTAACATCTCATTAACAGAGACCTTTGCATTGGAAATAGCTTTGCCTGTTTTTGCATCATAAACTGATCCTGTGATAGTACCACTCTTTTGATATTCACCTTTTGGATTTATCAAAAGACGGAAAAAATCAAATGCAAAACCATCTCCAGCACCAGTTGTTGTATCATCAATTAAGATTGAGATTGCTCTGCTATTTTGTAAAGAGGCTAAAATATAGTCTGGAAACTGGAATGTGATAAGCTTGCCGATAGGTCCTGTCTGATTTAGGCTATTTATAATCTGCTCAAGCTCTGGAACACGAATATTGTTAATAAGAACCTCATAGTTACCGCACCAGACTGGAGCCTGAAAATCATCAACAAAAATTTGTAGAAGTATCTTTTTTATTGGATTATTTAATGAGGGCATTGCAATCTGAATTGTCTGAGGAGAGTTATCAGGTCTGCTTGTAGTTGATGTGTAACCATCTGCCCCACAAGGCATTGGAACAACCCCATTACTTGAGACAACCATAATACGATCAGTTCCAACAGCATCATCTTGATTCACAGTCCACGGATAGTAGTGTGCTGGTGTAGATTCTCCTGAAAATAGATCAAAACCATCGGGCCACCCAAAGCCCATATTGTCTATATCTCCATGTCTGACTATCACTTCAGCCTCTGAGGAGTTAGTGATAACCTCATATTGCAAAGAGTAATCTTCTAAACAGTGAGCATTAGGGCTAATAATAAAGGGAGCAAAAAGAATAAATAGGGCAAAAAACATCGTAACATTACGTAAGCTATTGTGCTTCATACCGTCTTCTCCTTAAAAATTTAATTGATAAATTTAAAATACTCATTTTTGCTTTTCTGAACATTTTACAAGCTCTTCAAGCGATTTTAGCACATCGTGTTGGTGCGAATAGTTAGAGTTTGAAAATACAAACTGCACAGCCTCTTTTGTCTTTTGATTTACAACAATAGGTCCCATCAAATTGGCTGTAATTGTCTTATTTTCATTCTCTCCAGAAATATTTACAACAACATAAACCTGCAGTTCCTCTTTTTTAACTCCATGCCAATTTCTAATCTCAATGATTGTTTTAAGCTCTGGTTCATAATCTGGTTTAAAGAAAAATGGACTCATTATGACTAAGTTCAGATTTGGCTGCTCAATTGACTGAAACCAGCAAAAAGGGGTAGTCTCAGCTTTTTCAATAAGTATGAAACGATCAAATCCAGGAAAGCCAGGTAGCCCCTCTGGCATAGTCAAAATAAGATTCTCATCAATATCAATTTCACCAAATTTTCTTGTTTGAATTTTCACCTTTTTTACTCTACCTCCTTGCTTTTGTAAGATTTTAAAATAGTTAAATTTATAACTGCATTTCAAAGCAGCCATTTCTTTTTTAAACTTTTAGATTAGGTGTTGAATCTTTTTTTAATCATATCAACTGCATCTGCAATATCTGCTACGTTTTTTGATGCAGATTCGATATTTTCTTGTTGCACCTGCTCAAGAATCTCCATCCGTAGGATAACAATCTCCCTTGGTGCATCAATACCTATTTTGACGCTGCCACCATCAATGTCAAGAACTTTGATAATAATATTATCACCAATCTTAATCTGCTCCTCAACTTTTCGAGTTAAAACAAGCATTTAGCAAATCCTTTACTGTTTTTTTTATATATAATCCATAAGGCTTGTTTTCATTATTTTTGATGTAGAGCCAAGTGCAGCCTCATAAGCAGATTGAATAGAGTTAAGATTCATAATTGCCTCAACAATATCAGCATCTTCAATACTGGCACGCCTCTCATTTAGATTGAGATTCATCTCAGAGGTGATCACCTTTCTTGTCTCAAGACGGCTATACTTCATACCAGTATCTGCCATAACTGATGTTATATGATTGTAGCTTGAATCAAGTCTGCCGATAGTTCTCTCTATTCCATCAACATCATTATTTTTCAGATAACCTGCTAAATCAATGAGAGTATTAAGGATTCCCCGCTCCACTGGTTTTCCCAAATCCACAGGTTCTCGTAGTCTTACAGGTTTGCCGATATCTTCAGGTCTATCTTGTTTCCAAAGATATTTTGTATCATCTTCTGTATTAAATCCAAGAATAGTTCCTATGCTTTCACCTGTTCCACCTTTATCAACAGGG
>JADFZO010000031.1 GCA_015232465.1 Desulfamplus sp.
GTATGCCTTAACCGCTGGGTGATGGTGCTTCAAGTTATGGCAGTACCTGTAATGAGTTTTGATACATGGGCATTATATATTCCAAGCTGGCAGGAGGTTGCAACTACTATTCTTCCAGTTGCTTATGGTATTATTCTTATCTCATTGGCTTATCGTTATCTGCCTGTATTTCCACAGGAGCAGGAGCTTTACGATACCAAATAAAAAATTAAGGGAGAATATTTATGTTTCCATTTTGTTTTGAATGGGTATGGGACGCTGGACACTACCTCTTTTTTGGGGGAATGTGGTACACAATAATTATCCTAAGTCTTGGTATGACCTTCTGTATCGTAAAAACTATTATTGACACAGCAAAAGGTGGCGGTCATGGTCATCATGGCGGACATGGAGAAGCCCACAAGCCAAAGACTACGACTCATCATTAAATTGGGTAATTAGTATATTTTATTTGCAAAAACTTATAGTCTAACAATGCACTAAAAAGCACATATATCCTATTTATAAATAGAATATATGTGCTTTTTTTGTGATATAGGCTAAAAAATATAGTATCAATAAAATATAAAAAAAAGAGTTTAAGGATAGAGATTATGAAAAATAAGATAAAAATCGCTATATTAATAGTTACACTATTTTTTAGCTTAATTAACTATGTATATGCAATAACTCTTAAAGAGGCTATTGATAAAGCCTTATCAACATCTGATCAGGCAAGGTTAATTCAAGAGAGGAAAAGCTACTCTTATGCTGAAGCCAACAAGGTTGATGCCTTTACAAAGCCAAGAGTAGATACATCAATAAAATATTATGAACTCGGGACAACTGCTGATGATAGCCCATTTATGCCAACTCCAGATCGTCAGATGGTAACAGGACTAACTGCAAGCAAACTTTTATGGTCAGGCGATAAGATAAATCAGAGCAGAGCACTAAAAGAGAGCTTAATGGGGCTTGCACAGATTGAAGAGGTATCAATGAGACGTGAGCTATCAAAAGAGGTATCTAATGATTTTCTTGCGTTTCTTTACCATCAGGCAAGGATAGGTGTGCTAAAAGATCGGTTAAAGCAAAGAGAAGACGAACTTAGCGATGCTACGGATCTATTTGAGGCTGGAATGGTTACAAATCTTGATGTTAGGGAGGCAAAACTTCAACTTCATGTTGCAGAGGACTCGCTTCGCTCTGGCGAGAGTGATCTTCACACCGCACTTGTTGATTTTAATTTGGCAATTGGAGAGAGTGCACAAGAGCCTCAAACACTTCTGATGCCTGATGGTGCTCTTACACGTCCTCAAAATTTAAATGAACAATTGCTAACTCTTGAAAATCTCTATAAAGATAAAAAGCAGCTTGACATAAAAAAGGCTAATCAGGCTCTAAATATTTCAACAAAGAGCCTAAATCTTGCAAAAGATGAGTCAAAACCTGCAATATCTTTGGTTGCTGGAACAGAGTATGGCGGAGAAAAAGCTGATGATTTCGAGGCTTCATGGAGTCTTGGGGCGCAGCTAAATTGGAACTTTTATGATGGCGGAACTATTGATGCTGGTGTTGCATCTGCACTGGCACAAAAAAAGATCAGTAAAGCCTCATTAAATAAGACTGAAAAGGCAATCTCAGGAGCTTTAAATAAGCTAAAAAGAGAGGTTGAAAGCCTAAATAAAAGGATTACACTCCAGGAAGATACAGTATCTCTTTCACATGGCAATTATGAAGATGCAAGAGGCTTATATCTCACTGGAACAATGACCTTAACACGACTTGGCGATTTTAATCTTCTCTATGCTGAAGCAAGATTTAATCTTTTACAGCTCTACTATTTAGAGAACATTATCTCAATTGAGATTGCATCTTTGATTGGAGATGTTATTTAATTTAAAAACAATGTTACTGGTAAAAATTTTTACCTAACTTTAACATTAAGGATAAAGATAACTTGCATCCTGTTCTATTTAAATTTGGTAGCCTAACCCTTTACACCTACGGACTTTTTGTTGCTCTTGGATTTCTTGGTGCAGTAGCTTTTGCAAATCATAGGGCAAAAAAAAATGGAATTGGCAAAGATGAGATGAGCGATCTATTTTTTTTGATTTTAATATCATCAATTATTGGTGCTCGTATTTTGTATGTTATTGTCAATTTTAATGAGTTTGAATCTGATCCTATCTCTGTTTTTAAAATATGGAATGGCGGGCTTGTCTTTTATGGCGGATTTATAGCTGCTCTTTTAGCTGCTTTTTTGTTTGTTAAAAAAAAAGGGCTTTTGCTTGGCAAAACTGCTGACATAGTTGCCCCTGCAATTGCACTTGGACACGCAATTGGTCGTATTGGCTGCTTTTTTGCTGGGTGCTGTTATGGTGAGATGTGCGATCTTCCTTGGGCTGTAACATTTAGCGATCCTAACTCTTTAGCCCCTTTACATGTTAGCCTTCACCCTACACAAATTTATGAGGCTATCTCAAATTTTATCCTTGTTTTTATTCTTATTTTTGTTGATAGAAACAAACAGACTGATGGTGTAACTTTCTGGTTTTACATCTTTTTTTATGGAGCTATGCGGGCATTTATCGAGACTTTCAGAGGTGATCCAAGAGGAGATTTTATTACAACATCGCTATCTGTCTCTCAAGGGATCGGAATAGTTCTGTCAATTGTTGGACTTTTTATGGTTATCTATCTTGTGAAATTTAAAAACAAAGCCCAATCAAGTCAAAAAAAGATAAAAAGATAAAAAACACAAAAAAATAACGGAAAATTAGATAAAATGGGAGAAATTAAGCACAATCTTTTAAAAGGTTATTTAGATTCACTATCAGAGCCTAATGCAGCTATTCCGCCCATATTTTTTATATGGGGAGATGAGTTTCTTTGCAGAAAAGCCTTTGATGCTGTGATCTCCTTTTTGCTTTCTAATGATCCTAAATCTCTTGGCTATGAGCTTATTGAGGGGGAGGAGGCTCTTATGCCGTCAATAATTGAGCGAATATCTACCTACTCTTTTTTTGAAGCAAGAAAAGTTGTTGCCATAAAAGATGTCCCGCTCTTTGGTCCATCTGGAGCTTCTTCTGCAACTGCTTTTTTTAGCCACGATCTTGATAATCTTAAAAATTTGCTTGAAAAAGGTTTTCCTCAAAATCACTACCTTGTAATAACAGCCTCAAGTGCTGATAAACGCAGAAATCTTTTTAACACTATCAAAACTTTAGGGTTGGCTATTGACTGCACAGTAGCACAAGGATCAGGCAAGGCAGATAAAGATGAGCAAAAAGAGCTTTTAAGGCTCACCATGATAGATGTTATGGATAGAACAGGAAAGGGTATAGATGGAGATGCGTTTCAAGCTCTTATAGATATGACAGGATTTGATCCAGCAACCCTAAAAGATAACCTTGAGAGGCTTTCGGCATTTATTGGCTCAAGGGATAAAATAACCATAAAAGATGTCCAATCAGTTGTTAGGCGAAGCAAAAAAGACCCAATTTTCGAGCTTACAAATGCAGTTGCACAGAAAAATTTAGAGCAATCGCTATTTTATTACAAATCTCTTTGTGACAATGGATTTCACCCGTTACAGCTACTCTCCTCAATCGTCAATCAGATGCGTAAAATCTTTGTTGTAAAAACTTTTATTGATGGTCAATTAAATAGAGAGAATAGTTGCTGGAGATCTGGCAATCAAAATTATCAGCAATTTACAGCAAACACAATTCCCTTTGTAACTAAAGTGGACAAAGAGCTTGAAGAGACTCTTACTAAATGGAGCGAAGATTTAAGATACATACTAAATAAAGAGCAACCAGAAATTGATCAAGATGAAGATACTCAATCAGAAGATAACTTTGAGCCAGAGCCAATTAAATCAAGCAAGGGCAAAAAAAAGGGTAAAAGCTCTTTAAATAAAAATAGTCAAAAAGGTACTTTAGTAGCTAAAACTGCAACTGATCTGATAATTGCCTCTAACCCTAAGAGCAGCTATCCTGTTTTTCAGACATTTTTACGGGCAGATAAGTTTAGTTTAGATGAGCTTTCAAAAATCATGGTTGAGCTAAGTGAGATGGATTATAAATTTAAATCATCGTCAGATGGAGACCCTTTTATTATACTTGAAGAGATGATAATCAGAATATGCATAAATCTAAAAATGGAGAGATAAGAGATGATAAAAAAGACAAAGATAGTTGCCACAATATCTGATAAAAATTGTGAGCCAGAGTTTTTAAAAGAGCTTTACGAAGCTGGAATGGATGTTGTCAGACTCAATACAGCTCACCAGACTCACCAAGAGGCTCTTAAAGTTATTGAAAATGTCAGAAAAGTCTCTGAAAAGATTGCGATTCTTGTTGACACAAAGGGTCCTGAAATTAGAACCTGCCCAATGGATACGCCAATTAATGTTAAGTATGGCGATTACATTCATATCAAAGGGTTAGAGCAACAAGAGTCAGGGGATAAGAGTTCACAAAAAGATATTAAAAATATTGATAATGCTCCTATTGATCTTGTTGTCTCATACTCTAAATTTGTAGAAGATGTGCCTGTTGGTAGCTCTATTTTGATTGATGATGGCTCAGTTGCATTGAGTGTTGTCTCAAAGAAACTTGAAAATAGTCGGTATTTGGTCTGCAAGGTTGAAAATGATGGTTTAATTTATGGGAAAAAGAGCGTAAATATTCCATCTGTCCATGTAACTTTGCCAGCTTTAAGCCAAAAAGATAAGGGATTTATTGAGTTTGCAGCAGATAATGATATTGATTTTATTGCCCACTCATTTGTGCGAAATAGAGATGATGTTATTGCAGTCCAAGAGATACTTGATGGCAAAAAGAGCAGAGCAAAAATTATTGCCAAAATTGAGAATAGTGAAGGTGTTGAACACCTTGATGAAATCTTAGATCATGTCTATGGGATAATGATAGCAAGAGGCGATTTAGCGGTTGAGATTCCAGCAGAAAAAATTCCATTAGTCCAAAAAAAGATAATCAGAAACTGTATTGAGAGGCGAAAACCTGTAATAGTTGCAACGCAGATGCTCCACTCAATGATCAAATCTCCAAGACCCACAAGAGCAGAGGTCTCTGATGTTGCTAATGCCTGCTTTGATTTTGCTGATGCCTTAATGCTATCTGGTGAAACTGCAAACGGAGCTTACCCTTTAGAGGCTGTAAAGATGATGGCAAAGATTGCTGCTGAAGCTGAATCTGGAAGAGAGACCTTTCTTGATGTTCCATACATGCACCAAAACAAGATTGTTGCCTATCTTGCCAAAGCTGCTGTAAAGGCCTCTATGAGGCTTAACACAAGGGCAATCATTGCTGATTCTATGTCTGGGGATACAATTCGGGCAATTGCTGCATACAGAGGTGAAAGTCCGATCTATGCCCAAATTTACGACAAACGAGTTATGCGAGAGCTTGCCCTATCTTATGGAGTTCAGGCTGACTACGTTAATGTTGAAAATAACTCATTTGAGCTTTTACGAAAATCAATTGCTGGTCTTGTAAAGAGCAAACAGTTCTCTCCAGATGCCTTAGTTACTGTTCTTGCTGGACACTTTGGGATAAAACATGGTGCATCTTACATTGAGATAAGCACTGCTGGCAGCATAATGGAGGGTAGATGTTAAATAGTTGCAAGGCTTGGGCGATTTGAAAAATTTAAAAACGTAAGATGGAGTGATATATGACAAGAGTTATCACAGTAACAAGCGGCAAGGGCGGAGTTGGTAAAACAAATGTGAGTGCAAATCTTGCTCTGCATTTAGCTGAACTTGGATACACTACATGCCTTTTTGATGCTGATTTAGGTCTTGCAAACATCAATATTCTGCTCAAAATCTACCCTGAATACAACCTTAAAGATGTTATTCTTCACCAAAAGAGCATCAAAGATATTATTATAGAGGATTATGAGGGGATAGATATAATACCCGGAAGTTCAGGGGTTGAGGAGATGGCAAACCTTACTCCCGAACAGATTGTTAAATTAATCAAGCAGTTTTCTCAACTTGATGCCTATGACTACTTTATAATTGACACTGCTGCTGGAATCTCAAAAGATGTTATCTCATTTTGCCTTGCATCATCAGAGCTTATGGTTATCATCACCCCTGATCCCACATCTCTTACAGATGCCTACTCACTCCTTAAAATCCTTACACTTAATGGATTTAAAAATTCTGTAATGGTTGTTATCAACCAATCGCCCGGCATTCAGAGTGCTAAAAATGCACTTGGTAAATTTGTTGTAACCACAACCAAATATTTAGGTTTAAAGCTGATTCCTGTTGGCGTAATAGGAAGAGACCCAAACGTGGTCTCTGCTGTCTCAAAGCAAAGACCTTTTTTGATGCTCTATCCCAACACATCAGCATCAAAAAGCATAAAAAATATTGCCCAAAACCTCATTAAAAAAGAGAGGGAGGGGGTTGTTACCTTTACTATGGAGACATTTTGGGAAAAATGCTTAAGTTTTTTTACAAAAACTCTTAAAACAGGGGTGAAAAAGAGAGTTGAAATTATTGAACCTGACCCTTTGATGGCACAGCCTGCTGAATCTTCGACACAGCACAAGAGAGCTGTCGAATTGCCTCCTCCTCCGCCGCCACCTGAGCTGCCAGCAATTGAGACCTCTGCACTTGATGATAAGGATAAAGATTTAGCTAAAGCTGCTAAAATTGTTAAAGAAGAGTCTGCTAAAATTGAGAATATTAAAGCAAATTCAGACTCTTCTGATACCACACAGCTTATGTTTCAGACAAATCAGCTCTTAACTCAAGTTGCCAAAAGCATTGCATCTGTAGCTAATGAGCTAAAAGAGATGCGAGAGCTTTTTGCAAAGAGCAGAGGCACTTTAAATACAGAGGATTTTAACGGTGAGCTACCCCCCCCTTCTCCTTCTACTGCTGACGAAGAGAAGCAAAAGATAATAGAACCAGAAAAAGATATGAACCAGTTGACCAATCTGCTATCTGGTTATGCTATGTTTCAATCTTTAGATGATAGTGAGATAAAGAGCATTGTTGAGAGACTCCAATTTAGAGAGTACCAAAGCGGTGAGGTTGTGATTCAAAAGGGGGAGCCTGGAAAAAATCTATTTATAATTGTCTCTGGCAAAGTTGAGGTTGTTGATGAGCAAGGGACACTTTTAGATACAATGGGCGGCGAAGATGTGTTTGGGGAGATGAGCCTAATCAGCGGAGACCCTGTAAATGCAACCATAAAAGTTGTTGAGATCACAAGAGTTTTATACCTTAATGGCAAAGAGTTTATATCTATGCTTCGCACCTACCCTGCCCTTCAGATGTATTTTGCAAGGCTTCTTAGCAAAAGGCTCTCTAATCGGCTTAAAAAGGCAGATATGGCACAGTCTGAATATCTACAATCTGGTCTTACTGGCTCTATTTCTGAGACAAACATAACAGAGCTATTACAGATGCTAAATATGGGGCAAAAGACAGGCATGATCTCGTTTAGATTTCCAAATAGCAATGCCACTATATCATTTCACAACGGCGAAATAGTTGGAGCACAGTATAAACAAGAGAGCGGAAAAGAGGCGTTTTATAAAATATTAACAGAGAGTGAAGGGCGATTTACATACACCTCAGCCCTTCCCCCAAGAGATAGACACAAAGAGGCTATTGGGCACTTTATGAAACTTCTTATGGAGGGAATGAGTCTTATAGATGAGGAGAAGCAATAAAAATTTCATTAAAATTAAAGGAGATAACTTTTAAATGAGACAAGCAGTTATTGTAAGTGCGGTTAGAACACCGTTAGGGAGTTTTGGTGGAACATTAGGTAAAATTGGGGCAACAGAGTTGGGTGCTCATGTTATAAAAGAGGCTATTAAAAGGGCAGCTATTGACCAAAAAGAGATAAACGAGTGCATAATGGGTATGGTTCTTCCCTGCGGTTATGGTCAAAATCCTGCTAAACAGGCTGTTGTTAAGGCTGGACTTCCTTGGGAAGTTGAGGCTATTACTGTAAATAAGGTTTGCGGCTCATCTTTAAAGGCTGTGATGCTTGCTGCTCAAGCTATTCAGTGTGGCGATGCTGATGTTGTTATTGCTGGTGGTATGGAAAATATGAGCATGACACCATACTACATGGATAGTGCACGGTGGGGCTATCGCATGGGAGCTGGAAAAATTGAAGATCACATGGTGCATGATGGATTGTGGGATATTGTCAATGATTTTCATATGGGCATGTCTAATGAGCTTTGCTCTGAAAAGTGGGAGGTATCGCGTGAAGATCAAGATAGATTTGCCGCTGAATCGTATAAAAGAGCCTGCCAATCAGTTGCAGAGGGGCGATTTAAAGATGAGATTGCACCTATTTTAATTCCTCAAAAAAAGGGAGAGCCAAAACTTTTTGATACTGACGAGTGCCCAAAAGAGACAAGTTATGAGATGCTTTGTAAAATGAAATCAGCATTTAAAAAAGATGGAGTTGGAACTGCTGGTAATGCCTCAATTATTAGTGATGGGGCTTCTGCTGTAATTCTTATGGATAAAGATAAAGCTCTATCCCTTGGCTGCAACATAATGGCAGAGATAGGTGCTCAAGCATCTTATGGAATAGATATGAAATATGTTCTAATGGCTCCAATTTACGCTATTCCAAAGGTTTTGAAAAAAGAGGGGTGCTCAATAGATGACATTGATCTTTTTGAGATAAACGAGGCATTTAGTGGCACATCTGTTGGGATCAATAAGGTTCTTGGTCTTAATCCAGAAAAGGTCAATGTAAATGGTGGAAGCGTTGCACTTGGACACCCTATTGGGGCAAGCGGAACACGAGTTTTAACTACACTTTTGCATGAGATGATAAAACGTGGTTCAAAAAAGGGGCTTGCATCTCTCTGTCTTGGCGGCGGCGAGGCTGTGGCTCTTGTGGTGAACAGATAAATAATAAAAAAATAAAGAAGAAGATCAAAAAAATGGAGATCAAAAAAATGGAGATCAAAAAATTAGGGGTCATTGGTTCAGGGCAGATGGGAAATGGTATTGCTCAAGTTGCAGCAGCAAGCGGAATTGAAGTTATTATGAGCGATATAAAAGAGGAGTTTACAGCAAAAGGTGTTGCCAACATTAAAAAGAATTTAGAAAGAAGCGTAAGCAAAGGCAAACTTGAGCAATCTGCAATGGATACCACACTTGCTAAAATCAAAACCACTGTCAATTTAAGCGATATGGCTGATGCTGATTTTGTGGTTGAGGCTGCTGTTGAGCGTGAAGATTTAAAGTTTAAGATATTTCAAGACCTTGATAGTATCTGCCCTGCTCACGCAATTTTATCTACCAACACATCATCAATTCCAATAGGCAGAATTGCAGCTAAAACCAAACGTCCAGATAAAGTTATTGGTATGCACTTTATGAATCCTGTACCAGTAATGAAACTTGTTGAGATAATCAGAGGGCTTCCAACATCTGATGAGACCTTTAAAATCACATGGGATTTGAGTGAAAAACTTGGCAAAACTCCAGCAGAGGCAAATGATTTTCCAGGGTTTATTGCAAATAGAATTTTGCTTCCAATGATTAATGAGGCTGTTTTTTGCCTCTATCAAAGCGTTGGTAAACCCAAAGATATTGATACAGTTATGAAACTTGGTATGAACCACCCAATGGGACCCCTTGAGCTTGCTGATCTTATTGGTCTTGATACCTGCCTTGCAATCATGGAGACTCTATACGATGGATTTAAGGATTCAAAATATAGACCCTGCCCACTTTTGAGAAAATATGTTGAGGCTGGCTGGCTTGGAAGAAAAACAGGTAAAGGTTTTTATGAATATAATAAATAGGTTATAAGCCTTTGGTAGTGTTCAAGTTATTTAAGAACACTACCATTTTTTTCTTATACCTTTTAAAAAAAGAGTGTTTGGTCTTATTTGCAAGGAGAAAAAGATATATATGGAACTTTACACACAAGGAGCTCCAAAATTAGAGATAGAAAGGCGAATTTCAAAACTTCAAAATCTGCTATCAGAGCAAAATATTAGTGGAGCATTGGTACTTCAAAAATCAGATTTTTTCTACTTTAGTGGCACCTTGCAGCAGGGGTGGCTATATGTTCCAGCACAGGGCAAGCCTCTTTTAATGATCTTTAAAGATTATGAGCGTGCAAAAGCTGAATCGCCAATTGACTCTATCTTATCAATAATAAGCCCAAAAGAGATTCCAGAGATATTAAGGGATATGGGCTATAAAAATCCTGCTGCTATTGGAATGGAGCTTGATGTTGTTCCAACAAATCTCTACTTTCAATATAAGGGGATTTTTAAAGATTCAGAGATACGCGATATATCAATAGGAATCCGTCTTATACGTGCAATAAAATCTGATTATGAGATAGAGAAAATATCAGAGGCAGCAGCAATGTCAGATAAAGTTGCTGCCAAAGTTCCAGAACTGCTTGAGTGTGGCAAGAGCGAAGTTGAGATTGCTGGTGAGCTTGAGTCGTTTGCTCGAAGTCTTGGACATCAAGGGATTGTAAGAATGAGGCTTTGGGGAAGCGAGATATTTTACGGTCATATTATGTCTGGAGCAGCAGCAGCAGTTCCAAGCTACATGGCTTCCCCTACTGGAGGGTATGGCACTGGAGTTGCCACTTCCCAAGGTGCTGGTTTTACAAAAATTGGAAAAAATGAGCCTATTCTTGTTGATTATGTCTTTGCACTTAATGGCTATCTATCTGATCATGCAAGGATTTTTTCAATTGGTCATGTTGCTGATGAATTTTTAAAGGCACACGATGCAATGCTAACTGTGCAGCAGGTGGCTATTGAGGCTGGCATTCCCGGTATGGCTACTGGACAACTCTATGATATTATGGTGCAAAAGGCAAAAGAGTTAGGTTATGATGACTATTTTATGGGTTCAGGAGATAGAAAAATAAGATTTACAGGTCATGGCATTGGTTTAGAGTTAGATGAGTTTCCATTTATCGCAAATGGGCAGACTTTTGAGCTTCAAGAGGGCATGACATTGGCATTAGAGCCAAAAGCAATAATGCCACAAAAAGGGGTTGTTGGCATTGAGAACACCTTTGTTGTAACAAAAAATGGACTTAAATCATTGGCTCACTATCCTCAAAATATTACAGTAATTTAACTTGTAAAATAAGGTCGCAAATGGTGGCTCTAACAGAAAATATAGATGCCCAAAACTTGATCAAAGAGCTAAAGCAGAAGATTGATGATTTTTTAGGATTTGCCCCTATTGGTATCTATCAAGCAGGCAATGATGGACGATTTATCATGGCAAATCCTGAGATGGCTTGGATGCTTGGCTATGAGAGTCCATCTCAACTTATCAATCAGATGAAAGATATGGCATCACAGATGTTTGATACAATAGAATCTGCTGAAAAATTCTTCTTTCATCTATTTGAGGCTGAACAGGTTAGAGATTTTAGATGTAAGCTAAAAAAGAAAAATGGTGGAACATTCTGGTCAAACTCTTATGCTAAACGGGCATTTAAAAAAGATGGTCGTCCTGACGGATTTTACGGTTTTGTGATGGATATTAGCCGAACTGTCCGTATTGAAGAGGCTCTTTACGATGCAAATGCTCAACTTTTACGAATCGCCACACTTGATGGGCTTACTCAAATTCCAAATCGAAGAAAATTTGACGACTACTTAAATTCAGAGTGGAGAAGAAATACAAGAGATTGCCGCCCAATATCTCTTATTATGTGCGATATTGATTTTTTTAAGCCATATAATGACCATTATGGGCATCAAGGGGGAGATGAGACTCTTCGTCAAGTTGCTCAATGTATCGCATCAAACTGCAGAAGACCTGCTGATCTTGCTGCACGATATGGAGGTGAGGAGTTTGCTGTTGTGTTACCTGATACTGTTGTTGATGGTGCTCTTATTGTGGCTGAAAACTTACGAGCCTCTGTTAAAAGCCTTAAGATTCCCCATGAATACTCTAAAGTCAACTCTTTTGTTACTGTAAGCGTTGGGGTCTCAACTGCTATTCCTAACCATAAAGATTCACCTAAAACCCTTATTGAGATAGCTGATACAGCACTTTATCAGGCTAAAAAACTTGGAAGAGATAGAGTTTTTGCAAAAACTTAATGGTGTCAAAAGAAAAGGATTATAAAAATGGCTATAACAAAAGCAAAAGTAATTGATACAAGCACGCTGGTTCACGATCCATCATGCTTAGATCATCTGATTGATAACAAAATTCTTGCCTGTGTTCCTTGGGTTGTGCTTGAGGAGCTTGATGGTCTTAAAAAGAGAACTGATGTAGGATTTGATGCACGCGAAGCAATACGCAATCTTGAATCTCTTCGCCGTAATAAATCTCCATACTTAAAGATTGTAAAAGAGACAGACTGGACAGGAATTGAGTTTTTAGAGCATCGGCTAAATGACCACAAGATAATTGCAGCAGCAAATGCCATGAAAAAGCAGTTTGATAATGTTGAGATCATCTCAAAAGATTCAATGATGCGAATAAAGGTCAGAGAGCTTGGTTTTAAAGCTGAAGATTACTACAAAGATCAGGCAGATACCAATCCTGACAACGATCTTCCAAGAATTGAGGTTAGTAGCGATGATATTGACAAAGATAATTTTACATTTCAATATAGTTCTCAAAAATATGGAGATATTCCAATTAATCAAGGGGTTGTCTGCATAAGCGATTGGAAAGGCGACTTCAAACGTCCTGACGAAACTTGCAATATAGCTGAACGATTTGTTGCTGTAAGGATAGATAATCAGTTTAAGATAGTGCCAAACAACATACAGGCTTTTGGTATTAGACCTTATGGCGGAGTTGATGATACCAATAAAGATGATGATTGCTACGACAGTGAGTATGATGAAGGCTCAAATCAGAGCCATAACCACCATATAACTCAACCTCAAAACTGGCCCCAAACATTAGCCCTATTTCAGCTTACCCGTCCTGATCTTGCACTTGTTTTTCTTGAAGGTGGGGCTGGAAGTGGAAAGACACTTTTTGCACTTGCTGCTGCTTTAGAAAAGAGGCGAGATTATCGTCAAATTCTTATTACCCGTCCAATGGTGCATTTAGAAGATATTGATAACATGGGCTTTTTACCCGGCAATATTAAAGAGAAGATGGATCCATGGCTTCGACCAATTTGGCAAAATCTATCAGTTTTAAAAGAGCTAAAAAACGACAACATGCAGTTAATAGATAAGATGCTAATTGAAAAAAAGATCGATATTGAGCCTTTGGACTACATACGTGGTACAACATTTTGGAAGTCCATTCTTATCATTGATGAGGCACAAAACTTAACTCCGCATCAGGTAAAGACAATCATCACCCGTGCTGGAGTTGGGACAAAAATTATATTTACAGGAGATTTGGATCAGATTGACCGTAAACGGCGACTTGATAAACTCTCAAGCGGGCTTGCATACGCTATTAGCCGTCTGTCTGGACAACGACTTGTGGCATCTATAAAATTTCAGACATCTGTTCGATCTGAGCTTGCCAAACTTGGAGTTGAGATACTTTAAACAAAATATCTAACATTTTTACGAACAATAAGGGGGAAAAGTATGGCTTCAACTGTATATTTCACAGATTTTAAGGCAACGACAAAAGAGAATCTTCTTGATAAAATTGAGCGACTTATGGAGGCTGCTGGAGTTGCTGATATTTTATCAAAAGATGATTTAACAGCAATAAAGCTACATTTTGGTGAGCGGGGAAACGTGGCATTTATACGACCTCCATACATCAGCAGGATAGTAAAAAGCGTTAGAAAAAGTGGGGCTATCCCATTTTTGACAGATGCCAATACACTCTATGCAGGAACAAGGAGCAACAGCCCATCTCATATTAAGACAGCAGTTGAAAATGGATTTTCATACTCAAGTATGGATAGTGCTCCAGTTATAATTGCAGATGGATTAAGGGGTAAAAGCGAAGTAGCGGTTGAGGTCAATCTTAAACATTGCAAAGAGGTCTATATTGGCAGTGAGATAATTCATGCTGATTCTCTCATTTCAGTAGCTCACGTTAAGGGGCACGAGCTTGCAGGGTTTGGCGGAGCTTTAAAAAATGTTGGTATGGGCTGTGCCTCAAGAAAGGGAAAACTTGATCAACACTCTAACGTAAGCCCTACTGTAAAAAAGAAAAATTGCATAGGTTGCGGAAACTGTGCTGCACACTGCCCTGCAAACGCTATCACACTTGGGGCTGAATCTTCTGAATCATCATCTGAGCTACTGGTTGAATCTACCTCGCAAAAGGGTAAAAAAGCCTCTAAAAAGGCATCTATTAACCCCACACTCTGTATTGGCTGTGGAGAGTGCATATTAAGATGCCCAACATCTGCTGTAAATATACAGTGGAATCAGACAATCCCAGTATTTCTTGAAAAGATGATGGAGTACACAGTTGGAGTTTTGAAAAACAAGCAAAACAAAGCCTTTTTTATAAATTTTATCATGGATATATCTCCAGCTTGCGACTGTATGCCATACAACGACACCCCGATTGTAAGAGATATTGGCATCTTGGCTTCAAAAGACCCAGTTGCAATTGATCAGGCATCTGTTGATCTAATCAATGCAGAGCCAGCACTTGCAAACTCATGTCTGCAAAAAAATATCCTTCCAGGAGAGGATAAGTTCAAAGGGCTTTACCCTGAGGTTAATTGGGCAAGACAGCTTGAATATGCTCAAGAGATAGGTCTTGGTAGCCAAAACTACTATCTTGAAAACATAAAAACACTCTCGTGGCGATAGCATACTTTTTATTGGCTTTGAGTCTGCATTGTTGACAAGGCTATTTTTCTTATGTTAATTGCTTATAACTCTTTTGAAAATATAGATTTTAAGCGGAGCTATATTGAAATCAATCACACTTATTTGTATTCCATTTGCAGGTGGAACTTCAGTTGCCTTTAGAGATGTAACCAAATATCTTCCAAGCCACATAACTCCTAATCTTATAGACTTTCCAGGTCATGGAAGGCGTCTTCAAGAGCCATTAGTTAGCGACATTCACGATTTGGTCTCTGACATATTTCATAAACTCCCAACAGACGAAAACTCTCAACTGATCATTTGGGGACACAGTATGGGCGGTACTATTGCATACCTACTAACCCGCCGTCTATTAAGAGCTGGCAGACAGATGCCTCTTCATCTATTTGTTAGTGGCTCACCAGCCCCCTCAATTCCACGCAAAGAGAAAGATGTCTATAAGTTGCCTCGCCATGCACTTGTTGAAAAGGTTAAAAAGTACGGTGGAGTTGTTGAAGAGGTGCTTGCTGAAAAAGATTTGATGGATATGTTTCTACCGATTTTAAGGGCTGATTTTCAAGCGTTAGAGACCTATGAATATACACCGATTTTCCCGCCGCTGACAGTACCCATAACTGCAATGGTGGGAAGCGGTGAGCACATTAAAGAAGAGGACATTTTAGATTGGCAAAAAGAGACAACACTCCCTTTGATTATCAAAAAACTTGAGGGTAACCATTTTTTTATTTTTGATCATTTGGAGTTGATATGTCAAATGGTTGTAAATAGTTTAAACAATCATAACAGCTTTACAAACCCAAACACTAACTTTAAAGGAGAAAAAAGATGAATTACAGACTATTGAGAGCAGTTATCGTTTTTATTGCGATGCTGTTCATAGCTTACCCGTTGAGCACTACTATTGCTCAAGAGAAAAAGAGTAGTGAGCAAGAGAAAAAAACTGAAGATGGAAAAAAACAAGATTTGGTCAACTGGTGGACTCGCAACCCTTTAACCTTTGATCCAATGCCAGAAGACCTTTTATGGCATTTTGAGGCTAACTACCAGTATGATAGAGGAACTGGAAACTGGACTACTGATAACCACCTGCTCGACTCTCTATTATCTTTACGTTACCACCGCTTTACAAACAACCTTCGCTATAATTTTGATAAACGTAATGTGGCTAAACCAACCCCACCTCCAAATTCTGAAAAAAATACATCTTTAAGAAAATCGACTAAACATGAGATTCATGAAGATTTCAGATATGCAATTACTAAACGTATGTATGCTGCCCCTGGAATCATGTATTTAGAAGATGACTACTCTTATATAGATGAGAGATACACCTATTATGCTGGTATTGGTGGTGATCTGTATAGTTTTAAGTTCTCCAATATGGAGGTTTTCAAACTTTCGATGTTTGGAGCGTACGGTTATGAGACAAAGCGATACATTGATGATTACCATGAGACCTATGCTATAGTAAAAGATTGGGGAATTGCTGATAATATCAAAAATTACGATCCAGGCACAGAAGAGGGAGACCTATTTTATTTAAACCAGAGAATTCTTCTTTTTCCATATTATGGAATTATGGTAACTCAGGAGTTTGACTATTTTGTAGATACTGGAGATTCTGATAAGTATCGTTGGACATTTAGTGTTGGCTTAGATTTTAAAGTTATGGAGCATTTGTTTGTGAGCCTATCGTATAAAGAGGATTACGATAACAATGCCAATCAGCTACTTGGAATCAGAAAACGTGATCAGACTCAAGGTATAGGTATTAAGGTGGTCTTTTAACTTAAAATTTGGAATTTAATTTGGATCAGAGTACAACAGCTTTGATTGTAATATAAACTTGTAAAATAATCTACAGGAGGAAAAGAATGAATCAAAAAACGTCAAATAGCAATCCTGCCAACCAGAGCGGAGCAGATGCTAAAACAGAGAAAGCTGAGGATATTGAGGTAAAGCCAATCTCTGACTCAGAATTGCAAGCTCGTTTAGGCAGTGCAGAAGATGCTACCAGAAAACGAGTTTATGCTGCTATGGGTGCAGGATTAATCCCGCTGCCAATATTTGATTTTATGGCACTTACAGGGATTCAGTTGGAGCTTGTAAACTCACTTTGCAAGATTTATGGCGTACCTTTTCGTAAAGATATTGGCAAAACATTAATAACTACGCTGGTTGGTGGTGCTTTGCCAGTGCACACAAGCCCGATTCTTGCATCTTTAGTTAAAAATATCCCTCTTATCGGAACAACTACAGGTGCGATAACTCTAAGCGTTGTAGGTGGTGCTTGCACTTATGCTATCGGCAAGGTCTTTATTCAACATTTTGAAACTGGGGGCAATTTGCTAAATTTCAACCCTGAAAAGATGCGTTCCTACTTTCAAAATTACTACAAAGAGGGTGAAAAGGTAGCAACTGAGGCTCCTTCTAAGTAATGGATTCAAGTTTAAAAGCAAAATGTGCGTTTGTTTATGCAGGAATCGGCACTCAATGGAAGGGTATGGGTGCCGATTTACTGCAAGAGCAGTCTATTTTTAAAGAGACGTTAGAGCTTTGCGATAGTATTTTTGCCCAATTTGCGAAGTGGTCAATTGTTGAGGAGATTAGTCGCTGTGCAGAGTCATCACGCATTGATAACCTTTTGATTGCACACCCGTGCAACGTAGCTATTCAAATTGCACTTACGTCTCTTTTAAAGAGCTGGAAGATTGAGCCACAAGGGGTCATAGGGCACTCCTCTGGCGAAGTTGCAGCAGCTTATATGGCAGGAGTTTTAAGTCTAAAAGAGGCGATGCAACTGACTTATAACCATTGCCAATTGATGAGTAATATCATAGGCAAAGGAGTTCTTCTTCATATCGGATTACCAGAGGCAGATGTCAGGCAGATATTGAAGTCTGATGATAATCTTTCTAACTCTGTCTGGATTGCAGCCATAAATAGCCCCTCTGCTACGGTAATTACAGGGGCAAGGGAGCTAATTACTAACTTATCTAAAAAGTTAGAGGCAAAAAAAATATTTTGTCGTATTTTAAAGATTGACATACCTTACCACAGCCCAATTGTAGAGCCATTTTCCTCTGATTTTCATAGAGGGATAGAAGATGTTAAACCTAAACCTGCCGTAATACCTATTTACTCAACCCTTAGAGGTTCACTGCCTAAAGATGACGATTTTGGAGCCAACTATTGGGTCAAGCATATTCGAGAGCCAGTTAGATTTTCAGATGCAATAAACTCAATGTTATCAGATGGATACACAACTTTTATCGAAATAAGCCCGCACGGAGTTTTAAGTAGTGCAATAGAGGAGAGTGCAAAGAGCAAGCACGCATCTGTTGTGGCGATCTCCACACTAAAACGATTTACAGATTCCAAAGAGTCTTTAACTGATAATTTATCTCTATTGGCAGAGTCAGGCGATTTAGATTTAGATATAAAAGCCCTACCCCACGAATTTGAGCAAATCATAAACAAGAAAGTAGCTTCAATTAAATCTATTAAACAAACCAACCACTTACAAAGTATCCAGACTCTTGAAGCAACAGAGAATCTAATCAGAGATGCTATAATTACAGTAACTCACGGCACGCATATACCACCTTTAGATAATATGGTCGGTTTCTTAGATATGGGGCTTACCTCTCAACACGCTGTCCGTTTAGCAAATTATCTATCTGATGCACTTAAAAAAAATCTATCTGCTACAATGATTTTTGATCACCCAAATATCGCATCTTTAGCAATGTTTCTATCGGGTCAAACTCAAAGCTGTGGAGACAAAAATAGAGAAGAGTATCGTAAAAATAGATATACGAAAAATCGCGATAAAATAGAATATAGAGATATAGCTATTATTGGTATGGCTTGCCGTTTTCCTTATCAATCTGACACACCAGCCAAATTTTACGAGCTTCTTTTAAATAAAGAGTGTGTAGTTAAGCCTGTTCCAAAAAGCAGGTGGGACTCTAAACTCTGGCTTGATCCTAATCCTGATGCTCCCGGCAAAGCCTATTCTCAGGTTGGGGGATTTATAGATGATTCAAATATTTTTAATTTAGATGCCTCGTTTTTTAAAATCTCTCCCAAAGAGGCTCTATCGCTGGATCCTCAACAGAGGTTGCTTCTTGAAACTATCTGGGAGGCTTTTGAATATGCTGGTGCTTTGCCCTCTGACTACTCTGGCAAGCGTGTTGGGGTCTATATTGGGCTATCAACTATGGATTATATGGGTGCCCATCTTTGGTCATCACACCCTGAAAGGATAGATGGCTACTCTGCAACTGGCGGAATGTATAGTGCTGCTGCTGGACGAATATCATACCTGTTAAACCTAAACGGTCCTAATTTTCCAGTTGACACTGCCTGTTCCTCTGCTTTAGTCGCACTTGATTGTGCCTGCAATGCGTTACGCTCTGGCGTGGTATCCTCAGCAGTAGTTGCTGGGGTCAATGTGATGGTGCATCCTCACATGTTTGTCTATTTCTCAAAATTGGGGGCACTCTCCCCTTCTGGTCGCTGCCGCTCATTTGATGCAGATGCAGATGGTTATGTTCGTGGAGAGGGAGCTGGTGCGATTTTACTAAAAACTTTAGATCAGGCGATTGCTGATAACGATAGAGTTCTATCTATTATAAAAGGGATAGCGAGCAACCATGATGGAGCATCATCAAGTTTTACAGCTCCTAATGGATCAGCCCAGCAAGATGTTATCCGTTTAGCTTTAGAAGATGCGAGGATATCTAATTTAGATGTTGATTATGTTGAAGCACACGGTACTGGCACAAAACTTGGTGATCCAATTGAGATTCAGGCACTTGGCGCGGTTTACGGAGAGGGGCGACCTAAAGATAGACCTCTGTGGGTAAGTTCTGTAAAGGCTAACATTGGGCATCTTGAAGCTGCTGCTGGCATGGCAAGTCTAATAAAAACTATCATGGTTCTTAACTCTGGAACTATTCCTTCTCAAGTTGGCTTTGAAAATCCGAACCCTTTGATTTCATGGGACAATTTACCAATTAAAGTTCCTAAAGAGCCAACAAATTTTGGTGATAAAAATCGACCACGTATAGCAGGGATAAGCGGATTTGGATTTTCAGGGACAAACGTGCATCTTATTTTATCGCAACCACATTTTGAAACAAACGATAATTTAACCTCTGATAATAACAACGTAAAAGCTGCTAACGCTGAATATCTACTTAAAATATCTGCAAAAACGCCTTCTGCTTTAAAAGCATATTGTCGTAATTATATCGAATTTTTGAAAAAAATGGACGATAATCCTCAATCGTTAGTTGATCTCTGTTATACTGCTTATGTAGGCAGAACACCTTTTGATTATCAGTGCAACTTTAAAGGGGCTAAACGTGCTGATATTATCGCATCTTTAGAGAGTTTCTTATCTGATTCATCAGCTAATATTGAGAGGACTACGCCTGAAAAAAAAGCTATCTCTATTGATGAAATTACAAATAGAGGCAAAAAAATATCTATCCCAACCTACCCGTTTCAGAAAAAACGTTTCTGGTTAAGCCCAATAAATGAATCTTCATCTAACGATAAAACTGATAACGATAATATATTTGCATACTATGAGTTTAGCAAAGAATACCCCTCTTTCATATCAGAGCACATAATTTATGGAGAGCCAATAGTCCCTGCAGCAGCATATATTTCGCAACTATTTTCATACGTTAAGTCGCAACATCAAATCTCAAATAGCTTTATTGGAGCAGGATTTGATATAAGTTTTACCGCTCCTATGGTTGTTAATCAAGATAGATCAGTTCAGTTTGTTTCTCTAAGCACAAAGTTTAAGATTATAAGTAGAACTAAAAGCGACCCTTGGATTACCCACTGCGAAGGTTTTATCGAATCCACAAAAACGATAAACCATGAGACAGTAGATAGTATCAGGGAGTTTAATAAGCCTTTTAGCAATTGGGTTGAAGATTTTTGCAAAAATAGCACTCAGACGATAAATGGCTCTGATTTTTACGCAAACTTCAAAAAATTGGGATACAATCTTGGCGAAGGCTTTTGTCGAATAGAAGAGGCTTACTTTAGCCCCAAAAATGGCAATTTAGAAGATGATATTCAGGCTATTTGTCGTATAAATCTTAGACCAAATACTACAACTCAAGGTTATGATCTCTATCCTGGTTTTATTGATTCAATGCTGCAATCTTTAGTGTTTGGTGCTCCGCAAATATTAAAGAGTCTTGAAGAGAAATCGAAAATTTTGATTCCGTTTGCTTTAGAGCGATTTGAAGTCTATTCCATATCATTGCCTGAAAGCGTAATATCTATTGTCAATACTACTCATCAAGGGGCTGATTATCTTCAAGGAGATATAAAACTCTTTTCTCTAAATGGGGATTTACTCTTGCGTTTTGTCGGGCTTACAGTTCGTCTGACAGATCGTGATACACTACTAAAGGGTTTAAAGAAGACTGGCTCAACTTCAAAAGATGAAGACAATGAGAGCAAATCAACGAAAATCTATACTCTTAAATGGAGAGAGTTTAAGGAGAGTCAATCAAACAATAACCTAAAAGATAAACAAAGCCAGATAAACAAAAACGATGAAAAAATTAAATCGCAAAGATGTCTGATATTTGGAGATAAGCAAGGAGTAGCTACTCAAATTGCTAAAGAGCTTGAAAATAAAGGTGTTCGATATAAAGTTATTTTACAAGAAGATATTTATAAATATGATATATCGCAAAACTCAGATAAATCAGACTCATTAAAAAAATCAATAGAGTCTCTTATCCAAAGATTTGCAGATTCGTCAGATAGTAGCAATTTAGCGATTCTCTATCTTTGGGCTTGTGATCTGATTTTTAACGATAATCTTACAGCAGAACAATTTAGTCAGCAAAATATTGATGCTATCTATCCCGCACTTACTATAATTCAGACTCTGGCAAAATTAAGGCTATCTGGTAAATTTTATGCGATTACTACAGGTGCTTTTTCTGTTTTAGACTCATCTGCTGACTTAAACCCCACTTCGTTTCAACAAACAATCTGGGGGTTTCAAAAGAGCGTTGCGATTGAATATCCTGAGTATTTTGGAGGTCTTATAGATTTAGATACTACGTTAAAAGAATCTGAGATTAACCGTTTTATCACAGATTTTTTGGTAGAAGAGCATTTAGATCAATGTGCCTATAGAACTACCTCATCTTCTTCTGAAAATAACGTAGTAAAACTATTTAAACCCTATATTTTTCGCGATGATTTTGAGAATCTAAATCTAAACATTAAGCAAGAAATTGCTACTGTAAAACAACATCTTGATCCTAATGGTGCATATTTAATAACTGGGGCGTTTGGCGGATTGGGATTGCCGATTGCACATAAAATGGTCCAGCTTGGGGCAAGACAAATCTGGCTTTTAGGACGAAAATCGCCTAACTCTAAATTTTTTGACGATGTTAAAGAGTTAGAAAATAACTATAAAAATCTTGAGATTTCCTTTATTTATGCTGATGTGGGTCAATTTCCAGATTTATCCTCTGCTTTAGAGAAGCTGCAGGGCGGCCTTTCTACGCTCAAAGGTGTTATCCATTTAGCTGGAGTTCGACAAGATGCCCTACTTCCCCTTCAGAGTGTCGATGGTCTTAAAAAAGTTATGCTCCCTAAAGCTGTTGGAGCGTGGAATCTACACAATCTTGTTAAAGGTTTAGAGCTTGATTTTTTTATACTATTTTCATCTGCTGCATCGCTTCTTGGCAGTCAAGGGCAGACAAATTACTCTGCTGCAAACGCACTTTTAGATGGCTTGGCAGATTATCGCCGTTCGATTGGACTTCCAGCTTTAAGTGTTCAGTGGGGTCCTTGGGCAGAATCTGGTATGGCAGCTACTGAGAGCGTAGTTCATAAAAATCTTACTGATTTAGGTTTTGCATACATATCGCCTGAACATGGATTAAAAATGGTTGAAACTCTAATAAAATCAGCCTCTTCACTGCCAAATTCTCTTCATTCGTCAATTGGAATCTTTGAGTGTAACTGGGATCAATATCTACAAAGAACGGGTCAATATCATCTATCTATTTTTCAAGATTTAATAGGCAAATTGGCTTTAACATCAGGGACTTCTAAACAAACATCGTCTATGTGGCAGAAGTTATCAAACCTCTTACCTGAAGAGCGAGAAAGAGAGCTACTAAGTCAATTGGCAACATTAGCCCAAGAGGTGAGCGGAGTTGATATGCCAATAACTCCTGATCTCCCTTTGATGGAGCAGGGATTTGACTCACTTATGGCTGTTGAGTTTAGGAATCAGTTGCAAAAACTATGCGGATTTTCTCTGCCCGTAACCCTGCTTTTTTCGTATCCTGGAGTGTTAGAGATTGCTGCGTTTTTGCAAAAAAAGTACTTTTCAAATAAAAAAACGATAGAGGTTCAAAAAAATGAGAAGTCGGTTAAACCTGACGAAGTTCAGCCACCTAATATAGATAGTAAAATAGAGCTGGAAGTAGAACTCGACGAGCAACAGAGTGCTGATTTTACCTATTTAGATGAGCTAACACCAGAAGAGTTAAATGAACTTATCTTAAAAGAGTTGAAATGAAAACCACTAATAAACAAAAATCACTACTAAAATGTATAAATGTAGCTACTAATGCTCTTTTTGATGCTGCTGACGGACTGACTACACTTGCACGTTACCTGCACTACTACAAAGTTGCACATTTAGAGTTCAAACCACGATTTGACGATATTTTTATCGTTACCTACCCACGTTCAGGAACTACATGGCTTCAGATGATCCTCTACCAGTTAGCAACTGATGGCAATATGGAGATCGACCATATTGCACAGAAAGTTCCTTGGTTTGAACGTCTTATTGACTACCGTATTTGGGATTCTAAAGATTTTGAGCAGATGAACTCACCACGTCTTTTCAAAAGCCACCTGCCAGCAAATGAGGTACCAAAAGGGGGTTGTAAATATATATATGTGGCTCGTAACGGCTCTGACGTGGCTCTATCCTATTTTGAATTTTACCGTTCGCATCTTGGTTTTAAAGGAGATTTTAACCAATTTTTTAAACTCTTTATATCTGGCAGAGTTCAATTTGGTAGCTGGTTTGACCATGTAGCTTCATGGGAAAAAATGTCAAAAAAATTGCCATCACAGGTTCTTTTCTTAACTTTTGAAGATTTAAAAAACGATTTTAATAACCAACTAAATAAGATTATAAATTTCACTGGATTTAAAATTTTAGAATCACAAAGAGCTGATGTTATAGAGCGGTGCTCTTTTCGTTTTATGAAACAGCACGAAGATAAATTTGACCATATCACAGCTCAAATTTGGGAAAAGGGCTATCAACGCTCATCATTTATCCGAGAGGGTAAAGCTGGTCTTGGCAAGTTAAAATTAACCCCTGAACAGCACTCTATTGTTCAAAAAATGTTAAAACAATTTCATATTGAGAATTTATAAACATGAAAACCGAAACTGACCCAACTGCAAACTTAAAAAAACTATATATAGCCTTAAAACAGACACAGGCAAAACTTGAGGCAATGGAATCAGCAGCACGCGAACCAATTGCTATTATTGGTATGGGGTGCCGTTTTCCGGGCGGGGCAAATAGTCCTCAAAAATATTGGGAGCTGTTGCTGCAAGGCAAAGATGCAATTACAGATGCCCCGCCTGATCGATGGAGTGGCAAAGTGTGGCTTGATCTTGATCCTGACGCACCGGGCAAGATGTTTACAACAAAAGGTGGTTTTTTGGATCACCCTGTTGATATGTTTGATGCTCAATTTTTTAACATATCCCCAAAAGAGGCTACTGGACTTGATCCCCAGCAGAGGCTACTTCTTGAGGTGAGTCGTGAGACTTTTGAGAACGCTGGTATTGCTCCATCAAGTTTAAAAGGGGCATCTTGCGGTGTTTTTCTTGGCATGTCGAGCGATGATTACGCACTTGCTCATCGCCATTCAGGTAATCACAAGATGATTGATGCCTATTCGATTACTGGCACAACATTCTCAACTGCTTGCGGTCGTATTTCCTATGTTTATGGATTGGAAGGACCATCTATCACTGTTGATACTGCCTGTTCGTCAGCACTTGGGGCTATCCATTTAGCTTGTAAAAGCCTTAGAACGAAAGAGTCAGATTTGGCTTTAGTTGGTGGGGTCAATCTCATGTTATCTCCTGAATCTCATATCTGCTTTTCTAAACTTCGTGCTATCTCACCTGATGGACACTGTAAATCGTTTTCTGCTGATGCAAATGGTTATGTTCGCGGTGAAGGGTGCGGTTTAGTCCTATTAAAAAGGCTCTCTGAAGCTATTTTAGACAACAATCGTATTATAGCTGTGATTCGAGGCAGTGCCATGAATCAGGACGGCAAAAGTAATGGTTTTACAGCCCCAAGCGGTCCTGCTCAAGAGAAGGTGATCTTGGCTGCCCTTAAAGATGCTGATTTAACCCCTATTGACGTAGGATTTATCGAAACACACGGCACAGGCACGCCTTTGGGCGATCCAATAGAGGCAGAGGCTATTGGTGCTGTTTTTGAACCATATTTCTCTTCTAATCTTGCAACTAAAAAAGATTCTATAAATATCGAACGTAGGCTTATTATTGGCTCGTGCAAGACAAATATCGGACATTTAGAGCCAGCTTCAGGAATTGCCGCCCTCATAAAAGCTGCTTTGTGCGTGCATCATGGAAAAATTCCTCCAAATCTCCATTTTTCAAACCCAAACCCATTCATACAATGGGATACAACACCAATAGAGGTTCCAACACAAACTTTAGATTGGAGTAGTGATGAACGTGTGCGAATAGCTGGCGTTAATGCTTTTGGTTTTTCTGGTACTAATGTCCATGTTATCGTAAGTCAAGCTCAAGCCCCAACAATTAAAAATAGCGGGCAATCTCACCATATATTGCCCATTTCAGCCAAAACTGAGAGTTCTGCTAAACATCTTCAAGAGAAGTATATTAACTTTTTAGAGCAAAACGATTCTTCAGCTAACGCCTCTGACATCTGCAAAACAGCATCGCAAGGAAGGGATCACTTTGAGTATCGAATCGCATCAGTTGGCAGCGATAATTTAGCTCTTTCTAAAGCTCTTAGAACTCAATCTTTCACACGGGCAGATGGAGCAAAACAGCCTCTTACATTTCTATTTACAGGGCAAGGCTCACAATATCATGGCATGGGACGAACCCTTTTTCAGACTCAACCAACATTTCGCCGTACACTTGAGCAGTGTAGCGAGATTTTAACTCCAATGATAGGTGAATCTCTTATCTCCATGCTATATGACGAAGATGGGGATCAAGATAGACTTCATCAGACACGATATACTCAGCCTGCACTATTTGCCATCGAATACGCACTCTACAAACTCTGGAGTTCATTAGGTATTAAACCCGATTTTATGATGGGTCATAGTGTTGGGGAGTATGTTGCTGCTTGTGCTGCTGGTCTATTTTCACTTGAAGATGGTTTAAAACTTATCAGCCGTAGGGGCGAGCTTATGCAGAGCCTTCCATCAGGCGGTGGAATGGCTGCTATCATGGCATCAAAAGATGAGGTTGAGGCTGCAATTTTAAGCTATCCTAATACGCTATCTATTGCTGCATTTAACGGACCTATGCACACTGTAGTATCTGGTGTTGAAACTGATTTAATGGCTGTAATCAAGCCGTTTAAAGATAGAGGGGTTAAGGTTGTCAATTTAACCGTCTCTCATGCGTTTCACTCCCCTTTAATTGAGCCGATTCTTGATGATTTTGAAAAGAGTGCGGCATCTATTTTGTTTCAGACTCCTAAAACGCGATTGATCTCTAATGTGAGTGGCGATATTGCTGGAAATGAGATAATGACCCCAAATTATTGGAGAGAGCATATACGAAAACCTGTTAAATTTATGCAGAGTCTGCTTACTCTAAAACGCGAAAACGTCAATATATTTATGGAGATGGGACCAAAACCTACACTGCTTGGAATGGGAAGAACTGCCTTATCAGATACTGAAGGACTTTGGCTGCCAAGTTTGAGAGTTGGGCAGACAGATTGGGAAGTTATGCTCACAAGTTTGGCAAAGCTCTACACTAACGGATTTGATCCGAACTTCTCAGAGCTTTACTTGTCAAAAGATGGGGAGCAGGTAGGTCAAACAGTTGATCTGCCAACATATCAGTTTGATAAACGAAGATTTTGGCTGCCTATTGAATCGTCAATACGAACTTCATCTGACGTTAGCTCACAATCTGATTTACTATCGGATATTGCCTCAAAACGTCTCTATCCTCTGATTGATCGCAAAATCTCTTCACCTTTGATCTCATCAACCCTATTTGAGACGCAATTTAATTTAGCATCACTGCCATTCTTAGATGATCATCGCATATTTAATCGAATAGTTGTATCTGCTGCATCTCACTTATCGTTATTAAGCGGTGCTGCATCTCTTATTTTTCATCAAAAAGGGTGCATTATCGAAGATATTTTATTTACTCAAGCCCTTGTAATACCAGAAGCGTTTGGCAGAACCGTTCAACTTCTATTTTCACCGATTGAACCAAATGCTCAGCACGATTTTACGATTATCAGTTTTGATCAAAATGCTAATAAAAAAAGGCAATCAGAAGCCAATTATATTGGTCATGTAACTGGTAGAATAGCTCCATTAGCATCTGCCTCTGATGCTCTTTTAGACCATGAAATCGGTAAAATAGAGCAATCTTCTAAAGAGATAGCAAGAGCGTGGAGTGAGTGTAAAAATGTTATGAACCCAAATGATGTTTATTTGTTTCAAGATAAACGACAGATAAAGTTAGGAGAGAGCTATCGATGGATTGGAGCGATTCAATCAGGAGTTGATAAGGCGATTTGTCGATTCAAACCTCCTAAAGCTATAAATATGGAGGAGTGGGGGCTTCATCCTGGGCTTATTGACTCATGTTTTGGACTTATGGTTACTGCTGCTGGCGGTGATCCTGATGCTACCTATATCCCATTTGCCATTGAGGAGTTTAGATATTATCGTCAACCAGACTCAACTACGATGGAGGCTGTTGCCACTATCCGTAGAGAATCGACAAACTTGGATAATAGATATTCTTTAGATAAGCTACTTGGTGATATAACACTTTACGATAAAGATGGTGTAGTTGCAAAATGGATAGGCTTAGAGGGTCGTCAGGTTGATCCATTTGCACTTTTAAAAGATCAAATAGATTCAGGTAGTTCAGATATAACGGGCGATTTATCTGTACGTAGTACAGTTGTAGATGAAGCGTCAGAGTTTAAAAACTGGCTATACGAGATAGCGTGGGAGCTTTATCAGCCGCCATCAATCAGACAGTTTAAAGAAGATTCAACCATAAATCAAACTGGTCAATCTAATGTAGCTAAATGGCTTATATTAAGCGATAACAAAGATGGTGCAACAGCCTTATCTGAGGCTATTAATGCTACTACTGGCGATTTATGTCGATTGATTTTGTGGGATAACTTAACTATCTATTCTGAATCTTTGAGAAAAGATATTCTTGATGCTCTTGAGCAATCAAGATTAAAAGGGATAATACATCTTATAACTGACAATGAAAGCAGCAAAACAGATTCCAAGCAATATGAAGAGATCGAAGCGACACAGCAAAAAATATGCGGTTTGACCTTAGAGTTAGTTCAAGCAGCTATTCAATCTTCTCAATCTTCTAATGATAAGGTTAAGTTGATTCTTATAACTTGCGGAACTCAAAGTGTAACTGGCAAAGAGGTGACAATTAACCCTCACGCCTCAACATTGTGGGGTATGGGGCGTGTTATTGCATTAGAACACCCTGAATTAAACTGCACTCTTGTTGATTTAGACCCTGATAGAGATGCCGTTGAGCAAATTAGTCAAGCGATGCCTATCCTATCTCTTGCTAATGGCAAAGATGAGAACTTATCTTCATATAATAGCGAAAATCAGATAGCACTGCGACAAGGCAAATACTACGTAGCACGTCTTAAAAGGGTTAATAGTGCTTTAACCTCCTCAAAATCAGCAAAACAAGAAGATATAAGATCGCTTAAAATATCGCAAAAAAATAGCTATCTAATAACTGGTGGACTTGGTGGACTTGGCTTGATTATGGCTCGCTGGTTAGCTAAAAAAGGGGCTGGCACTATTATTTTAGTTGGACGAAAAGAGCCTTCACCATCAGCTATTAATGCCGTAGAAGAGATACGTAAATTGGGAACTTGTGTTGAGATTCGCTCGGTTGATCTTACTCAGACTGAGCAGATTAAATCTTTACTTGCTGATATTTCTAAAAATCTGCCTCAGTTAAAGGGTGTTATTCACGCGGCTGGCATCTTAGATGATGGAATGCTTCTTCAACTAAATTGGTCAAAATTTTGGGGTGTTATGGCTCCAAAAGTGATGGGTGCTTATATTTTAGATCAGCAGACTAAAGAGATGAATCTTGATTTTTTTATCTTGTTCTCTTCAATTGTCTCGATTTTAGGGACACCTGCTCAATCTAATTATGCAGCAGCAAACGCATTTTTAGATGGAGTTTGTCGAAATCGACATATTTTTAACAGACAAAATAGCTCTAACGAGATAGCCCTTTCGATAAACTGGGGACCTTTTGATCAAGCTGGAATGGCTGCAAGATTAGATGAGATCAATCGAAGACGTATTACAGCACAAGGCTTTAAACTTATCTCGCCTGAATCTGGAGTAAGGGCTTTAGAGTGGCTGCTAAATCAAGATGTGTCCCAGATGACTGTTATGGATTTAGATTGGTCTAAGTTTATGGAGCGGTTACAATCTTCAGCCTCTGTTTTAGAATCGCAAATATCAACGCCCCTTTTTCTAACTGCTTTTCAAAAGTCAACAGCAGCCTCAAAACAGCCTACTGGAGCTGCTGGATCATGGCAAGAAGAGCTTAACATGGCACCTGCCCATGAGTATCGACAACTTCTTTTGAACAGGCTTAGGGGGGCAACAGCAAATATATTAGGGCTTGATACCCCAGACGAACTTCACATAGATGGAAGGCTCTTTGATCTTGGTTTAGATTCGCTCATGGCTGTTGAGCTAAAAAATTGCGTAGAGAAGAATCTAAATTGTCGTCTTAAATCGACACTGGTTTTTGACTATCCAACAGTTGCCTCTATGGCTGAATATCTTACTGAAACATTGAATCTGACAAAATCGGAAAAAAACTCAAAAGAGCAAGCTGCATCATCTGTAGTTACCCCTAAAACGCAAATTGTGCAAAAGAGACTCGAACAATCAGAAAGCAAGATACAAACAAGAAGCAAGACTCCTGATATTGCTTTAGCTGATATGAGTGATGACGATGCTGAGGAGATGCTACGTAGAGAACTTGAAAATTTATTAGGTGGCGACTTATGAACTCAAATGGCTCACAATCTAACCCAACCAACCCTAAAATCTCGCCTGTAAAACAGGCTCTTATAGCCATCAAAACTTTGCAACAGCGTTATGAGGCTCTTCAAGCGGAAAAAACTGAACCTATTGCTGTGGTTGGTATGGGTTGCCGTTTTCCGGGGAACTCAAATAGCCCGCAATCGTATTGGGAACTGCTAAAAAACGGCATAGATGCGATAGTCGAAGTTCCACAAGATCGTTGGGATATAAAATCATATTACGATCCAGAACCAGATGCACCGGGCAAGATGTATTGCCGCGAAGGTGGATTTATCGGTGCAGTAGATGGGTTTGATAGCCCATTTTTTGGAATCTCCCCAAGAGAAGCATCAAGAATGGATCCGCAGCAGCGTTTAACTCTTGAAGTTGCTTGGGAGGCTTTAGAAAATAGTCAAATTGCCCCTTCAACCCTAAAAGGCTCAAATACTGGTGTCTTTATGGGTGTAACCTCTTATGATTATGGGCTTTTACTTTTTGGAGAGGGTGATCCAACACGCGTAGATGCCTATACAGGTACGGGCGGCACGTTGGGGGCGGTCGCGGGACGCTTATCGTATATATTTGGATTTACAGGTCCAAGTTTTTCTCTTGATACTGCATGTTCATCGTCATTAGTTTCAGTGCATCTTGCGTGTCAAAGCCTTCGTCTTCGTGAGTGCGATCTTGCATTAGCAGGAGGCGTTAGTCTGATGCTAAAACCAGAGGCTACAATCAACTTTTGCAAGGCTCACATGCTTGCACCTGATGGGCGTTGTAAAACTTTTGATGCCTCTGCTGATGGCTATGTTCGTGGTGAGGGTTGCGGAATTTTAATACTAAAAAGATTATCTGATATTGATTTAAAAAAGGATTTAGTTTTAGCTGTTATTCAAGGTTCTGCAGTTAATCAAGATGGGGCATCAGGAGGTTTTACGGTTCCATCAGGACCAGCACAGCAAAAAGTTATACGTAACGCCTTAAAATCTGCATCATTAACTTCTGATCAGATTGATTATATTGAGGCTCATGGAACAGGAACCGCATTGGGCGATCCGATTGAGATCAATGCCTTAGATGCTGTTTTTGGCTTAGATGTTGATCGTCATGCTCCTTTGCGTATTGGCTCTGTAAAGACAAATTTTGGTCATTTAGAGGCTGCTGCTGGCGTTGCATCTCTTATCAAGGTGATACTTTCATTAAATCATAACAAAATTCCTCCTCATCTACACTTTAAAAGCCCAAATTCGCGTATTGAATGGGGTGAAATCTCCTTAAATGTGAATACTCAATTAAGGAGTTGGGAAAAGGGAGAAGGTGAAAAGAGGCGTTTTGCTGGTATTTCAGCGTTTGGATTTTCAGGTACAAACGCCCATATTATTGTTGGAGACCCTCCCCCAATAGCTCCATCTCAGCCATCTTTAAGTCAGGCTAAATTAGATTTAAAGTCCAATCAAGAGATACTTTGCCTATCTGCTAAATCTGAAAATGCACTTCATCTGTTATCTGGTCTTTGGGCAGATGTTTTATATCGAACTTCTAAAGATGAGCTTGCTGCTTTATGCCGTGCTGCAAATGTTGGTCGAACCCATTTTCAATATCGTTTGGCTATTTTGGTAGATTCACCTACTAAAGCTGCTGAAACTCTTAAGTTTTTTCGACAAAATCAGACAGATCACACTATTAACTTGTCTGATACTCTATTTTTCGCAAAAGCATCTCAAACATATTCAATAGATTTTACTCTAAGTGATGATTTTACTCCTGATGCTCGCTACCGTTTTCTAATAGATATAGCCAAGGCTTACGTAGCTGGCTCTAATGTAGATTGGGATTTTATCTACTCTGATGCTACAATCTTCAAAGGAGGGGAGCTTCCAACATATCCGTTTGAGCGAAAACGGTGCTGGTTGAATTTAGAAACCAAAAAAAAAGATGACAAAGCAGCACTTTCAACAGCCAAACAGGCACTTGTAGCAATTAAGAATTTAAAAGAGCGTTACGATGCTCTTAAAGCCGAACAGAGCGAACCTATTGCAGTAATAGGTATGGGTTGCAGATTTCCAGGGGGAGCCAGCACACCAGAGGCATATTGGGATTTGTTGCGTAACGGGCGAGATGCAATTGTCGAAGTGCCTCCATATCGCTGGGATATTGACTCATGCTTTGACTCTAATCCTGACGCACTGGGTAAGATGTATTGCCGTTATGGCGGATTTATCGGACCTGTTGATGGATTTGATAGCCTCTTTTTTGGACTCTCTCCGCGTGAAGTTGCACGCATGGATCCTCAGCATCGTTTAATTCTCGAAGTTACTTGGGAAGCCCTTGAACATGCTATGATTGCCCCATCAAAACTGCATGGCGAACCAGTAGGTGTATTTTTGGGTATCACATCTTTAGATTACGGAGCTATGCTTTTTGGAGAAGGCGATCTTACTCGTGTTGATGCCTTTTCTGGAACAGGCGGAACCCTCGGACCTGCTGCTGGTCGTCTATCGTATCTGCTTGGATTTACTGGTCCAAGTTTTGTTCTTGATACTGCCTGCTCTTCATCGTTGGTTGCTGTTCATCTTGCCTGTCAAAGCCTTAGAAACAAAGAGTGCAGCCTTGCAATTAGCGGTGGGGTAAATCTTACGTTAAGCCCTGCTGGAACTGTCAATTTTTGTAAAGCTCGTATGCTTGCCCCTGATGGTCGATGCAAAACATTTGACGCTTCGGCAAATGGTTATGTTCGCGGTGAAGGGTGCGGAATAGTTGTACTAAAACGGCTATCAGATGTTACTCCTAAAGATAGAGTCCTTGCCTTAATTCGTGGTTCTGCAGTTAATCAAGATGGACCATCAGGCGGTTTTACTGTTCCATCAGGTCCTGCTCAAGCAAAAGTTATACGCTCTGCACTATCCGTAGCTGGTTTAGAACCAAATCAGATCGATTATGTTGAGGCTCACGGCACTGGAACATCTTTAGGTGATCCAATTGAGGTTGAAGCATTAGGGGAAGTTTTTGGCTCTTCTGATCGAAACCCTGATAAACCATTAAAAATTGGCTCTGTTAAGACAAATTTTGGTCATTTAGAGGCTGCTGCTGGAATGGCATCTCTTATTAAAGTTATTCTATCGTTAAACCACGCCCAAATCCCGCCACATCTGCACTTTAAAAAACCCAATCCTCGTATTCAATGGGATATGCTGCCGATTGAAGTTAGCAAAGATTTGACACCATGGAATAAAGAAGATGGGTTACGAATAGCTGGTATATCCTGTTTTGGATTTTCAGGCACTAACGCACATATTATCGTTAGTGAAGCCTCTTTAAAAGAGCCTTTAAGCGATAAATCTTTAAAAAAACGTAGTGAAGAATATACTAAAGAAGTTTTATGCCTATCTGCTAAATCAGAACGAGCATTGCAGTTATTAGCAGAACGATGGGCGGATTTTTTAATCAGTTCGATTAGCTCAAAAAAGCCTCTATCTCTAATATGCAGCGCAGCCAATGCTGGCAGAAGCCATTTTTCTCATAGGTTGATTGTTCGTGGCAAAAGTGCGTCAGATATGGCTACGTTGTTAGATAAATTTGCCAAGAAATCATTACCTGAAATTTTAGAGCAATCTGATGAAAATCTTATTTATAAACAGGTTCGTCAACCATCTAAAATCTCTTTTGTTTTTAAGGGTAAGGCTCTGCCCAATCTATTGAAAGTGTTTGATAAAACAGATAAAGCTTTATCAGCCTTTTACAATGCAGTTTCAGAGTGCAGAGATATTTTGGCAAATTTATTGCCTAACAAAACGCTTGAAGAGATGCCTAAGACAGCCTCATTTGTTTTCGAATACGC
>JADFZO010000032.1 GCA_015232465.1 Desulfamplus sp.
TTATATGGATATTTCGCTATTTATGGGCAAAATTATTATCAATATAGATACATCTAACTTTAAAATTAAACGAGATTGCAAATTTTGCCAGCAAGACTTTACAACCAATTTTTTATCTGAAGATGAGATTCAAAAACTGAACAGTTACAAGAGCATGAAAAAGCAGATTGAGTGGATTGCAGGGCGATTTCTTGTAAAAAATATGGTAAAAGAGTTTTTTGGTTGTGGTTGTAATATTGAACTGCCAGATATTTGCATCTCATATAAAAATGAAGGGGCACCATTTTTAGAGCAGTTTGAACTTCTTAGCCTATCAATTAGCCACTCTGGAGATTATGTGGCTGCTGCTTTGTGCAAAAATTCAAAAAATATAGGTCTTGATATTGAAAAATCAGATTATATTCCATCTCAATCTTTTATGCGGATAGTATTTACCGAAAGAGAGTTGGAAAATATAAATAGCACAGTTAAATCAAACAATATGGGCATTGATGCAATTTATAGCCATGAGGTTATGAGACGCTGGACTATAAAAGAGGCTTTTTTAAAATATATTGAAAAGGGGTTTAACGAAAAACTTAAATCTTTAGAGATGCTTGATAATAGGCTATTGTATAACAATAAAGAGGTTGTTGGTGTCTCAATAAGCACATTTAATATTGATCAAAACTATCTGTTATCTATTATTTATGGGTAATATTAAAAAATAGCTTTATATTGCCCGATTAAAAATAATGATTAATATTGAAAATTATCATTTTTTGTGTTTTTTAGGGCACAAGCAAATTTACTATAAAAAATCTGGTTGGTGTTTAAATCTTAATGTACTATTATAAAAATAAAAGTTTAGAGAGGAAAAACTATTGAATCAATTTTATAAAAATTTATCTTTATGGTTAGTTATCGTATTGATGATGGTAATGTTGTACAACATATTTAACCAGCAGCAGATACCAGAGAGTACCTTAGGTTACTCTGAGTTTCTTGCTATGGTTGAGGCTGATCGTGTAAAGAGCGTTGTGCTTCAAGGGCAAGATATTTATTTTACAGATAGCAGTGGAACAAGATATAGGTCTTTTACTCCAGGTGATATTGACTTAATAAAGACTTTGCGTGGTCATGATGTCTCAATAAAGGCAAAGCCTCCAGCAGAATCATCACTTCTAATGTCAATTATAATATCATGGCTTCCAATGATTGTTCTGATTGGCGTATGGATATTTTTTATGCGACAGATGCAAGGTGGAGGCGGTGGCAAAGCGATGTCTTTTGGTAAAAGTCGTGCTCGCCTTATATCTGATAAAAGTGACAAAATAACATTTGATAATGTTGCTGGGATTGACGAGGCAAAAGAGGAGTTGACTGAAATTGTCGATTTTTTGAAAGACCCCAAAAAATTTACCCGTTTAGGAGGGCGTATTCCAAAAGGCGTGCTACTTGTAGGCTCTCCTGGAACAGGCAAAACTCTTTTATCAAGAGCCGTAGCTGGTGAGGCTGGGGTCCCATTTTTTACCATCAGTGGTTCAGATTTTGTTGAGATGTTCGTTGGTGTTGGAGCCTCAAGAGTGCGTGATCTCTTTGCACAAGGCAAAAAAAATGCGCCATGTATCATATTTATTGATGAGATTGATGCAGTTGGAAGACAACGCGGTGCTGGAATGGGCGGCGGACATGACGAGCGAGAGCAGACTCTAAATCAGCTTCTTGTTGAGATGGATGGATTTGAGTCAAACGAAGGGGTCATTTTGATGGCTGCCACAAACAGACCAGATGTGCTTGATCCTGCACTTATGAGACCCGGACGATTTGATCGTCAGGTTGTGGTTGATATGCCAGATATTAAGGGTAGAATTGGAATCTTAAAGGTTCACATGAAAAAGACACCTCTTGATAAAGATGTTAATGTGGTAACCCTTGCTAAAGGAACTCCTGGCTTTTCTGGTGCTGATTTGGAAAATCTGGTAAATGAGGCAGCTCTGCTTGCTGCAAAAAGAGACCATGAAAAGCTGACTATGAACGATTTTGAAGATGCAAAAGATAAAATTTACATGGGTCTTGAGAGAAAATCTAAAGTTATCCGCGAAGAGGAAAAAAGAACAACCGCCTACCATGAGGCTGGTCATGCCTTAGTTGCAAGGCTAATTCCCGGCACTGATGCTGTCAACAAGATCACAATTATCCCAAGAGGAAGGGCTGCTGGTGTTACTTGGTTTTTGCCTGAAGAGAGCGGATTTAAATATAAAGATCAACTTGAGGCTGACCTTTCTGTGGCGTTTGGAGGACGCGTTGCTGAGGAGCTTATCTTTAAGCGAATCAGCACTGGTGCATCTAACGACATAAAACAGGCAACAGCTATGGCAAATCGTATGGTGCGATCTTGGGGCATGAGCGAGGAGCTTGGTCCACTCGCCTATAATCAGGGAGACGAGCACATCTTTATTGGAAGAGATATAGGTCACCCAAGAGAGTACTCTGAAGATACAGCAAGGCGAATTGATGCTGAGGTATCTGCAATAGTTAAAAGAAATTACAGTGTTGCAAAGGATATTTTATCAGCACACATTGATATTCTTCATAAACTTGCAGAGCTGCTTTTAGAAAAAGAGACAGTAATGGGCAAAGAGCTTGATGAGCTTATAAAATCAATGAAACCAGACTTTGATCCACCAGAGCCTACAAACCTATTTGATGATGAGATGCTTCATGCCATAGCAGAGGAGGCTAACAATCTTGATAAAACATCAAATGAGCTTGATCCAACCAATGATAAAAAAGATAATAATCAGGGGATTGATAAAAAATGATCTCCTTTAAATTGGAGTGGCAGATAAATAAGCGACACTACTGCCTTGAACTTGGTAAAAGAACCCGCATCATGGGGATACTAAATACAACTCCAGACTCATTTTCTGATGGCGGACGATATTTAAAATGCGATGATGCTGTTGCGCATGGAGTTAGACTATTTGAGGCTGGAGCTGATATTCTTGATATTGGAGGAGAATCTTCTCGCCCTTTTTCTGCACCTGTATCTGTTCAAGAGGAGCTTGATAGAGTTATTCCAGTAATTGAGAAGTTAGCTGGGAAAATTGATATTCCAATCTCAATTGATACTGTAAAGTCAGCAGTTGCAAAAGAGGCTATTAATGCTGGAGCATCAATAATAAACGATATTACAGCATTGAAAAGAGATGAGCTTATGGTTTGTGTTGCAGCACAAATGGGCACGCCTGTTATTTTGATGCACATGAAGGGGACTCCTGCCACAATGCAGATTAATCCCCAATATGATGATCTTTTAGGTGAAATAGCCTCATACCTTAAAGAGCGAGCTAAATTTGCTGTAAATGGCGGTGTATCATCTGATCGCATTATTCTTGATCCTGGAATTGGGTTTGGAAAAACTGTTGAGCACAATTTAGTGGTTATTAAGCATCTTGATAAAATAGCTGCAATTGGTTTTCCTATCCTTGTTGGTCCATCAAGAAAATCATTTATCCAAAAGAGCCTTTTAGATTCAGCAGCTATCCCTATTGCATCAACTATTGAAGCTGGCACTATGGCAGCAGTTGCAGCCTCTATTATGAAGGGTGCTCACATTGTAAGGGTGCATGATGTTCTATCTGCACGGGCTGTGGCTAATATTATAGATGCTGTTCAAAATGTATAGAGAAAATATTAACATCATACCACTCACTGCCTACCTTTTTGGGGAGACCTTAAATTAATGCTTCTTGTTATTGATGTTGGAAATACAAATATAGTTCTTGGTGTATTTGATGGAGAGAATCTTGTAAAAGATTGGCGAATTAGAACCATCAGAGACTCTACTGCTGATGAGTTTAATATCCTTGCAAAAGCCCTTTTTTCAGATAAAGGGATAAAGTTATCTGATATAAAAAATGTAGTCATATCGTCAGTTGTGCCTCCTGCTGTGCCTATTCTTGATAGATTTTGTGAAAAGTATCTTAATCAAAAGCCTCTTTGGGTGCAACCAGCTTCAGTAAGAAACCTTATGCCGATTCTCTACAACAACCCAGCAGAGGTTGGGGCAGATAGGGTTGTCAATGCAATTGCAGCGTACAGCAGATACAAAAAGAGCTTGATTGTTATTGATTTTGGAACTGCCACAACCTTTGATGCTATCTCTCAAAAAGGTGAATATTTAGGCGGGGCAATTGTTCCGGGAATTATGATCTCATCAGAGGCTCTTTTTCAAAGGGCATCAAGACTTCCAAGGGTTGAGCTATTTATGCCTCCTGACCATGTGATTGGAAAGGATACTATTGATAGTATAAAATCTGGGTTAATGCACGGTAACGCTGCTTTAGTTGATGGAATGGTTGCACGAATAAAAAAAGAGATGAGAGCTGATCCAAATATTAGCACAGATGAGCCTATGGTTATAGCTACTGGCGGACTTGCCCCGCTTATTGCCAATCTATCAGACTCTATTGAGGTGGTTGATGGTGCTCTAACTCTTGAGGGTTTAAGAATTATCAGTAAAGCCTTAAATTAACTAAGAAATTTTAAAAACAATCAAAATCAAAATTATACTCACCAACAATGAAAAAATTATCAATATTAATTGTGGCTTGCTTGATATTTACAGGCTGCATAACAAGTCAGCCATCAAAGTTTTATATACTTACGCCAACTAAATACAATAACGATAGCGTAAATTCACAATCGCCTCCATTGCCCATTTTGAAGAATAAAAATATTACAGTTGGAGTTGGTCCTGTTTCAATTGCAAAATATCTTGATAGGTCTCAACTTGTTGTACGGCTCTCTTCAAATCAAATAAGGCTTGAAGATTTTCATCAATGGGCAGGCTCTCCACGAGATGATATTCCAGCGATTCTTCTTGAGAATATCGCCTCAGTGCTCGAAATTAATAGCGTTTACAAATATCCATGGCAAAGTCATGCTAAGATTGATTATCAGATAGTGGTAGATATTATTCAGCTTGATGGCAGACTTGATAGCAATGTTAGGCTTGTTGCAAGATGGGAGATTATCAAGTCTGGTAGAGAGACTCTTAAAAGCCAAAAGGCAGATTTTACAGAGCCAGTTGATAGCAATAAATTTGACTCTTTTATAGCAGCTCAAAGTCGTGCAATTGGACGCCTTAGTCTTATGATTGCAAAGAGCCTCATAGAACTTATATAGTCTTTAAAAAGTTAAAATATTTTAAGGAGTTATTTTATAAAGATGCAACCAATTAATGTTATGCTAAACGGAATGCCGGGAAATGTTGCCTCAATAATTGCGGGTCATATTATTCTTGATGATCGCTTTAATCTTATACCATTTTCAATGACTGGAGTTGAAATTGAATCAAAGAGCCATAAGATTAAAGAGCTAAATATAAACTTGATAAAGCCAAATGAACGAGAAGAGATAACACCTAAACTTATTCAAAAGTATCCACACCTTATTGCAGTTGACTTTACCCACCCCAGAGCAGTCAATAAAAATGGAGAGTTTTACGTAAAATTTAATATCCCATTTGTAATGGGCACAACTGGTGGAGATAGAGATGCTTTAAATAAAACAGTCTTATCTTCGTCAATATCAGCAGTTATTGCCCCAAATATGGCAAAGCAGATTGTTGGATTTCAGGCAATGGTGGAGTATGCTGCCGAGACATTTCCAGACCTATTTAAAGGTTACACATTGCAAATAAAAGAGAGCCACCAAAAAGGGAAAGCTGACACAAGCGGGACAGCCAAAGCTATGGTAACATACTACAACAGACTTGGTATTCCATTTACAGAAGATGAAATTATAATGGAGAGAGACCCAAAAGTTCAAAAAGAGGTCTGGAACATTCCAGAGGGTTATATAAAAGGACATGCGTGGCATACCTACACATTAACATCAGCAAACAATACCGCAAAGTTTGAGTTCTCTCACAACATAAATGGAAGAGATATTTATGCTGACGGCACAATTGATGCCATACTCTTTTTACATCGTAAAATTAAAGATGGTATAGATACAAATAAAGACAAAGGCGTTGTTTATACCATGATAGATGTTTTAAAAGGTAAATAATAGAGATGAACCAAATGGTTAAAGGATATACAGCCAAAAGCGACATTTATACCACATTAAGAAATGCAATATTAAATGGAAAGCTAAACCCAGGAGAGAGGCTTGCAGTTGATCTTTTAAAAAGGGAGTTTGGCACAAGCGTTACGCCATTAAGAGATGCTCTTCAGATGCTCAATCAAGAGGGGCTAATTACTATAAAGCCCCGCTCTGGCTATTTTGTTACCAGAATCACATTAAAAGAGCTAAGAGATATGCTTGAGCTAAGAGAGATTCTTGAGCTTGCTTCAATTGAGCGTGCAGCCAAAAATATTACACCAGAGATAATTGAGATTTTAAGGGCAACTCATGCTGGATACACAGGAGAAGATGATCTCTCTTACACCCGCTATACAGATGAAAATCGCAACTTTCACTATTTGGTTGCTAAAGCCTCAGAAAATATGGAGCTTGCCATTACTTTAAGGCATCTTTTAGATAGATTAGCACGATTTATGGTTATTCGCCATGCTGGCAGAGATATGGCAAATATACACGAATCTTTAATTCAAAGGCTTGAAGCACAAGATGCTCAAGGGGCAAGAGAGGTTCTTATTAATGAGCTTAACCATACAAAAATTGCTATTTTGGATCGTGTTATGCAAGAGGAAGCTGCTTTTTGGCATCTTGGAGGTGGGAAGAATTGATTAAAGGTCATGGTGGAAATGTTGAAGATTTAGCCAAAATACACAACTGCTCAGTTGACGAGATTATAGACATGAGCAGTAATATCAATCCTCTTGGTCCGCCTGATGGTATTGAGGAGTTTATTGCTGCCAATCTTAATCTTATACGCTCACTTCCTCAACCTGACGCTGCTGATATGTGTGCTCAATTTAGCAAATATCACAATATCCCAGTTGATATGGTGGCGGCTGGTAATGGCACAACTTGGTTTATATACACTTTAGCGACTGCTCTACGCTCAAAAAATATTTTAATTGTTGGTCCAACCTATTCAGACTACTTTGATAGCTGCACAATCAACAGTATCCCGTGTGAATTTTACATATCAGATGAATCAACACAGTTTGAGCCAAATATAGATAAAATAGAGTATATGCTCAAAGATTTTGATACAGTAATTATATGCAATCCCAATAACCCTACTGGCGTGTTTATTCCAGCAGAAAAGATAGTTAAGCTGGTTGAAAAATATCCTGCAACATATTTTGTTGTTGATGAGTCATACCTCCCATTTTTACCAGATACAAAAGAGCTAAGTTTAATATCTCATCAAACCTCTTTTTCAAATCTGATTGTGCTCTCTTCAATGTCAAAAATATTTAGAATACCCGGATTAAGGGTCGGCTTTTTATCTGCAAATCCACTTTTAATTCAAAGATTTATGAGATATTATCAGCCATGGTCGGTCAACTCTTTATCTCAAGCTGTAACTAAACATATTTTTGAAAATAGAGCCGTAACAGAGCCATTTCTTAAGATGACCCGCTCTTTTGTTCAAAGAGAAAAAAAGATATTTGAAGATGCTTTAAGCCAATGCAGAACACTTAAACTCTATCCATCTCACACCTATTTTATCCTTGCAAAAATTACAGGCAGCATGAAATCTGATAAATTGTGCCAATTAGTAGGAGAGCACAAAATTCTTATCAGAGATTGCTCAAACTTTAGAGGGCTATCAGATCAATTTGTCCGTTTCTCGCTAAGAGACAGAGAGACAAATTTAAGGCTCGCTCACATCTTACAAACAACCACTAAATAATACAAAAAAATAGATGTTTAATGAATCTATAATCTATCTTATTTTAGCTGCATACTCTCTTGATATGGTGCTTGGGGATCCTCGTTGGCTTAATCCTATCCACCTAATAGTCTTGATGGGAAGAGCAATATCTTTTTTTGAGCCACGATTTAGAAGGCTAATCAAAAGTGAGTTTATATCTGGCGTTATCTTTGCCCTATTTTTGATAGCTTTGGCATGGTTGGCTGCATTTACGTTAATTAGGCTATTTGCAATAGTTCACCCATATTTTGGGACAGTTATTCAGGTGATTCTGCTCTTTTTTTGTCTATCTGCAAGAACCCTTGAGCAAGCTGCATCAGAGGTTAAAGATGCCTTAACTAACCAGGGGCTTGAAGCTGGAAGGTTAAAGGTCTCTATGATTGTAGGCAGAGAGGTTAAGTATCTTGATGAGACTGGTGTTATAAAGGCTACAGTTGAGAGTGTGGCAGAAAATTTTGTTGATGGATTTTTATCTCCAATTTTATTTGCAGTTGTGGGAGGCACTCCAGCAGCAGTTGCCTACAAAATGGTAAACACACTTGATTCAATGGTTGGATATAAAAATGATAAGTATCTGCTATTTGGTCGGGCATCAGCAAGAATTGATGATGTGGCAAACTTTATCCCAGCAAGGCTCTCTGTGATCATAATTTCAATTGCTGCTGCTATTTTATCTGCTAAACGGGGAGTCTCAGCCCTTAAAACTGCAATAAAAGAGGGAAAAGAGCATAAAAGCCCAAATTCAGGCTACTCTGAAGCTGCCTTTGCTGGTGCACTTAGGGTAAAACTTGGGGGACCTAACTACTATCACGGCACGCTTGTAGATAAACCATATATTGGCAAAAATTTTGCCAATCCTGAAAAAAAGACGATAGAGATGTCATGCGATCTGATGCTGCTCTCATCAGTTGTTGCTGTGGTTGGGATTGTAATATTTTATCTGATCTTTTTTATCTGATCTTTTTATCTCAATCTTAATGGGCTTCTCTTAATGGTTTTGAAGTGAAGATTGTTAAAGTTTGGTATCGTTTTTTGGGGTGAGGGGTGGTCATGGGGTGGTGCCGAAGGGGAGAGTCGAACTCCCACAAACATACGTTTACTAGTCCCTGAAACTAGCGCGTCTACCAATTCCGCCACTTCGGCTTGATAAAAGATTTGGTGAAAAGTCCCAATCGCTCTAATCCAGAAAAATCATTGCTTTGAACTTTTAGGTGGTTTATATATATGCGTTTCTGGGCTTTGTCAAGCCTATTATTCTACAATGAAAAGGGACTTATGGAACTGATAGAAGATATTGAAAATATAGCAAAACCTTTTAAAAACGCAGTGGTTACAATAGGTAATTTTGATGGTGTTCACAAAGGGCATCAAGCACTTTTTCAACGGGTGATAGATGAAGCTCATGCAATATCCGGAACCTCAATTGCCATAACATTTGAACCACACCCTTTAAAAGTTCTTGGGAAAAAAGCTCCCCCTCTGATTACAAGAAGGGATCAAAAATTTGAGCTTATCTCTGAAACTGGAATTGATACACTTATATCTATCCCATTTACAAAAGAGTTTGCATCAATCTCTGCTAAAGATTTTATTGAGCAACTGCTTATTCAAAAGATTGGAGTTAAAGCTATCGTGGTTGGTCCTGATTACTCATTTGGAAGAGATAGAGAGGGCAATATTGATTTTCTTATCAAATATAGTGAAAAGAGTGGCTTTAAAGTTATTGTGCCAGATTGGGTTAAAGACCCAGAGGCAGCAGGCTGTGGCTCTGAAAATAGTAGAATCAGCAGCACAATGATCCGTAACCTTGTTATGGACGGAAGAGTTGATGAGACAAAACGGTTTCTTGGCAAACACTATCAGATACGTGGTAAAGTTGTTAAGGGAAGAGAGCGAGGCGGCAGCAAACTTGGATTTCCCACTGCAAATATAAAGCTGCACGATGAGCTTTGCCCCAAAATGGGGGTCTATGCTGTAACAGTTGAGACTGTAGCTGGGGATTTTAACGGTGTTGCAAATATTGGTTATAGCCCCACATTTGACGATCACCTATTTACCATTGAGGTTCATATTCTTGATTTTTCAGCAGATATTTATGGAACACGCATCAGAGTCAATATGATAAAGCGTCTAAGAGATGAGAAAAAATTTGCATCAATTGAGGAGTTATCTGCACAGATACGCTCTGATATTGAAACTGCAAAAGAGATATTAAATTCAAGGTGTTAGAGTAAAATTATGGCAATATTGAAAATAGTTGAATATCCAGACCCATTTTTAACACTCAAAGCAAAGCCTGTTGAAGTTATAGATGATGAGATACTCGAGCTTATAAAAGATATGGCAGATACAATGTTTGATGCCCCAGGTGTAGGGCTTGCTGCACCGCAAGTTAGAAGCGACAAACGGATTATTGTATATAATCCAACTGCTCGTAGCTCTAAAAATAGAGATTGTGAAAATGGAGAGACTCAAGAGCAAGATAGCTCTGAAAATGAGTCTAAAAACGATTATCGTGCAATTATAAACCCTGAAATTATAGCAGCTTCAGGCTCTTTAATCTCTGAAAATGAGGCGTGTCTTAGCGTGCCTGACTACTCTGCTGATGTTAAACGGTTCAGCAAAGTTACAGTAAAAGGGCTAAACCCAGAGGGAAAAAAGATTCAATTTGATGCAGATGATATTCAAGCGGTGATTCTTCAGCATGAGATTGACCATCTTAATGGCGTGCTGTACATCGACAGAATAAGTCTTTTAAAACGTAATATTTATAAAAAAAGAGTGACAAAAAAGGCAAAAGAGAGTTGAATAGAGCACCTAACATAATCTTTATGGGAACGCCAGATTTTAGCACTCCAGCACTAAAGTCTTTAGTTAAACATGGCTGCAACATCAGCCTTGTAATTACCCAGCCCGACAGACCAAAGGGTCGGGGCAAAAAGATGATGCCCCCACCTGTAAAAGAGTCAGCACTGCAGCTTGGACTTGAAGTTTTTCAGCCTGAGACAATGAAAGGGGTTGAGATTTCGCATAAACTTTTGGCACTTAATCCAGACTTTTTTGTGGTTGTTGCATTTGGTCATAAGCTCACAAGAGAGCTTCTTGATATTCCAGCCATCTATCCAATAAATATCCACGCTTCACTTCTGCCAGCATACAGAGGCTCATCTCCAATTCAATCTGCAATTATGAATATGGATAAAATCTCAGGTGTAACCACAATGGTTATGGATACAGAGCTTGATACAGGCGATATACTTCTTAAATCAACAACACCTTTATCTGACGATGAGACTGCCCAAACCCTTCACGATAGATTGGCTCTGATGGGGGCTGATCTTATAGTTGAGACAATTGAGGCTGTTATAAACCATAAAATTGTACCACAGCCCCAAGATCACTCAATAGCAACATATACCAAAATGTTGAAAAAAGATGATGGCAGAATTGATTGGTGCAAAGAGCCAGAGGCTATCTGTGCACACGTTCGAGCAATGACTCCGTGGCCCGGTGCATTTACATTTTTAAATGGCAAGCGGATTAAGGTTATGGCTGCAAAAGTGATGGATATTAAGACTGAGCTTCCTGCTGGCACTATATTTTCTTGTGATTGCAATGAGATACGTGTAGCTGCTGGGAGACGCTCTGTTGCTATTCTTAATCTTCAGGAAGAATCTTCTAAATGTCTCTGCTCAGAGGAGTTTTTGCGTGGCAATAGACTTGATACTGGAGAGTGTTTTTTATAAAACAAATAGGAGATTTTAACTATTTTGGAACATGACCCCCGCTACATTGCCCTATTAATCTTGACAGAAAATAGCCAGACACGAAAGCCTCTTGATACTATCCTTGAGCAGTTCTCTTCAGAGCTTAACAATCTATCTAAACTTGACAGATCCCTTGCAAATGCAATTGTTTATGGCACTTTACGGTGGCAGGGTTATCTTGATTGGGTTATTGAAAAATTTTCAGACAGAAAAATTGAGAGCCTAAAAACTGAGATAATTTATATACTTCGCATTGCAACACTTCAGATGCTCTTTATGGATAAAATTCCCAACTCTGCTGCGGTCAACACTGCTGTTAATTTGGCAAAAAAGGTGTCTCACCAAGGGGTTGCAGGATTTATCAACGCTATTTTAAGAAGAGCATCAAAAGAGATTGAGGCATCAAAAAATTTTACCTCGCCTGATGCAAAAATAGAGCCTGAGCTTCACATATCAGTAACAAAATCTATGCCAATATGGCTTGTAAGAAGATGGATAAAACGCTTTGGATTTGATAAAACTCTGCAACTTTGCGATGCTATAAACAAGATTCCGCCAATAACAATAAGGGCAAACACGCTAAAGATAGATAGAGATAACCTAATCTCAATATACGCGCCCGCTGTTCAAAATATCTCCCCTACCCTCTACTCTTTAGATGGCATTACTTTTACAAAGCCATCAATACCAATACATGAGAGCGAGCCTTTTAAAAATGGGCTTTTTCAGGTTCAAGATGAGGCTGCCCAGCTTGTAACCACAATTTTGAATCCAATGCCAGGTGAGAAGATTCTTGATGGCTGTGCAGGTCTTGGTGGAAAAACAGGGCATATTGCACAGCTTATGCAAAATCAAGGTTTAATTGTTGCCTGTGATAGTGATCCAAATAAACTGCTAAGCCTTAAACAAGAGATGATACGTCTTGGAGTTAATATTGTTGAGACCATCTGCATTGATATTTTTAAATTAAAGATAGAGGAGTCAAAGCTCTTTGATCGCGTCCTTGTTGATGCTCCATGCTCTGGAATGGGGGTTTTAAGACGCAACCCTGATGCAAAATGGAAACGGACAAAAAAAGATATTGCCCGCCTTGCAATCAGGCAAGAGGAGATGCTTTTGAGTGCTGCAAACTTTGTGCGACCGGGCGGACTCCTTCTTTATGCTGTCTGCTCGTGCGAAACAAGAGAGAACGAAGATGTTGTTAACGCTTTTTTTAAAAAAAGAGCTGATTTTTCTATAAAAAGAGACTCTGACGGGGTCAATAAAATTTTAAAGTTGGTTGAGCAAAATAGATTCCAGCAGAGTCTAATCACAGAAGATGGCTATTTTAGAACATATCCTGACAATATTGAGATGGACGGATTTTTTGCTGCACTTATGGAGCGTCAACCAATAACTTAAACTTAGGAGAAAAAAAGAGATAAAATGAGCATAATTGCACCATCAATATTATCAGCAGATTTTACAAAACTTGGGCAGGAGCTAAAAGATGTTGAAACGGCTGGAGCAGACTGGATACACATTGATGTTATGGACGGTCATTTTGTCCCTAACATCTCTTATGGTCCAATAATTGTGGAGGCGTGCAAAAAGGCAACCTCTTTGATACTTGATGTCCATCTTATGATTGAAAAGCCTGATCTTATGATACCGCAATTTGCAAAAGCAGGGGCTGATCTTATATCTGTTCATGCTGAGGCGTGCCCCCATCTTCATAGAACAATCCAGCTAATAAAATCTATTGAGTGTGCACGATATAAAAATAGTGAAAATAGAGCTAATACCAACATAAAAGCTGGTGTTGCCCTAAATCCTGCAACCCCTTTAAGTGCTGTTGAGTGGATTATTGATGAGATCGATTTTATTTTGATTATGAGCGTAAATCCAGGATTTGGGGGGCAGACATTTATAGAATCAACCATTCAAAAGATAAAAGAGCTTTCAGCCATGATACAAAATAGTGGGTCAAATGCCATAATTCAGGTTGATGGTGGCGTTGGACTTGAAACTATTGGCAAAATCGCTGAAGCAGGGGCAAGTTCGTTTGTTGCTGGCTCTGCAATATTTAAAACTGATGACTACAAAGCAACTATAAAGATGCTAAGAGATAAGGCGTGTTTAGTTGATGAGACTTTAGCATAAAACCACTCCAACTTCGGTTCTTTTAGCCCAGAAATTTATTTCAGGGCTTCAAACTATTTTTTCAAATATTTAACCATCTTAATACCATTTCCTTTGCTGTTCCATGACACCTCATCCATAAAAGAGCGGATAAGAAATACACCACGTCCTGACAAAAGAGATTTTAAAGGATCAAGTCTATTTGGTAATTTGTTGTAATCAAAACCCTTTCCATTATCCAAAATATCCCACTGCATGATCATACGCTTTTGAGTATTCTCAATCTCAACCTCAGCAACTTGAAAACAGACATGAATAGGCTTATCTGCATACTCTGGCATTGACTCTCTCTTTTTTAGCATCTCTTCAAACTCTTCCCATGAATTTTGTTTTATAGATGATGGGATATCTAAATTGCCGTGAACAACAGCGTTGCTAATAGCTTCGCTAAGAGAAGTTATAATGTCGGCAATATTTATGCCATATAGGCGGCAGTAGGGTTTTGCGACTCTTTGGAACAATCCAAGAAGTCCTGGAATAAGCTCTGTTTTGCTTGGCATTGAGGCTTGAAAGGTGGAGTTAATAAAAGGTAGTGAGTGGTCAATTGACTGTTTTGTGTTGAGCATTGACTCTATTCGATTTAAAGCTACGGAAAGCTCTTTTGAGCTGTATGGCTTTGTTATAAAATCTGTTGCACCCTGTTTCAATGCCTTTATGACCATCTCAGTATCGGTAAAGCCTGTAGTAACGATAAATGGTATATCTGAGTTGTGTTGGCGTATTTTTGCCAGAAGTTCAAGCCCGTCCATTAATGGCATCATAACATCACTGATGATCATATCAATGGTTGAAGTCTCATTTAGAAAAATATTCAACCCATCTCGCCCATTTTCAGCAGTAATAACCTTATGCCCACAATTTTGTATAAGTTTTGATACCAGTTTAAGAATTTTTATATCATCATCAATAAGTAAAACATTCATAGTAAAACCCCATAGATTCTATTTCTACTCTACTGTTTGACACCAAAATTGCTCCTGTTTTCAATACTCTTAAAAAAATAATTTCTATACTGTTAAAATTTCAACAACTTTATGAACTACTTGGTCTAATTTTTCATTTTTAATCTTGCCAGCAATTTTAATGATAATTTTAGTATCTGCTGTAAATAGCCTATTTGCTCTGATATTACTTTCGACAGGGAGGTCTCCTGATTCAAAATCCTCATTTAATAGTGATATTGCGTAGCTATCACTTACATTTTTACTCGTTATCTGGCACATAATCACATCATCACCATGTAAATCAGCGATAATGAGGGCGGGACGTCTTTTGTTGGATTTTAAATCAGAGAACGGAAAAGGGGTTACCACGACATCTCCTTTCACAAATTTTTCCATGATTCGTCCTCCTCTGGTAAATTCCAATCACGAGCCAAAACTTGCTCAGAAGCATACATACACTCTATGGCATCTGGAGTTGCTTCATCAAGTAAGCTCTTATTAAACTCACGATCTGCAAGGTAGGATATAAAATCAAATACAACAACAAGTTTTTCATCTGAAAGAGTTTTTAGCCTCTCATTAATTTTTAACATGGTTACAGTTTGCATAGAACCTCTCTATTTATGAAACAAAATTAATCGTTACAAGAGCAGATACCATACCAATAAAAGCCCCGATAACCACATCTGATAAAAAATGCTTTTGAAGAACTAAACGGCTAAATGAGATGGTCAAAGCTGCAAAGATTGGAAAAAAGATATAAATACTACTTAAACTACCACGATTATAGATATGAAATTCGTTGTAAATAATAATAGATAACATAAAAGAGCGTGAAGCGTGAAGCGATGGAAAAGAGTATTGATTCCAATACCCAAGAAGCTGATACAACTTAATACAATATGACTTCAAAAAAGAGATTGAGCATAGATTGCACTCATTTTTATTCTGTAAAATAGATATAAGATTAGGAATAGGTCTTACCCTTTTAAAAAGATACTTTAAAGAGGCAATAACTGTCAATTGGATAAATTCTGCCACCATAATATGGTAAAAAATCTTAAAGCCCTGCTCCCCTAAACCAACCTCTACTGTTAAAAATAGAAATAGAAAATAGAGAGGAAAACAGACCGCCCCAGCACAGCTTAAGCTGACAATACTCATGGTTTTAGCAATTGGCTGGTTAGAGTAATATGGTAGCATCTTCTTAGATATTGCCCTATCAAACCTGCCTATTCTTTTTACCCAACCAAACTGCTTTATCAACTGAACTTGATTCATTACGCAAATCTCTTTTATCGATTTCATAGACTTTTAAGAGGTTCTAAACATCTATTTTTTTTAAGAGTTTCTACTACTTGATAGGTTAAATGGCAATTTAGTTTTACTACCCACAGCATCTAAAATAGCATTTATCAAATCTTGCTTATAGGCAATTGGATTTAAATATGCGGTAAAACCTTTTTTAAACCGCCCATCTTCAATAAAAAAGAGCATAGCCTCTTTAGCCATTATTTTAACTCTATTTTCAATATCTTGGCTATCGCCTATCTTTTGCAATTTTTCAGGATTTGAAGATAAAAGCTCATTTGTGATATTTTCCATAACATTATAACTTTGACCAACCCTACTTTTAACCTTTATAAAGCTGTTTGGAACAGAGTAACTATCACCATCAGCAAGTTCAAATGCCTTTTTTCCAATCTTTTTCATAAGATCAAAATTCATAATATCAACAAGATATGAGCCTCTCTTTCTCTGGAGCACCTTTGCCATTGAATCTTCAACTGGCTCGTCAATATAGATTATGGCATCAAAACAATCTATATTTTGAGTTCGTAAAAGTCTATGGTGCTCAAATATAGCTGGCTTTGATATGAAATTTATCTTTTGATCCATGTTGCAGTGATCAAGCGATATGGCTTTCATCTCAAGGAGATTACCAAGTGCATAACTCAAAACGCTCTTGCCGCTACCTGGAACCCCGTCAATTGCAATCTTTTGAGGTGTAATTCCAGCTCTATTAAAAATATCCTTAATTGATAGAGCATCTTGCATAACCTTTTCTGGAATCTCTTTGGTTTCGATCTCATTAAATAGATAGGACTCAATCAGAAATTTTATATTTGTGCTGATCCCTTTTTTTGTTACAATATTGCGAACAAAGGTGATTCCAGCCTTCATAGCCATCTCTCCAACCGCCTCTTTGGAGAAATTTTTAGATAATTTACTTGATACATCTTTTGATATTGTTTTTGACACCTTCTTTAAAATACTTCCCATACCACTCCCCCATTTTTTTTGAAACATTAGCAGATTAAACTATTGTGCAACATAATAAGTATCCCTACAACTCTTACATATTTTTTTTCAAGAATACAACATAATATTATGAGCATTGTATTATAAGGCAGATTGGCTCTTAGGAGCGATTTATAGCGGGTTTAGGCTTATTTCTCTATTGCAAAACATAGGACAATAGGGCTATATACCCCTCTGGCTCTTTAAACAGCAATATTAAATCTACAATTTATCCATCTTTTTGACACTCAAGAAGATTATATTTGACACTCAGGAAGATTATATGCAACCACAAAATAGTAATTTAGCCAACAAAAAAAAAGATTATGTTATTTTAGGAAATATAAACGCTGGTAAAACAACACTTTTTGAACACTTAACCAATATAGAGTCCCACCCTACAAACATTCCAGGTACAACCGTAGCTATAAAAAGTGGATACATTCAAAATTTAGATGGAAAAATCTACGACACTCCCGGAATCTACTCAATCTTTTCATCTAATGAAGATGAGCGTGCATCAAGAGATATTTTGCTCCTTCCAGAGACAAGAAATAGCTTAAAAGGGGTTATTTTAGTTGCAGATGCCAAAAACTTAAAACGCTCAATTGGCATTGCCCTACAATTTGCTGAATATGGGCTACCTATGCTTCTTGATATAAATATGGTTGATGAGGCATCTTCACGAGGCATTGAGATAGATATTGCTAAACTCTCTGAGATTTTAGGTGTTGAAGTTTGCACCACAATTGCAAAGGAGGGAATTGGAGTTGATAGGCTAAAATCAGCATTAAAAGAGATAAAACCAATTGAGCCTAAAGATGAGCATTTCAAGTTAAAATATTCAGATAAGATTGAGGAGTTTATTGAGCTTGTAGGAAAACTTGTTCCAAATAGTGATATTTCACCAAGAGCATTGGGGCTTTTGCTTCTTAGCGGTGATAGATGTGTTGAATCCTATATCTCTGAGTGTTCAAGCATCGCTGTCCTTGAGCAGCTACATCATCTTGTTAAAGAGTATAAAGATGAGAGTTCAAGCTCAATAGATATATATCTTGAAACTCTCTACCATAAAGAGGCAACCCAGATTACAAATCAGGTGCTTAAAGTTGAGCCACCCACAAAAAATCCATTTATCTTACGTTTTGGAGATTGGTGCACACAGCTATCAACTGGCATTCCCATTGCAATTGGTGTAACTGCTTTGGTCTATCTATTTGTAGGGACATTTGCTGCAACATTTCTTGTTGATACAATCAACACCCTTCTGTTTGAAGAGAGGCTGATTCCATTGATAACAAAATATATTGATATTATACCAAGCAAATTTTTTCAAGATATGATAATTGACCCAGATTTTGGGGTTCTTCCTACTGGTCTGTTTTTGGCACTTGGGCTTGTTCTGCCTGTAATATTTTGCTTTTACATAGCATTTGGAATACTTGAAGATTCAGGCTACCTCCCACGAATTTCGTTTCTATTGGATAGAGTATTTAGAAAAATTGGACTCAATGGCAAAGGTGTTATCCCAATAGTTATGGGTTTTTCGTGTATCACTATGGCTCTTCTTACAACAAGAATGTTAAACAGCGAAAAAGAGAGAAATATCGCCTCTTTTTTAATCTTTTTATGTATGCCATGCGCCCCATTAATCGCTGTTATGCTGGTTATCCTTGAGAAGATGCCATTTTATGCAACCCTAACTGTTTTTGGAATCATATTTTCTCAAATATTTATTGCAGGCTACATTGCGAATAGAGTCATAGCTGGGAAGCGATCCCCGTTTATAATGGAGATTCCATCAATGAGAATCCCTAAGCTTTGGAGCGTAATAAAGATGGCTGCAAAAAAATCGCACCATTTTATGAACGAGGCTGTGCCTGTTTTTATCTACGCATCAATTGCAATATTTATTTTTCAGCGTGTAGGGGGTCTTGATATGGTTGAAAACTATGTGGGACCTGTGATCCACAAAATATTGGGGCTACCTGAGCAGAGTATTCAGGTATTTATAAAGACAATGATACGAAGAGAGAGCGGAGCAACAGAATTAGAGCATCTGCGAGACTCTTACACAAATCTACAGCTTGTTGTAAATCTTATTGTTATGACATTTATAGCCCCTTGCATTAATGCAATCATAGTTCTGTTTAAAGAGCGTGGTTCAAAAGCTGGGTCTATTATTATGGGAACTGTTATTGTGTATGCTATTTTGATTGGCAGTGTGCTAAATCACCTCTGTATGGCATTTGGGGTTACATTTTCTTAAAATTTAAGATAAACTTTTTAATCAAACATAAATAGATTGAGGTAACTTAACATGGTTCAGGAAAAGTACGATGAGATATTAGAGGCAATGTGGACATGCGAAGAGAACAAAAAATTCTCAATTGACGATATAAAAAAGCGATGCACTATAGATTTCAATGATGCAGATTTAGAAGAGTTGGCATCTATGGACCTCATTGTAAGAAATAAAAACAAGATACTATTTTCAAGCAAAGGAAAGGGGCTTGCAGAGAACATAATGCGAAGGCACAGACTTGCAGAGGTTCTGATGTCAAGCATTTTAAAGCTAAAAAATAGTGAGATGGAGCGGGTTGCATGTCAAGTTGAGCACTATCTTGTGCCTGAAGTGGAAGAGTCAATCTGCACTCTGCTTGGACACCCTGAAATTTGCCCTGACGGAAAACCAATTCCTAAAGGGCGATGCTGCCAAAATAGGCTTAGACAAGTTACAAACACTGTTGTCAGTCTAAACGAGTTAAAGCCTGGTGAGCAGGGGAAAATTACCTACATCAAACCTGGGGATCACTCTACTTTTCACCAGCTTATGTCTTTTGGATTGAATCCAGGTGTTGTTGTAACTGTCCATCGTAAGAGTCCAGCATTTTGCATAAAATATGAAAATACCGAGCTTGCAATAGATGAGAAGATTGCAGAGAATATATTTGTCTGGAAGATGTCAAGATGATTTAACATTATGCAAAGAGACGCATGAACGGTGCGTCTCTTAAATTTCAGCCCTATTTCAACTCAAACAAAGATTCTAAAAGCTACTGTTTACCAGTTACCTTAATCTCAACCCGCCTATTTTTCTCCCTATTTTCTGGATTGTCATTTGGCATAATAGGATACATATCACTTAGCCCAACAATGCTTATCTGCTTTGTGTCCATTCCATATTGAACTAAGATTCTTGATACTTCAGCAGCCCGTGCAATTGAAAGGCTAAGGTTATTGCTGTATTGATGAAATATTGGAATGCGAAACATTGTGTTGTCTGTGTGCCCCTCAAGGCGAATAAACACGTATGGATTTGTATTATATTTCTCAGCCACTGCCTTTATTTTTGTTATCTCATTTTGACTTAAACTGCTACTTCCAGACTCAAAGTAGATGTTCTCTATAAGTTGATTGGATAGCAAAAGTGGCGTAGTAGTAGCCACAGTAGCAGTCGTAACTGCGGCATTAGCAGCAGCAAGAGGAGCAGTTGCCTCCTCTTTTTGAAGTTTTGTAAGCTCTTTAAGAGCCTCTGCCTTGTCTGCCTCAAAGAGCTTTAGCTTATCATTAAGGGCACTTACTTTGGATTTTAACTCATTTTGCTCGGCAGTTATGGACGCTATATACTCTGATTTGCTATCTAACTCTGTAGTTAATGAGGTTATCTCTGCTTTAAGAGCCTTTTGGATTACTGGAGCTTTATAGTAGTGGGCAAATAGGAGATAACCTAAAAGCAGTATAATAAAAATAGGCAATACTATAAATGCTGCCCTAAATGTTTTAGAGCGGTTAGGGCTTTGCTCAACATAGCTATCTCTTTTGACCTGAAGAGTGCTGTTTAACTTATTTGCAATAAGCTGCTCTTTTTGTTTTTTAGCATCACTAAGCTTTGCCTTAAGATCATCAATTTGACTATTTAAAGATATAGCCTCATTCTTGGCAAGTTTTAGCTCTTTTTGTATGCTGTTTATCTCTTTTTGCACTCTACTTGCAGCATCTAACGCCTCATGCTTTTCTATCTCCATAGTATGAGCAAGGTTCATGGCATCAGATAATTTACTTTGCAAATCCTCAAGAGTTTTAGAGTAGTTGACACTATTTTGAACTATCGTCTCTTCAAGTGAGTCGATTATCTTGGAGTAGTGGAGGCTCTCTTGAGAATATTTGGCACTATCTTGAGCAATTTTATCCTCAAGAAGATGAATCTTGTTTAGCTGAATAGCATCATTTTGATATGTTTTTTCCTCAATTTTTCGTATCTCAAAATCTCTATTTTGAAGCTCAATATCTTTTGCCCGTATCGCTGCCTCTTTGGACTCTATAACCTGATTTTTAACCTCAAGCTCTTGTTTAATGGCGATATTTAGACCATCTGCTCGTTCAAACTCCTTTTTAGATTGGAGGTATTGAAGCTCAATATCGACCTTCTCTTTTTTGAGCATATCAGACTCTTTTCCAATTGACTCTAATCGCTTTTGCAACTCCTCAATCTTCTCTTGAAGTTCAGCTCGTTCGCTTAAAAACCGCTTTTCAATAAATTCAAACTCTCTTTTTTCAATTTTAAGCTCTGCTGCAAGAACTCTATTTTGACTCTCAATATCAGCATTTGTCTTTTTTAGACTCTCAATACTCTCTTTGAGATTACGATTTTCGCCCTTTTTAATCTCTAATATCTTTTTGTATTCGCCAATCTTACCATTTAGCCCATCTATTAAAGAGCCATTATTAGCAAACGCTGCCTCAATGCTCTTTTCAAATTCAGCAAGAGCATTTTCAGCATCAATAAGAGCACTCTCAACAGACGCCTTCTCAATCTCAATACTTTTAAATGCCTCTTCAATATTAGTTTTTATCTTTAAATTCTCCCAAACTATCTTTTTATCCTCTATATTTTCTTGCGGTTGTACTGGTAAACCTGCTAAGGCTACACCATTGGCATATCTCTTTAAGCAATCTTTATATTTAGCATCAGATTGATCAATAGCAGTTTTGGCAAACTTATCCATCTCACTCAAAAGATTATCTAAAATCTTTTGAGTTTGACTCTCTATTTCATCTACAAGTTCAGTTTCAACCTTTTGTTCCACTGTTGAAATCCCATCTTTTGCAATGTCAAAATTTATTAATTTTCCAACCATTATATGCTCTTTCTTTTAAATTTATTTTTAAGGTTTACTTCTTATTTTGAAAAAACTTTTCAGCAAGCTCTATTGACTCCTCAAGCATACTATTTAGCGTTAAGTTTTCGCTATTTAGCCTCTCAATCTCCTCTTTTAGAATCTTCTCTTTTGATTCAAAATCGCTACGCAGATCAGATACAATTTTATTTATCTCATCTTTTTGCAATTTTAACTCTGCATTTTGCTTTTTAAGGTTATCTATCTCAGAGATATTTGTATTAAAACTATCTTGTAACTCTTTTAACTGTGCCACTTTAATATCATAAGAGGCTTTAATTTCAGATAGTTGTCCCTCAATTTCAGATAGTGTAATATCTTTTTTTCTATTTACCTCTAAAAGCCTTTTTACTTCTGATTCTAACTCTAAAGAGTTATTTTGCGTTTGATTCTCTTGATTTTGACTAAGAAGAGTCAGCCTCTCAATCTCAATATTTTTAGCCTCAATAGTGGCAGCTTGAGCTTTTATTTTTCTGCTTTTTACCCCAAGCTCCTCATCTCTGAGCTTGATCTCTCTATTTTTTGCCTCAAGCTCCTCATCTCTGAGCTTAATCTCTCTATTTTTTGCCTCAAGCTCCTCATCTCTGAGCTTAATCTCTCTTTTTTTGATCTCTATGGCTCTATCTCTTGCATCTATCTCTATTGTTTTAAATTCAAGCTCTTTTATCTTATTCTCTAACACCTGCTCTAAGGCGCTTAATTTATTCATATAGCCATCTCTTTCTGCCTCTGCTGCAACGAAACGTGAATTTAAGATATTAATTACCCCTTGATGTTTAACCTCTGTGTCAGCCAATACCTTCTGAAAAGTCTCTTGTGCGACCTTGTGGTAACGGTTAAATGCCTCTTTTACCTTGTCATTAACACCATCTTTTAAGCTATTTTTAGCCAATTCATTTATGTCAGCCACGTCTTTTTATATCCTTGAAAGAGTTGAGAACTACATATATATCTTGTAAATGTTTGAATTAAGCAAAATAAAAGAATCTATGTCAAGCATTTAGGTTTTTTAAAATATTTTTTTAACAGTTTAAAGTAGATACTAACTTATAACAATTTAGTAAACAGGAATTTATAATGGAATATAATATTGATGATATTAAAAATATTTTCACATCTGAGAGCATCCTTGACTCTATTAAAGATGGAATCTATGTTACTGATAAAGATCGCAAAATAGTATATTGGAACAAGGGGGCAGAAAATATAACAGGTTGGAGAAAAGATGAGGTTGTTGGGCAATCTTGCTTTGATGAAATCTTGTGCCATGCTGATAAAGAGGATAGAAAGTTATGCGGAACAGATACATGCCCTCTGCATCGTGCAATAATTACAGGTCAACCATCTGAATCGCCAATAGTTGTTTATGCCCAAAGCAAAGATAAGAGTAGAATACCTGTTCAGGTCAATGTGTCGCCAATCAAAAATAGAGATGGTGAGATCATTGGAGGTGTTGAGACATTTAGAGATATGTCAGACGCGGCAAAAGACCTTGAGCGTGCAAGAAAGATTCAAAGAAAATCGTTAAAATGGCATATCGCAGAAGATGCTCCAATTAAGGCTTCTGTTCTCTATCTTCCCCACGACATTATTGGGGGTGATTACTACGCTGTGGAGCAGCTATCTTATAGCCAGTATATATTTTTGCTTGGCGATGTTATGGGTCATGGGGTATCATCTGCACTTCATACCATGTATTTACGCTCTATGTTTGATGAGTATAAAACACTGCTTCCAGATATTACCACTTTTTTAAACACCCTCAATCAGCAACTACACCAACTAATGAGAGATAACTTTAGCTTTGCATCTGTTGTGTGCGGTCTTATTGAGACAGATAAAAATAGATTAACAGTGGTTGGAGGAGCGCATCCATCACCTTTTTTATATCGCAAAAATAATTTATCTGTTCAAACGATTAAGATAGCTGGATTTGCTTTAGGTATGGTCAAAAACGCAAACTACACGCCCCAAATTTTTGATTTTAACGCTGGTGATACACTATTTTTATACACTGATGGAGCAGTTGAAAACTTTGATCAAAACGACAACGAGCTTGGAGAGAGCGGGCTTATTAAAATTCTTGATCTTGTGGGGTATCCTCACAAAAATTTTCTACACAAAGAGATTGAAGATGAGATACTTAAAAAAACCAACAATGTATCTCTAAAAGATGATGTTACACTGCTTGAATTTAACTGGAGAGCCTAATAATCTTGATAAGGCTCTTTTTAAATTGTCAAACATTATGACATGCAACCATTCTATTTGCAACCAGCCTTGACTCTGGTGCTATTTGGGTGCATATATCAGTTACATGTGGGCATCTGCGATGAAATGTGCAGCCAGGCGGAGGATTTAGAGGCGATGGAAGCTCTCCTAAAAGGCGTATCTTTTTTTGCCGTGAATCAGGATTAACGCGGGGAGTTGCTGCAAGAAGTGCTATTGTGTAGGGGTGAAGTGGATTATCAAAGATTGTATTTTTCTCCCCTTGCTCCACAACCCGTCCAAGATACATAACCATAATTTCATGCGAGATAAGCCTCACTACGCTTAAATCGTGAGAGATAAATAGATAGGCTAAATTCATCTCCTCTTGCAGATCCATAAGAAGATTTAGAGCCTGTGCCTGAACAGACACATCAAGTGCAGATACAGGCTCATCAGCAACCACAAGGTCGGGCTTTAGCATAAGTGCCCTTGCAATTGCCACTCTTTGACGCTGCCCACCTGAAAACATGTGCGGATAACGCATGTATTGCTCAGAAGTTAAACCAACCTTTTGCATAATTGCTAAAGATTTTTCACGCCTCTGATTTTTATTTAAATCTGTGTTTATGATTAAAGGCTCTTCAAGAATATCGCCAACCTTTTTACGAGGATTTAGCGAGCCATAGGGGTCTTGAAATACAATCTGCACTTTGCTTCTAAGCCCTCTTTTATCTGCTTTGCTGCTATTTACAACATTGATGCCAGAGATATTAAGCTCACCATAGGTTGGCTCTTCAATCATTGTTACTAAACGGGCAAGGGTAGATTTTCCACAGCCAGATTCGCCAACAACTGCAAGGGTTTTACCCTGCTCTATTAAAAATGATGCTCCATCAAGAGCCTTTAGATTTATATCTTTTTTTAAAAAGCCACCTTGCTTGATAGGATAGTATTTTTTTAGATTAGTTGCTAAAATTACTGGGCTGTTGCTCATTAAAGTAGCTCCCTTATTTTCATTTTTTCATTTAAATTTAATACTACTGGCTATAAATATTTGCCTTTAGAACATATATACGATATTTCAAGATAAAAACAATACCATATTTTGCAAAATCTTTAAGAGTTAGTGAGGTAAAAACTATGCAGATGACATTAACTGAAATAACTGACAATGAAAAAGTTCCGCCACACCCATTAAAAGAGTTTTGGAGATATTTTAGTGAAAATAGAGGTGCAGTAGTAGGACTCTATTTTATAGTTGCTGCAGTTCTTTGTGCTATTTTTGCCAATATAATCGCACCACATAGCCCATTTGACCAGTATAGAGATGCAATTTTACAACCCCCATTCTGGTTAGAGGGGGGGAATAGCAAATTCTTGCTTGGAACTGATGATGTTGGAAGAGATATTTTATCTCGGCTGATATTTGGAGCACGTTTGAGCCTATTTGTTGGGGTTATTGTGGTTACAATCTCGCTTGCTGCTGGCATTGTTCTTGGGGTTACGGCTGGATATTTTGGTGGATTTTACGAAACTGTTATCATGCGTCTTATGGACATTATGCTTGCTCTGCCAAGTCTTTTGCTTGCTATGGCAATTGTTGCCATACTTGGTCCAAGTCTGCAAAACGCAATTCTTGCAATTGCAATTGTTGTACTTCCCCACTATGTGAGATTGACCCGTGCATCTGTTATCTCAGAGAAAAATAAAGATTATGTTACAGCATCAAGGGTAAGCGGAGCTGGAGCGATTCGGTTGATGTTTGATGTAATTTTGCCAAACTGCATGGCTCCCCTTATTGTGCAGGCAACACTTGGCTTTTCTGCTGCAATTTTAGATGCTGCTGCTTTAGGATTTCTTGGTATGGGGGCACAACCTCCAACACCTGAGTGGGGTGCAATGCTTGCAAACTCTTTGCAGTTTATCCAAAGGGCGTGGTGGGTTGTAACATTTCCGGGTGTTGCCATTTTATTGACTGTGCTTGCCTTTAACCTTGCTGGCGATGGTTTAAGAGATGCTCTTGATCCTAAAATGAAACGGTAAAGCAAAATCATAGGGAACTATACAATGACAAATTTGGTAGAGATAAAAAATCTATCAGTAGATTTTGATGGATTTAAGGCTGTTGATGAGGTTGATCTAACTGTTGAAGCTGGCAAAGTTGTTGGAATTGTTGGAGAATCTGGATCAGGCAAGAGTGTAACTCAGTTGGCTTTAATGGGTCTTATCCCTTACCCTGGAACCATTAAAGCTGATACCTTGATCTTTAATGGCAATGATCTTCTTAAAATGGCAGACAAACAGCGAAGGCAGATTACTGGAAAAGAGGTCTCAATGATCTTTCAAGAGCCAATGACCAGCTTAAATCCATGTTTTACTGTTGAGTATCAGATAAGCGAGGCACTTAAAGTTCATGAGGGGGGAAATGCTCAAGAGAGACGAAAAAGGGTTATTGAGCTTCTTAATCAAGTTGGGATTCCAGCCCCTGAAAGTAGGCTAAAGAGCTTTCCACACCAGCTCTCTGGCGGAATGTGCCAACGTGTTATGATTGCAATGGCAATTGCCTGCAATCCAAGTCTTTTGATAGCTGATGAGCCAACCACTGCACTTGATGTTACTATTCAGGCTCAGATTTTGGAGCTTCTTGTTGATCTGCAAAAAAAAAACAACATGGCTCTGATTTTAATTACCCATGATATGGCTGTAATTGCTGAAACTGTGGAAGATGTGGTTGTTATGTATGCGGGGCAGGTTGTTGAGAAAAACAGTGCTCAAAATATCTTTAACTCACCTTCTCACCCTTACACATACGCCCTTTTGAATGCTCTGCCAGAGAGAAATCTTAACTCAAAGAGGCTTCCTACCATTTCGGGCATTGTTCCTGGAAAGTATAACCGTCCTAAAGGGTGTCTATTTCACCCGCGATGTGGCTTTGCTAAAGATATTTGCAAAACAACAACTCCATCATACGTTCAAAAAGATAGGGTTGCAGTAAGGTGTCATTTTCCGTTGTGATGGGCTTTTAACCATTAAAAAATAAATTAAGGAGATGAGATCAAATGGATACACAATCATTAAAGTTTAATGCAAAAAAACTTCTCTTAAATCCTAAGATGCCAATCAAATATTACCCCCAATCCCCTGTCAAACTATTTAACAAGCTAAAAAATTTTACCTGCACTCTATTTATCTCTATTTTTATATTCTCATTTTATCTGTTTGTTTGTGCTGATTATGCTCCAGCAGAAGAGACTGCTGCTGGAAAACTTGTCTTTTCTAATGGGACAGTTCTATTTTCACTTGATAAAGGTGCATCTTGGTCTCCTGTAGAGCCATTAATGGAGTTTCCAGAAGGGGCTTATATCAAAACAGGAGATGATGGTGAAGTTGCCTTAATGCTTAATGATAGATCGCAAATACGTTTAGCTGCAAACTCTGTATTGTATCTAAAATCAACTGGCTCTGCCCCTGGTGAAGCGGTTAATAAACCGGGTGCTCTTGATGTAATCTCTGGTAAAATGTGGTTTAGAAATAAACGAAAGGGTTCAAAACCAGTTTTTGGAACTCCTGTTGTCTCTGCTGCAATTAGGGGAACTGAAATGGCTCTATCTGTATCAGAAGATGGAACAACTGATGTTACTGTTCTTGAGGGTATTGTGCGATGCGTCAATCTTCAAGGCGAGGCAATTATATCAAGAGGAGAGGTTGCAACTGCAAAAAAAGATTTAGCTCCAGTTATAACAAAACTATTAAAACCAGAAAAAAGCGTTCAGTGGCTCTTGCTCACACCAGAGATTATAGGTCCTTCTGATGCTGAGTTTATCAAAAATTTTGATCTTTCAAATAAAAGCTCTGTTGAGCTAAATGGCATCAAAGTTGCTCAAAAGGCTATGGAGCTGCTTATTCAAGGCGAAGATGGTGCTCTTGAGACTGCACAAAATGGGGTTTCTCTTGCACCAAACAGAGCCTCAACCCATGTGGCATTGGCAACTGTTTTGCAGTCAAGAGGTCGATTTGAGGAGGGGTTAAAAGAGGCAGAGATAGCTCAAAATCTTGATCCTTTATCTGTTCCAGCATTGATAAGAGCGGTTGAGCTTCTTTTGGGGCTTGATAGGGTTAGTCAGGCTCAAGAAAGGATCGCAATATTTAATGGGGCTGACATAAGAATTGATATGCTAAAGGGTTACATTGCACTCATAAAACTTGATTCAACTGCTGCTGAAATCCATTTTAGGAAGGCAATTGAGCAAAAAAGAGATTTAGCTCCAGCATATTTAGGGCTTGGGCTTTCACTTTACCATCAAAAACATACAGCAGAAGGTCTTGAGAATATGGAAAAAGCCTCTCTGCTTGAGCCTCTTGCTGCATATCCTCATAACTATCTTGCAAAAGCCCAGTATGAGCTTGGAGAGAGATATGAGGCTGAAGTTGAATTAAATAGAGCTGCGACTCTTGATCCTTATGATCCAACCCCATACATCTATCTTGCCACCATTTTTGCTGATAACTACAGACCAGGGGAAGGGATTAGAGCTTTAGAAAAATCTATTGCCCTAAATGACAACAGATTGGCAACCAGATCACGCTATCTGCTTGATCAAGATAGATCATCTAAAAATATCTCACTTGCTTGGTCTTTAACCACAATGGGGCTTTACGAATGGGCAGATTCAAAGGGTGATTTGGCAGTTTGGGACGATGAGTCAAACAGCAGTGCCTATCTTTTCAGGGCAGCTAAAGCACAAATTATGGGGCAGGTTGATGCAGATACAATTGGAGATATGAAAAGGGCTGAGCTTTTAAAACCAATTAATGCCAACACCTACACAAGCTATAATGATTACCAAAATCTTCTTGAGATGCCTGAGATTAAAGGAAGTGTTACACTAAATGGGGGGACAGATAAAACAGGAGTTGGGGTAGTGAGTTTGAATGGAGCTAACAGATCAACTGCATTTAAAGGATTGGCAAGCTACAATACAACTGATGGTCCATTTGATGGCACTGGCAACTCCTCTTCTGAAGGCAGTATAAGTGTAAAACAATCTATCACCTCAAACCATGAGATTCTTGCCCAAATTCGCACCATTAAAGGCGATTTAGAAGATAGCTCACCATGGCAGGATAGCCGTATTGAGCCAACAGATATTAACATAGACCATGAACTGCTTGAAGGCTCAATTGGCTACCATTGGCACCAAGGGGCTGGAAGAGATTTGATGGCTCTTGTGCAGGCTCAAGCAAAAGAGAGTGATTCTGACACTTTTATCAGAAAATATATGTCATCTATAGATATAACCCAAGTTAATCAGAAAACGCTCATAAATGATAGTGATACTCTGCGTGCTGAAATGGTGCAGCTCTTTAGACTGAACAGTGATAGTTTTGGAGATCATAAAATATCTTTTGGTCTATCATACTCAACAAAAGAAGCATCATCAGAGAGAGTTTCAAAACTCTATTACGAACCACACAGCCCTTTTTTCCAATCAGATTCAAGAGGTTACACTTCAGATGAACCTGATAAAAAAGAGAAGAGACTATTTTTTAGGGATATATGGTCAATTTCAGATAGTTTTAATGTTGATTATGGTATGGCTTGGTGTGAGCTTGAAAATATCACATTAAATCTTGATGATATTAACCTGAATAATGAATTTGAAACTACAGACAAATGGCTGCCCCATTTAGGTTTTATGTGGAAAATGTCGCCATTTGATACTCTAAAAGTTGGATATTTTAAAGAATCAGAACCCAATGTTTTAAGCGGAACTTTGCAACCAGTTGAGACTGCTGGTTTTTCAAGGGTGTTTGGATCACCTCAAGGAACATTTACGGAGTTTTATGGTGCTGGGTGGGACAGACAATTTTCTGAAAAACTCTTTACAAGGGCGGAAATCTATCATAAAAAGAGACAATTTGCGGAAAATTTTACATCACATATTGATATTCCAGCCACTAACGATGCAAAAAACAATCTTTTGTGGTATGATGAGAGCCAAGATATTGCCCGATTGACGTTTGAGTATCTTATGACTGATCGTTTTGCACTCTCTATGACCTATCAGTTTACAGACCACAACACAGAGAGCGGAGTTGATAGAAACAGAGTTGACAATGATCTTGGTGTAAATTTTACATGGGTACATCCATCTGGAGTAAGGTTGCAAAATAGTTGGTGGTTTATGAGTCAAAAAGAGAAAAGCGGTTATTTAAATCCTGTTGATGAAGATTTTATCATTGCAAGCATCTCTGCTGAAAAATCTCTTTTTGACAAGCGGCTGCTTCTTGTTGCAAAGTGGGAGAATATTTTTGATGAAAAATATACCTATTTTGTTTCTGACACCACAGAAAGCTCGCAGCTTCCTTGGCAGGGTTCGTTTGCAAGCGTTGGGTTGCAGTGGAATTTTTAAAATGAAAATAGCCATTACAAAATCCTCAGTTATGAGGATTGTTTTATAAATACCAAAATGTATTATTTAAAAGGAGAAGTTATGGATTATGTTCTCAAGCGTTTAAAATGGTCTATTGTTTTTGTTTTTTTTGCCTGTCTTGCCACGCCTGCGTTTTCAGCAGTGGGTACAGGCACTATTTCAGGCACTGTTTATGATAGCAGTGGCACAACCCCTATTATTGAGACATCTGTTTATGTCTCGATCTACAAGCCTGGTATATGCGGTAAAACAGATTGGGTTGCAAGTATCCAAACTGACACTACAAACGGAACTTACACCTTCTCAGATGTTGCACCCGGAAGTTACTATGTTCGTGCAGAATCAAGTGCTACAAATTACTTAACAGAGTGGTGGGCAAGCCCTTTAAGCCAAATCGCTCAAAGCAGTGCACAGACTGTGCTGGTTAGTGACGGAGGGGCGATTACTGGAATTGATTTTCAATTAGATAAAGGTGCAAGCATCTCTGGCACACTTTATAAACGAGATGGAGTAACACCTGTTATTGGAGAATCTGTAACGGTTTCTCTCTATAACTCAAAATGTGGCTCATCTATTAAGTCTACTTCAAGTAGTTCTCTTGATGGAACTTTTTACTTTAATCAACTTGCTGCTGGCACTTACTACCTTAAGACTTATCGCACACAAACTCAAACTACTAACTTCTCTCCTCAATGGTGGACAACATCTGGAGCCGTTGAGGATTGCTCATTGGCAGAAAGCATTCCTCTTGCTGCTGAAGAGACTTTAAGCGGTAAAAATTTTACTCTTAACCACGGTGCTACAATCTCTGGCAGCTTTTATGAATCTGACGGAGTTACACCAATCACAACTATATCAGGTCAGGTCGAACTTCTAACTGTAACCACATATGGATACACCTATCTTTACAACACATCTATCTCTAATGGCACTTATTCAATAAGTGCCATTCCAGCAGGTCAATACTACCTCAAATTCTATAGTAACAGCAGTTTAAATTATATTGATGGCTTTTGGTCAACCTCTGGAGTCAACCCATTGCAGAGCAGTGCAGAGGTTATAACGGTAACTCAAGGACAAAGCTATGCAGGCAAGAATTTTCTATTAAGTAGAGGTGGGACGATATCAGGTAAAGTCTATAAAAGCGATGGAAGCACACCAATTGGCTCACCATACTTAAATATTTATGTATATACTGGAACATCATGCAACGGCTCATCGTTTAAAGGCACAGGTGTAAATACTTCTGACAGTAGCTATATTATAAGCGGCTTGCCACCCGGAACATACTATTTACAATCGTATTCTTATCAAAGCAATACAGAAACTACATATAACCAAATTCCAGTTAATGAGTGGTGGAATTCACAAGGTAGTAATTTTGAATGTAGCAATGCTCAATCTATTACCATAACTGGTCAGGAGACTATAACAGATACAAACTTCCAGCTTGACAGTGGAGGAACAATATCTGGCACCGTGTTTGGTGCGGACGGCATGAGCCCATTGATGTGTGCCTACACAGATATATATCTTTATAAAGGTGATCCGTGTGGAAACTATCAACGAATTACCTATGCCAACCACATAAACACATACGATATAAATAGCACTGGTAAATATTTCATTGGTGGCATTCCAGTAAATACACCTGTGTACATTCAAGCCCATGTTCAAGACTATTTGGGCAACTATAAAAGTTTTTGGTGGTCTTTAGCTGGTGGTTCTGAGGAGTGCAGCGGGGCAGCCCCTCTCTCAATAACCGCCAATGGCGATAGCTTAACTGATAAAAACTTTATTTTTCAGATGGGTTCAACTGGAACAGCATCAATATCTGGAACAGTCTATAAAAGTGATGGAGTTACGCCATTGCAGAGTGTTGCAATTAGTGTCTATTCTGCAAGCACTATGCAATCGGTTGCTACTGGACACACTGACTCTTATGGTAACTACACAATATCTGGATTGGCTCCTGGCTCATATTTAGTTAAAGCATCAGGCAGCAGTAGCTACACAAGCGAGTGGTGGGCATCAGATGGCAGTACAACTAACGCTGATGCTGCTCAATACATACCTATAGAGACTGATGGTCAAACAGTTAGCGGGAAAAATTTTCAATTGGAGCCATACACAACTCCTCCAGACCCCTACTATCCACCAGACCCTGTAACTCCTCCTGTAACTCCACCAGTAACACCCCCTGTGGTTGATCCAGTTATAGTTGTAGATGATCTTACTGACATTATTGAAGTGAAAGATATCAAGGATATAGATAATTTAAATAAATATGCTGAATTTATAAAAGATAGCCTGCCACAAGATGGCACACCTCCGTCAGATGAGATTGTTAATTCTACAAATGCCATTATCACAAATGCGGGCAATATGGTAGAGGATGCAAACAGCCGTCTTCAAGCTGGAACTATTGAGCCAGAGCAAGCATTAACAACAATAGATGCCCTTGATAATGTGATTGAAGTTGGAGCACTTGTTGCTAAAGATGGCGGAGCTATAAATATCAACAATGTTGCAAATAGCATAGGTACAGTTGAAAATCTTGTTATTAACTCAATTGAGCAAGATGCAACTGCACAGCAGATGTATAATGCCTCAGTTCCAATTAATAACATACTTGGAAATATGCCTGATGTGATGAATGTTGCTACAAAAACT
>JADFZO010000033.1 GCA_015232465.1 Desulfamplus sp.
TACAGGCTTATCCAATCTCTTCAGGAATATATTTTGATTTCACAATATCATTGTCAGGTGGAAAAGTTTAAACGAGATAGTGCCAAAGGAGACCTCTGGATTTACTCATCTGTTGAAGATATGAACGCATCAGTGAAAATTGATTCTATCAATTGCGAATTAGCTCTTTCAGAAATTTACTATCGAGTGGAGTTCTAAATTTTTAAACACCCCCTTAAAGCTCTTTTAAGAAGAGATATTATAAATTTTAATAGACAGTATCGGTAAAACAAAAAACCTTATGAAAAATAGTCAACAATATAGCGGTGCTATTTCATGGATGGCTTCTAACTCAGTAGCTGCAAATCTACTTATGCTCTTTTTTCTTGTTGGTGGTCTGATTGTGGCAAGCGATATTCGCCAAGAGGTGTTTCCAGAGTTTGAAATGGGAATGGTCAATGTCTCTGTTATCTATCCTGGGGCAAGCCCTGAAGAGGTGGAAAGAGGAATTATCCTTGCTATTGAGGAGGCTGTTCAAGGTGTTGATGGAGTAAAAGAGATCAACTCCACAGCCGCAGAGGGTATGGCAATGGTCAATATCGAAGTTTTAGAAGATACAGATACCAAGTCGTTTGCCCAAGAGGTTGAGAGTGAAATTAGAGCCATAACATCTTTTCCAGATGATGCAAAAACTCCAGTGATAACTGTTATGAATAGAAGGCGAGAGGTTATCACACATGCTGTTTATGGAGATGTTGAGCCATCTGTCCTAAGAGAGATTGCAGAAGAGCTAAGAGATAACCTTATTGAAGATGAGGGGATTACTCAAGTTGAACTTAATGGCATAAAAGATTATGAGATTCATATTGAAGTGCCACAAGAGAACTTAAGGCGATACAATTTGACGATAAACGATGTAGCCTCACGTATTCGATATGCCTCTGTAGAGCTTCCAGGGGGAAGCATAAAAACACGAGGCGGTGAGATATTGGTGCGAATGAAGGAGAGAAGAGAGCTTGCAAGCGAATATGCTCTAATCCCAATTGTTACCCCTAATGATGGCTCAAAAATTCTGCTTGAAGATATAGCAACAATAAAAGAGGGTTTTGCTGACTCAAATGAGTATGGCACATTTAACGGAAAGCCAGCAATCAGGATAGAGGTATATAGAGTTGGTGATGAAAAGCCTATTGAACTTGCAAAAAGGGTAAAAGAGAAGGTTGAGCTATTTACTGACGCTCTTCCTAAGGGGGTATTGGTTGCTTTAGTTAGCGACAGTTCAGAAATATTTGGACAGAGGGCAACTCTTCTTATTAAAAATGGTCTATTTGGATTGATCTTTGTTTTTATATCTCTTGCACTCTTTTTGGAGATACGTCTCTCTTTATGGATATCAATGGGTATCCCTGTCTCTGTTCTTGGCTCTTTTATTTTTCTTTCAACCACCAATTTTTCAATTAACATGGTCTCAATGTTTGCCTTTATTGTAACTTTAGGGATTGTTGTTGATGATGCTATTGTTGTTGGAGAGAGCATATACTCAAAAAGAGAGGATAAAAATGGACTTGATGCTGCTGTTGCTGGAACAGTTGAGGTTGGTCTGCCCATAGTGTTTAGTATTTTGACCAATATAGTCTCATTTATACCCATAATGTTTGTTCCGGGCATGATGGGAAAATTTTATTGGGTTATACCTGTGGTTGTTATCTGTGTCTTTTTAGTCTCGCTTGTGGAGAGCCTATTTATTCTTCCTGCCCATTTGAGCCATGTAGGCAAATCGGGTAAAATAATGGGTTGGATAAACTCTCAGCAGCAATATATCAGCAGGGGACTTGTCAAATTTGTGGAGAAATTTTATAGACCATTTATCAACCTTGTGGTGAGAAACAGGTATATTACACTATCTGTTGCAGTGGCTATACTTATTGTGGTTGTCGGGTATGTAAAGGGGGGAAGAATAACCACAACATTGATGCCCCGTGTAGAGTCAGATTATGCCTATGTAACAGCAACCCTTCCATACGGTAGCTCTGATCAAGAGGTGGCTGAAGTTCTCAACCTTATCTCTGATGCTGCAAAAAGGGTGATTGCTCAAAATGGTGGTGATAAGCTATCTCGTGGATTTTATGGCAGTGTGGAGGCAAATGTGGTTGAATCTGGGATTATTTTAACACTGCCTGATGTTCGTCCAATATCAACTGCTGAAGTTGCACAACTGTGGAGAGAGGCTGTGGGCGAAATTGCTGGTTTAGAGTCCATTTTATTTGAATCTGATAGAGGGGGACCTGGCTCTGGTGCTGCACTTACAATTGAGCTTACCCATCGTGATATTCAATCTTTAAGGGCTGCAAGTGAAAAGTTGGCTCAAGAGCTTGCATCATTTCCATCAACAAAAGATATTGATGATGGCTCTGCAAGCGGAAAAGAGCAGTTTGACTTTAAGATGTTGCCACAGGGTCTTGCTATGGGGCTTCGTGCTCAAGATGTTGCACTTCAGGTTCGACACGCATTTTATGGGGCAGAGGCTCTAAATGTTCAGCGTGGCAGAAGTGAAGTTACAATAAGGGTTCGGCTGCCTGAAGATGAGAGAATCTATGAAAGCAGCCTTGATACTTTGATTATTCACGCACCTGACGGCACAGAGTCTCTCTTGCGTGATGTTGTTACAATGGATAGAGGCAGATCATACACAACAATTGAGAGAAGGGCAGGCAGAAGAGTTGGAACAGTATCGGCAAATGTGGTTCCACGAGACGAGACAGATAGAATACTAAAAGTTTTTAATGAAGAGATTATGCCCCGTTTAAAACAGCAATTTCCAGGTCTTGATAGCCAAATTCAAGGCAGACACGCAGATTTGCAAGAGAGCACAAAGAGCCTTATATCTGGACTTTTAATGGCTCTTTTAGCTATATATGCACTTTTAGCTGTGCCATTTAAAAGCTATTTTCAGCCAATGATTATTATGAGTGCTATCCCTTTTGGAATTGTTGGTGCAATTATTGGGCATATTTTGCTTGGCTATCCGCTATCTCTTATGAGCCTGTTTGGCTTAGTTGCACTTTCAGGGGTGGTGGTCAACGGCTCATTGGTTATGGTTGATTTTGCAAACCGTAAACGCAGATATGATGGAATCCATGCTTTAAAAGCAATAACAGATGCAGCAACGCAGAGATTTAGACCAATTATGCTGACAACTTTAACCACATTTGGCGGGCTTGCTCCGATGATATTTGAGACATCACGTCAGGCAAGATTTATGATTCCAATGGCAATCTCGCTTGGTTTTGGGATTTTATTTTCAACTATTATTACACTTGCCCTTGTGCCATCACTATATATGGTTGTTGAGGATATTTTTGAAATTTTCAAGGATAAAGATGATGCAAAACAGTAAAGATTCAGACAAAATAGCAGATAATTTTGAGACAAATATAAAAGAGCTTCGCAGCAGAATAGATGATATTGACCAAAATATTTTGAACCTTATCTCAGAGAGGTTTGTTGAGGTTCAAAAGGTTGTGGCTCTAAAAAAGAGGCACAACATACCAGTATTTCACCCAGCAAGAGAAGAAGACCTTATCTCAAAGCTAAGAAAAGAGGCACAAACAAAGAGCATGGATCCTGATTTTATTGAGGAGCTTTATCGGGTGATCTTAAGAAACTCAAGGCTTCATCAGACTGTTGAGATGAAGCAGCAAGGTGTAAGGCAGGGGGCAAAGGTTCTTATTGTTGGAGGTTATGGTCAGATGGGTAGCTACTTTGCATGGTTCTTTAGCACATCTGGCTATGAGGTTAGAATTCTTTCTGAAAACAACTGGAGTGAGGCTCAATCGCTTTGCATAGATATTGACCTTGTTCTTATCTCTGTCCCTATCAATGTAACTTGTGAGACCATTAGACGTATCTCCCCATACCTTTCAGAATCTACCCTGCTTGCTGATCTCACCAGCATAAAAACAGCTCAACTAAACGAGATGTTAATTTCCCATAAAGGTCCCGTTCTCGGGCTTCACCCTCTTTTTGGTCCAACCTGCCCTACCCTTGATAAGCAAATTATAGCAGTAACCCCGGGCAGATCCCCCAAACAGTGCCAGTGGCTAATTGATCAACTTATCTTGTGGGGTGCAATTGTTGTAAACTCAAATGCCCAAGATCATGATGAGATAATGGATATTGTTCAAGGTTTACGCCACTTTGCAACTTTCTGCTTTGGGCAGTTTCTATCAAAAAAAAGGGTTGAGCTACATAGAACCCTTGAGTTTTCAAGCCCAATTTATCGCCTTGAGATGGGAATGGTAGGAAGGCTATTTGCTCAAGATAGCTCTTTGTATGCTGAGATTGTCTTTGCAACCCCGCAAAGAAGGGAGATGTTAAAAGATTTTGTCATATCACTTAACGAGCAGCTAACAATGCTTGATACAAACGATAAAAATCTTTTTATAGAGAGGTTTAACCAGACAGCAAAATGGTTTGGACCATTTAGTGAGCAGGCTCTAAGAGAGAGCACATTTATCATAAACAAACTAATTGAGAGGTTTTAATGAGAAGTAAAACTCTTTTTTCAAGATTTTGGCAAATTACAATTTGTGTAGTTTTTATAACCAGTTTAAACTCAACATCAGCATTGGCAAATAAGAGGTTAGATATATTTGTAAGCATTATGCCTCAAAAGTTTTTTGTAGAGCAGATTGGAAAAGAGCTTGTTGATGTTCATGTTATGGTAGAGCCTGGGGCAAGCCCTCACACATACGAGCCAAAGCCTCAGCAGATGGTGGCTCTATCTAAAACAAAAATCTATTTTGCAATTGGATTGCCATTTGAAAAGGTGTGGCTTGATAAACTATCTGCATCAAATAAAGAGATGCTAATTGTCAATACTGATGATGGGATTGAGAAGATTTATATGCAAGCAGAGCACCATCACCATGACGAGGAGTCAAAAGAGGCTCATAAAGAGCACCATCACGACCACCAAGCAGACATAGAGAATAAAGAGAAAAAGGGCGAGCCTGATCCACATATTTGGCTATCTCCAAAACTTGTTGCAATTCAGGCTGGGCATATTTTAAATGGATTAAAGAGGGTTGATCCTGCATCTGCCTCTATTTATGAGGAAAACTATAACAAATTTATCTCAGAGATTAATAAATTAGATGAAGAGATAAATTCTATATTTGCAAATAAAAAAGGTGTTCAATTTATGGTTTTTCACCCATCATGGGGCTATTTTGCTAAAGATTATAACCTTAAAGAGATTCCTATTGAGGTTCAAGGCAAAAATCCAAAACCTGCCCAGCTTCAAGAGATTATAAAGCACGCAAAAGAGCACAAAATCTCAATCATATTTGCTCAACCGCAATTTTCAACAAAAAGTGCAAAACAGATAGCAAAAGAGATTAATGGCGAGGTTCTATTTGCTGATCCTCTTGAATATGACTGGTTTAAAAATCTTTATGAAGTGGCAGATAGATTTAAAGCTGCATTAAAATAGTGGAAAAATACCTTTAATGAATCTAATTATAAAAATACGCAATCTATCCTTTGGTTATAGCTCTCAGGCTGTTTTAGATAAGGTAAATCTTGATATATTTGAGGGGGATTTTACCGCAATAATAGGACCTAACGGAGGGGGGAAATCAACCCTCCTTAAATTGATGTTAGGTCTTTTAAAGCCTATATCAGGAGAGATTACAGTCATGGGCAAACCCGCAGCAAAGGCATCTTCATCTATTGGATATGTTCCGCAAGATGTCAACATAAACAGAAATTTTCCTATCACTGCACTTGATGCTGTGCTAATGGGAAAATTAAATCCTGCAAAGAGGTGGCAAAAGCAGAGCATATTAGATCGAGATGAGGCTATGATCGCACTTGAAAAGATGGGCATGTTAAACTATGCAAACAGAAAAATAGGCGATCTATCAGGGGGGCAGCGTCAAAGGGTATTTATTGCAAGGGCACTTGTTACTAACCCCAAAATACTTCTTTTAGATGAGCCAACATCAAGCATTGATACCAAAGGTCAGACAGATTTTTTTATAATGCTAAAAGAGCTTAACAAAGAGATGACTATTCTTGTTGTTAGCCACAACTTATTTGTTTTATCAACATTTGTTAAATCTGTAATCTGCCTAAATAGACATCTTCACTACCACAACAGCTCAGAGGTTGCAGGATCAGATATTTCAGGAGATAACAAAGAGGCAAGAGTTACTAATATGCTTGAGAAGATGTATGCCTGCACAGTTGAGGAGGTCTGCCCAGTTGAGATGCTTATAAAACCATACCCAACATCTTCTAAATTGTAGTCCAAATTGTAGTAATCAGGTAGAATAAAACTAAAACCTTAGATCAATTTAGAGATTGCTCTGTGCAGCTCATCAAAACTTATTGGTTTAAATAGATAATCGTCCATACCAACCTCAAACCCTCTATCTTTGTATTCACTTAGTGCATGTGCTGTTAAACCTATTATTGGGATACTTTGAACCTCTTTGCCAGCAGCCCCCTCTCTTATGTGGCGAGTTGTCTCAAATCCATCAATGCCCGGCATCTCAATATCCATAAGCACAATATCAAAGCTATTATTTGCAAGTATCTCTAATGCTAAAAAACCATTTTCAGCAACAGTTACCTTATGCCCCTCAGAGAGCAAAAACTTTTGGGCAACAAGGATATTAAATTGGTTATCCTCAACTAATAGGATAGAGAGGCTTTTAAGAGGTTTTAGCTCTTCTTTTTGTGGTAAGCCACAATCTATTAAACCATCTTTAGACTCAATAAAGTTTAGATCAGCAGGCTCAAACATAACATTAAATGTAAAAGTAGCCCCCTGCCCTAATCCGCTCTCAACCTTTATAGCCCCTTGCATCAACTCTACAAGTTGACGACATATTGCAAGCCCAAGCCCTGTGCCCCCATGCTTTCTTTGGGTTGAGACATCAACCTGAGTAAAGGCATCAAATATATGATCCAGCATATTTTCAGGAATACCGCACCCTTTATCTTGAATCTTAAATATAAGGCTAATTTTATTGTGATCTTCATAAAGGCTTTTATCAAGACTAACTGTAATATTAATGCTGCCGCTGGTTGTAAATTTAATTGAGTTTCCAACAAGATTGAGCAGAATTTGACGCAACTTTTTAGCATCTCCCTTTACAGCCTTAGGAACATCATCGTAAATAGTGAGATTAAGCGATAAACCCTTATCAATAGCCAACCCATTTAAAGTGTCCATAAGATTGTTTAAGCAATCTAAGAGATAAAAATCGCTCTTGTTAAGCTCCATTCGACCAGCCTCTATTTTTGATAGATCAAGAATATCGTTAATAATAGAGAGCAGATGGTTTGTAGATTTATAAATTGTGTCAAGATAGATATGTTGATCTCCATTTAAATCACTTTTTAAGCTCAATTGGGTCATACCAAGAATTGCATTCATTGGTGTTCTTATCTCGTGGCTCATACGGGCTAAAAACTCACTCTTTGCATGGTTTGCTGCCTCTGCTGTCTCTTTGGCTTGAATCAGCTCTTTTTCCAACTGACGAAGCTCAGTTATATCTGCTGCATACTCCATACCCCCAATAATCTCGTCATTTTCATCTATGATTGGACCTGCATATATCTGCAAAGCCTTTCCAGTAGCCTTCTCCTCTTCTGGTATTGAGTAGCGAATTACAGGTTGTCTTGTCTCGTAACATTTTGGCAAAGAGCAGTGTTCGCAAACTGAGGTGTTACCTTGAAAAATCTCATAACATTTAAGACCAAGAACAGACTCTCTCTCATCAATGCCAAATGTTTTAAGAAGACCTCGACTCACCCCAATAATATTATAATCTCTATCAACAACATTTATGTGCCCTGGCATGTTATCAAAAAACGCCTTAAGCCGAAGTGTTGCCTGTTTAAGCTCTGCTGTACGTTCAGCAACACGCTTTTCTAAAAATTGATTCTGCTTGGTAATAATATCGCTCTGCTCTTTTTGCCTATTAAACATCTCTTTTAGCTGCCAGCTCATTGCCTGAAACGCCCTATCAAGATGAACAATCTCAGTAGCATGGCTATAAACCTGCTCTCGGCTCCACTTTCCTTGAGCCAGCCTATCAGCATCTTGGCAGAAAATCTCTATCGGAGATACAATCTTTGAAGTCATAAAAAAGCCTAAACCAATTGCGAACAGGGCAATAAATAGAATAACCATAAGTGTATTTTGATTGTTCTGGTTAATCCTTCCCATAATATCAGATTCAGGCACAACAGTTACTAAAATCCAATTTAGACCATTAACCTTATCAAATTTAGTAGCTTGAACATATTCAATCTCCCCTTCAAGCTTAAAGCTCATAAGTCTATCTTTACCCACAGCACCTAAGCCTCCAGCCTGCTCTTTAAGCAGATTAGCAGAGGCTTTAACCAAAGCAATATCAGACTCAGCTGCTGGCACACGGACAAATTTGCCCTCTTTATCCTGTTTAAGATAGACAGAATTGGCAGAAGAAGATGTTGCTATAAGATCGCCATTTTGATCCATAATATAGACATATCCATTTTCGCTTACACGAATGGTATTTAAAAATTGGTGAATCTGCCCCAAAACATAATCAACTCCAAAGACCCCTTTTAGTTTTCCATCAGAGTTGTAAACAGCTTTAGATGCCGTAAGAGCCAAATCTTTAATCACAAAATGGCGATATATTGGTGTCCAGACAGCCTGAGCAGTTGCAGCACCAGCCTGATACCAAGGTCTTGTGCGAGGATCAAAATTTTTATACTCCTGCTTAAGCTCAACTGCATCACCAAGTGCATTTGTAGAAAAATTGTAGGAATTTCCCTTGGTTACACTCCCAGCTCGCACAATCTGTATCTCGTTATCTGGAAGCCTTCTTGCTCCATAAAACTCACCATCTGGAGTGCCAAAAAATGAGTATGCCAAAGATGGGTATGTCTTTATAATAGCGTAAAAGTAGTGCTGAACATTTATAGTCTCATCTAAACGCAAAAGCCCAGACTCTAAAGCATGGACATTTAACTCATTTACACGCAAAGGCAGCTCTAAATACTCAACAAGTCTATCTTCAACCCGTGCAATAACCTCTGATCTTAGCTGTTTAGCAATATTATTTATAGAAGCACGAACATCTCTAAATGCAAGCCAAGCAATTGATAAGGTTGAAGAGACAATAATAAAAACAACAGGTAAAATAATAAGGTATCGCAAGGAGATTGTTGGATTCGAAGTAAGATTAGATAAGAAGTTTTTATAGTTCATTTTTAGCAGCTCCATTTTATTAAGTTGTAACTTGCTCGAGCAACTCTAAGATTCTCTCCTGTTCATTTAGAACCTCATTTAATATAGTCATGTTTGTCATAGGGTTCATAATCACGCTTCTTAGCACCACAATCTCATGGTTATCAAGATATTTGTAGTTCATCTTAGTTCTTGAGACAAAACTTTTTCCAGCCTCACGCTGCTCTCTTTGTATTAAAATATTTATCTCATCAATCTGACTATTTATCGCCCTTTTTTGATCTAAATTTGCTATTTTGTCTGCTATTTTAAGGCTCTCTTGCAATTTTGCAGGCACCATACGGTATGTAAGAATATTAAGCTCAGGCTCTGTTATAAGCTCAAAAAGCTCTCTTTTTTTTATCTCTTGGGCAAACTCTTTTGCAGTCTCAATCCCATGATCAATCATCAAAGCATACCCTTTACTCCCCATTATTTTAAGGGCACTATCAAGAATTAATGAGTTAGCCTCTCTTGAACCCTCAAGGGTTTTTATTCCAAGATCAACGCTTCCTTGACGATTCACATAGTTTGAGTAGTATGCAATGCTATTCATAGCAAGGGGATCACGAAAAAATACCATTCCGCATGTCATTGGCATAAAAAATTGTTTGTGCCCATCAATAGTTACAGAATCAGATCGCTCAATACCTTTAAGTTTATGGCAATATTTAGAAGAGAGCATCACAGGTCCCCCCCAAGCAGCATCAACATGAAAGTGCACTCCATGCTCTTTGCAAACATCTGCAATATCATCAAGAGGATCAACAATTCCAGTCTCAGTTGCTCCAGCAACACCAACAACAGCAATGATGCCAGCTCTTCTGCCCCCAATCTCTTTTATGGTTCTATCCAAACTTTTCACATCTAAGCGATGTTGAGCATCAAGCTCAACTGGAATAACATTTTTATTTCCAATCCCCAAAATACCGCCAGCTTTTTTAAGTGAAAAGTGCCCCCGTTTTGAGACAAGCACAACAGCCCTATCAAGAGAGTAGGCTAAAAGTGCCTCTGAGACCCCTTCAGATTCAACTCCTTCAAAATTGCCAACATAACCATCTTTTTTATCAAAGGGTTTAAAAAATTGGTTGCGAGCAACCCATAAAGCTGTAAGATTTGCGGTTGTTCCCCCAGTTGTAAAAGAGCCGAGCGATGTATCTGCATTTTGGACATGATTATCATAAAAAGCGTTAGCCAACCCTATTTTATCTTTATCACCTTGATTTGAAGCGTAAATCAGTCTATGAATCTTTGCCAAAACCTGCTTTTCAAGCACAGAGAGCACCTTTGAGGTCTCAAGTTTTATCACATTTTGATTGAGTGCAGCCACAATCGCCTTAAGATGCACCATAAAAAATGGAATTGCAGCAGTCATGTGCCCAACAAAATATGGAGATGCCACATTAACAGCTCTTGGGGCAATGTAAGATATAATATCAGAGATAACCTCAGCAAGCCTCTTTTCTGGCTCAGGATTTATTAGGGTATCTCTAAAGTGCTCTGTCAACTCCTTTAGACTTATTGCCTCAGTAACGCCAACATGCCTGTTTATAAAGTCATGCAGACCAAATAAAATCTGCTCCATATACTTCACAAGAATCTCTTTGCAATCATCATCTTCAGGTCTTATAAATATACGCTCAAGATGCTCCCAGTCTGCAACCAATTTTGATTGTTTGGCTCTATCCATAAAGGTTTATCCGAAAAAGTTTATATTTTTTTGTAAAAATAGGAAAATTAAAAGATGGAACATGAAATGTACGCACCGTATGAAAATATCCAAAGATGCCAATGGGTAGGCAGTGATGGGCTGATGGTTCAATACCATGACAATGAGTGGGGAGTCCCAACTCATGATGAGACACTTCTGTTTGAACTGCTAACTTTAGAGGGTGCTCAAGCTGGTTTAAGCTGGAGCACAATTCTAAAGAAGAGAGAAAATTACAAAATTGCTTTTGATAACTTTGATATTGGCAAGATTGCATCATACTCATCAGATAAAGTTGAAAATTTGTTGAGCCATAGCAGCGGTATTGTTAAAAATAGACTTAAAATTGAGAGCGTTATTTCAAATGCACAAGCTTTTATCAAAATAGAGCATAGATACGGCAGCTTTGATAACTATCTATGGTCATTTACAGATGGAAAAACCATAAAAAACCACTGGAGATCACACCTTGAGATACCTCAAGATACCAAAGAGTCCCGTAAATTGAGCAAAGAGCTTAAAAAAAATGGGTTTAAGTTTGTGGGACCAACTATATGCTACTCATTTATGCAGGCAGCAGGATTGGTCAATGATCACACAGTTGACTGCTTTAAATACTAAGGGAGGGGAGATTAATTTTTCTTCCATCTCTCAAGTTTTAAAAATGCCGCTTCAGCAGCATTAAAAATATCCAAAAGCCTAACTGGCTTTTTAAAATAGTCCTCAAATCCAGCACTTTTACACTCAGCAAGCTCAAAATGAGATGCATAACCTGTGATTGCGTATGCAATGGTTAATGGATTACGCTTTATAATCTCTCCGCAGAGCTCAACGCCAGTCATCTCAGGAAGATTTAGGTCAATGAACATAACAAGCACTGTATGTTTTTCCAAAATATCAAGTGCTTCAGATGGAGTTTCAGCGGTAAATACTGAATATCCTTTTGTAGAGAGTGCAGATTTTAAAAGCAAACAGATCGACTCTTCATCATCAACTACAAGTATTGTCTTATCAATCATTATTAATGCCTCTTTTAAACAGATAAATTAAAGATAAAAATTGTATTTATAATAAATCTATACCTATTTCTTGATCAAAGATTATAAAACTGATTTATGTTCATATACATATTTCTGAATATCAATTGCAATATAATTTTTTTTATAATATCTCTTTAGACTTAAATATTGTGGGTGTAATAAATTTATAAAACATACAAAGGTAAAATAAGGGGTTAGAAAATGGATTTTAAAGAGATGGCTTCAAATATTGGATTGGAAGAGGAAGATTTTATTGAGCTTTTAGAGATGCTTGTAGAGGTCTCATTCAAAGATATTGATAACTTTGAAAAAGAGTTTGCAGCTCAAAATTATAGCGGAGCAGCTATGGCAGCCCACTCAATAAAAGGGGCATCAGGTAACCTTGGATTAACAGAAATATCTGATACTGCTGCAGAGCTTGAGCAGGCAGCAAAGCTCACTGACGATAGCCAAATTCCAGAAAAGATTGGATTCTTAAAAAAAGAGATGGATAACATTTCAGAGGCACTAAAAGATTATAGACCCCGATCTTAAAAGCTAAAATTAATCAATAAAAAAGGGGTTGATTTTTATCAACCCCTTTTTATTTAACAAACTAAATAGTTATTAGCTTTACTCTTTTGATTAGAACTTAATCTCAAGTTGGCTAACAAGAATTCTTTCTGAATCCATGTCTGGAGTGCCAGCTACAAACTCTGGGTCTGAGTGGAGATATGTTATCCAAAGCTGAGTATTTGTAGCGATTGTGTATGTAGCCCATACGTTAAACGATGTCATATCATCAAAATTAGTACGGCTATCTTCTTCAGGCTGGAAATAACCAACTTTTGCACCTATTTTAAAAATATCCATTGGTTTCAATGTTGCTTGGAGTGTAACACCCTGAACACCAGCACTGTCTCCACTTGGATCAAATATCTCATCACCTGGTACACCACTTAGGTCACCACTAAAAGGTGTATTCATACCCATTGGAAGAAATGCCCACCAGTTAGCAAAAGTTGTAAACTGGATTTCATTAGCATCTGTTGTGCCAAGTGCATAAAGAAGCTCTGCACCGATATTTACCATATCAGTTACATCAGCGTCAGCTCCAAGATAGAACTGTGTGCCCATGTAGTCAGTATTGCCAGCATTAGTATCACCAGTTGCAATAGCAAGCTCACTTGTTAGGTTTACCATACCCAATTTAGCAGATCCATGAAGACCTACCATAACAGGAGAATCTTCAGTATCTGTGTCGTCAGTTTTTGCAGCAACAAACACGTTACCTGTAAATGTATCGCATATAATGCCAACATTTAGTGCATAAAAATCTTCATCTTGATTTGGACCGTCATCTAAAAGGGCACCGTTCTCATCAATTTTTGCATACATAAAACTTGTAACAACAGGTGCAAAGTTCAGATCAAATTTAAAACCAGGAACATTAGCATCAAGAACCTTGTTTACACCAAGACCCATATACTGCTGTCCAGCTCTTAAGCTCCACATCTCTTTTTTAATATCAACAAACGCTCTGTCAATATCAAGTGTCGTTGTAGCTGATTTACGTGGACGTGTAATCAATCCACCTGTAAAACCATCACCCCATGTAGCCTCTGCCCAGTCAGCTCTAAGTTGAACTGATACATCATCAGATACATTAATTTTAGTAGCAAGTCTAAGTCTCTGGTCAAAATAGCTGTTATCTTTACCACCAAACCACTGATTGTCTGTCTCCCATGCACGAACACGGAAACCGCCAGAAATAGCCACTTTGTCATCTGCATAAGCAGGTGCAACAAACATTACGGCACATACAGCCGCTATAAAAAGTGTTATAAAACGTTTCATCTTTTTTTGTTTTCCTCCTACAAAAAACAAATATAATTTTTAAAAAATTTAAATAAAAAACTTGAATTTAACATCACAAATACATTTTTAAATATTTTTTATACTTTTTTGATTGCACCTCCTTTATTTTTATATTTTTAAGTTCATTAAATTAGCAAAAAAAGATAATTTTTAATCTCCTTAAATTAACTTTTTGCTAAAATTTCAAGTAGCGATACCAACATTAAAAGTTCATGTCAAGTATTAATGAAAATTTAATATTAATAAAATAAAAAATTTACTCCATCAACTCATAAGAAATTATAAGGCTTTCAGAGTCTGAAAATGAAGAGAGGGCATCTTTTACAACATTGGCAATCAAAAGCTCTTTTTTACCATCATTGTCAAAGTCTCCAATTACAAAATCGCTAACTCTGCCCCTCTGCTCAGGGGTTGACCACTGCAATGAAAGACCTGATCCTCCGTTCCAAAAAGAGCTGTGTACTATACCTTTGCTATATCTTTTAAATCTGCTTAAATAGCCACCAACAATATCGCTATTTGAGGCATAAAGAATCTCTGCTACGCCATCACCATTTATATCAAAAGAGCTGACAGACAAAGGAAAATATTGAAGAGGATTGTCATCAGTTGGACTCTCTTTAGGCAGCTCAAAATAGTTCATATTTCCACCAGTTCGGTTTGCATCTCTCCATATAACAGAGCCACTCTGACTAAAAATAGTTAAATACTCATACCGATCATAAGCAACAACCTTTGGGCTGCCATCTCCTATAACATCAGCAAATAGAGCACCCATAACATTAGCCTTATTAGCCTCAAGAATCTTCTCTGATGGCTGATACTGCTCTCCGTCCCATCGCATCACGTATATTGGCGATGAGTATATAGTATCTTTATCTGATTTTTGTTTCTGCCCCAACAAAATTTTATCTCCGCCATTTGTCTCAACAATGCGGAAATACCATGGGCTGTTTTTAATAATCTCACGATATTTAGAGCCATCATACTCAATCACAAAAGAGTTTGGCATATTCTTATCAGCATTCATGCTGGTTACAAATATCTCTTCAAAACCATTTGAGTTTATATCCCCGATACCAACTCCAATATATGTTGAATAGCTATTTTTGGGGGTCTCTGCTTTTTTGATAAAATGGTTATTTGCAAAGCTATATATAAAAACAGATTTATCAGAGATAAAGACCGTCTCCATCAGACCATCTTTATCTGTATCACCTATTGCTATTGCATTAATCAGATTTTTAAATGTTGGGCTTCTCCACGCACCAGATTTTCCTTGAGGAGTATTTGTTACAGCAAACTCTGGATTTAGACTTTGAGCTTGATTACTCTGCATCTGTGATGCTTTTGAAGAGAATTGCGGATTAATATTTGTCGTATGGTTTGGCTGAGGCTGAATCAAAGGTGTGGCTGAAGGTGATGAGGTTGCGATGTTATTGTCTGCTTTTCCCGCTGCTCTATTAAATAATGTCTCATTTATGGTTGTGGCAAACTGATTTATGGCTGGTATAACACCGCCTGGATCGCTACTTTCTCTAAAAAATGGAATAGGTGGATTTTTTCCTGAAATATCAAGAAGTTTTGAATCTATGCTGGTGCTGGTGCCAATAACAGTTACACTGCCATAAATCACAAAATCTGCTTTAAGTTGCCCCCCAACAAGCAGGGCAAAACTCTCACCACTAAACCCTTTAACCGTATCAGATACTCTCTTAACGCTCTCTTTATCAATAACAATTACCTGATCTTTAAATGATAGGCGAGATGCAAGCATATCTTGAATCCCATTTTTGAGAAAATCAAGATTTTGCTCTGAGTTAATCTCAAATGGCAATACGGCAATCTTCAAAGGCTCTGAATAGGCTACGCTAAGATTTAAAACAGATGTAGCAGAAAAACAGAGAACTGTAATTAAAATAGAGACAAAAAAATTTGTCAGTCTATTTGTCAGTCTATTTGAGGCTCTAAAAAAACTTTTATCTTTTATTTGCATATAATTTGTTTGCAAAAATCTCTCCTTAAAATTTTATAAATTTAATTTGTAATATAGATAGCATCTTAAAACTTAAATGGAGTGGTATTTTAATAACAGATAGATTATTTAGCAAGGATAAATTAGGAATATCAGCAATTGCCTTATAGTTTATTGACTTTTATCTCTCTATTATATAGTGTCGATTTTCATTTTATTTATTGTTATAAAGAGTTTAACCGTTGAGTCTTACAATTTAATTTAATCTATATAAATTTTGATCTATTAAAGAGATAAACCAGAATGCAAAACAACTATTTTAAGCCTTATATCTCAACTATTTATATCTTGACCACATATATCATAGTATCCTTTTTTACTGCCAATCTGACCCATGTTGATATTGCCAATGCAGATGATATTTCCCTAAATATAAGCTCTAAAACTAAACGGGTTGCTGTATTTGCATTTGATGTTATCTCAAAAGAGGATAACAGCTTTATTGGCAGGGGAATGGGTAAGATGCTTTGCAGCAGAATCGCCTCAGGTAACATGATCAAGGTTAAATGTCTGGATCGCCTCCCTTCAGACTATGCTCTTGATATGGGCGATCCATCAATGATCTCCAAAATAGCTGGTTTAGCTGAATTTAATGGAGTTGACTACATTCTTACTGGCACAGTAACCATTGCTGGAGATAGCGTTAGTAGCGATGCAAGGCTAATTGAGCTTATAAATCCTGAACAGGTAAAATTTATAAACGCAACTGGTGTTGGCTTAGGAGATGTAATGCAGCAGGCATCTGCAATATCAGAAAAGGTCAAATTGGCTATTACAGGCAAAAGCTCAGGGGCTGATAATTTAACCAGCAACCAATTTGCAGCCAATACAGATAATATTAATGCAGCAGCCCCAAACAATTTAAGTGCTGGGGCGGTTACCCTACCCACAAATAGCCTAAAGGGCGATAGACTTGGAAAAGGGATTTTTTTACCATTCTCTGCTGATTCCAACCTCTTAAATCAAAAATTAGATATGGAGATACGAGGAGTTGCAACAGCAGATATTGATGGAGATGGCTTATTAGATTTGGCTGTTATGGATAAGCAGAACATATCGTTTTTTAACATCTCTAATAATAAATCAGACAGCAACTCAAATAAGATTACACTTATCAAAAAAGCCACCTATGCAGGCAAATATTACAACAGCAACATCGCAATTGACTCAATAGATGCCAATAGCAATGGCAGAAGCGAGCTTTTTATAACAGCAATTGGAAAAAATAACCATCTTAAATCATACATTATAGAGTTGAACCAAAGAGGTTTTGAGCCAATGCTTGAAGATGTGGATTGGTATTTTAGAGCTTTGAGCACTTTTAATAAAAGTGCCAATTATCACAGCAATATAGAGCTGATTGGTCAACAAAGCGGGCATGATGAGACCTTTTCAGGCAAAATCTACTCACTTAATTTAAGCGGCAATAGAGTTATCAAAAATGGGGAGATAGCAACTCCCAATTTAAATAAAAATTTTAATTTATTTGGTTTTGCCCAACTATCTGAGGCAACTACAAATAGCCCCAACTCTTTGAGTTCACAAAAGATCGCATGGTTTGACAGATCAGGCTTTCTAAATATAGGAGATCCTCAAGGCAAAAAAGAGTGGAAAAGTCCTCAATCTTTTGGATCAACCGCTCTTTTTATTGAAGAGCATAAAGGGGGTGATAATTTAAAAGAGAGGCTTTATATAAACAGTCGTATAGTTGCAGGAGATATTGATAATGATGGAGTGTGCGAAATTATAACTGTAAATAACTCTGATGTTGCAAAGGGCTATCTTTCAGGATTTCGTAAATTCAACAAGGGTCAGATTCAGATTATGAAGTGGAGTAATGGCTCAATGGTCGATGTTTGGAGTGGCAGCAGTGTCGCTGGTTACATATCTGATTTTAATCTTATTGATATTAATAATGATGGCTACCCAGAGCTTATTTACTCTGCTGTTGGCGATAGTGGCTTTATGAACAAATCACACAGCACTATCTTTGTTGATAAAATTTTAACTTCACAATAAATAGCCATAAAGATTAATGCCCATTATACGTGTAGTGGTTATATCAAAGATTTTACAGTCTAACCAATATACGTTTTTATTAATCAATATTAACAACTTAGAAAAAGGAGAAAAAGATGAAGAAGGTTGTAGTGTTTGCAGTAATGTTCGTTTTTCTAACGGGATTGCCTATGGCTGCGTCTGCCCTTGAGGTCGATTTCAGCGGTGAGTTCTATGTTGAGGGGATTCTCAACTCAAATCCCAATATGCTTGATAGCGACAACACAAGCGATTACAGACAGATGAGGCTACGTGTTCAGACAGATTTTAGTGTTAGCGATAATTTAAAGCTAACTACACGTTTTGATGCTCTTGAAAAGGTGTTAAGCTCAAAAGACTCTGCTTTTGATGGAAACGAAGATGATGATAACATCGACTTTGATAGAGCCTATCTAACCTACATCAGCCCAATTGGTATGTTTGAGGTTGGTAGAATGAAGGGTATTGTTTGGGGTACTACTTTTTGTGATGATGAAGCTGATACAGATAGAATCAAATACACTGTTCCCATTGAGATAGGAGATGGGAAGTTGTATATGGTAGCTGTTGCTGAAAAAGTAACAGAAAATGACACTATGATAGATGATGATAACGATAAATACTACATAGGCGGAGTCTATAAAACCAACAACTACGCGACTGGTCTGCTCTCTGCAATGTATAATTTTAACAAATTTCAAGATCCTGGTCAGAAATTTGCTTCCGATGATCTTTTATCGTCTTATGATTTAAACGGTGCCTACACATCTTCATATCGCACTTTTATTAAGACAAATGGGCTATCAGATGAGGCTGCATCTTATGCTGCATGGTATGGTGCAAATGCAAAGAGTGCCTTAACTGCAAAAGGTTATGCTGATGCTGCTGCAAAGTATCAAGCTGCTGGTATGGCTACTGAAGCTGCTGCTGCTGCTCAAGCTGCTGCTGCTGCAAAAGCAAATATTGCCGCTGATTGGACAAGCGATATGCAGACGACCTCTGTAATGACTATGGGCAATCGTGGACTTACCAACGATGCTAAAGTCTATCTGCTCGCCCCATTTTTTCAAGGAAAATTTGGTAATTTCAGCCTTGAATCTGAGCTTGACTATGTTTTTGGAACTTTAGAGTATGATAAGAGATACAATGTAAAAGATACTGATGTAGAGGGATTTGCATATTTTGTTCAAGGTGGTTATGATTACTCTCCATTTGCTTTTCAGGCTGGTTTTGCACACTCATCAGGTGATTCAAACTACTCTGATGATAAGGTAGAGAGCATGGGTTATGTCTCACCTGGTTTAGATTGGGAAAAGGTATTTATTCTTAATTCAGACTATCATGGCATGAACGGCTCACTTGGAAATGGTATTGGTAACCATGTTGGAACTGGTTTTGCAACAGCTTCAACTGCAATGCTTGATGGCTATCAGATGTTTTATGCTGGTGTTGATTATGCTGTTACAGATTCCATTACACTTGGTTTTATAGGTGCAATGTCTAAAGCTGATACAGTTCCAGAAGGTTCAGGTTTTGATGATGATCAAGGTTTTGAGTATGACTTTACATTTACATGGAATATTACTGATAATCTAACATACAAAGCAATTGCAGCATATCTTGATGGCGGAGATTACTGGACAACCCGTGCAAGCGGTGGTGTTGTTGATCCTACGGTTGATCCTGAAGTGTATGCTCTGTACCATAGATTGACATTAACTTTTTAATACGAGTTTAAAGTTTATTTAATTTTTATAAATTCAATTCAGTGTTTAGAGGGGTGTAGTTTGCTACACCCCTTTTTTATTACAGATCAATTAACGCCACCACCAAGCACAGCATAAAGTGTTACCTGATTAACAGCCTTTGCAAGTCTTAAACTGACAAGCCCTTGCTTTGCTGAATAGAGTGAACGGTGTGCATCTAAGACACTAAGATAGCTATCTATACCCTTTTTGTATCGCTCTTCTGAAAGTCTGTATGTCTCTGATGCAGCCTCTACTAAAGATATATGTGCATCTATCTGCTCATCTATCGTCCCCTTTACTGCAAGGTTATCAGCCACCTCTTTAAAAGCTGTCTGAATGCTCTTTTCATACTGGGTAAGTGCAATCTCTCGTTCTGCTTTGCTTACTCTAAATGCTGCCCATGTGCGAGCATCAAAAATTGGCACAGAAACTTTTGGTATAAAGCTCCATGTAGAAGCACCAGAGCCAAAAAGCCCTGATAAATCATCACTTGCTGTTCCAAATGAGGTTGTAAGAGAGATTCGGGGAAAAAATGCTGCCCTTGCTGCACCAATATAGGCATAAGCACCTTTAAGCCTGTGCTCTGCCCCTATAATATCAGGACGATTAAAAAGCACTTCAGATGATATCCCCCCTGTAAAAATCTCTTTAGGCGAAGTTATGCTGCTAAGCTCACTGGGCAGTAGAGATTCTGGAACAAAAGAGCCAGCAAGGAGATTTAAAGCGTTCATATCTTGAGCTACCAACTGCTTAAATCGAGCAACATCTTCGCGAGCCATATAGAGAGGAGTTTGAGCGCGTCTAAGATCAAGTTTTGTAATAATTCCAACCTCATGCTGCTTTTCAATCAACTTATAGGCTGCCTGCTGATTGGCAAGGGTTGACTTTGCAATCTCAAGATTCTCCTTATCAGCTGCAAGTGTAAGATATGCCCTGCTAATGGCAGAAATTAGCGATATTTGTGCAGCCTGTTTTGCCTCTTCTGTGGCAAGGTAATCTTCAAGAGCCTGATCTTTAAGGCTTCTGATACGTCCAAACAGATCAAGCTCCCACGATGCAACACCAAGAGTTAATCCATACTGCTCTTTTGTCCTTGAAGAACCAGCAGTTATAAGATCAGATGAGCTTTGCTGTTTACCCCCTTCAAATGTGCTGGTTGCAACTGGAAAAAGCTCTGCTTGCTGGATTCCGTAAATTGCTCGGACTTTCTCCACATTTAACGCTGCAAGCCTTAAATCGCGATTGTTTTTTAATGCAATATCAATTGTTGACTGAAGATTTTTATCAGTAAAGAACTCCTGCCACCTTAGATTTTTGACATCTGCTCCTGAACCATCTGCTTTGCTCTGGTCGTTGATCTGGTAAGCATCTCCTTTTGGAAAATCTTTAGGAATGGGTGATTTGGGCTTTACATAGTCAGGTGCTAAAGAGCAGCCTGATAAAACGGCTAATGTTGCAAAAATTAGCAATACTTTAACACGCCAAAAAGATTGTCTATTCATAATTAACCTTTTATAAAAAATTATCAGTTATATTTGTGCTTTTTTACTGCCAAACATCTTTGTTACTATAACAAAAAAGAGCGGTATAAAAATAAGGTCAATAAATGTTGCAGAGAGCATTCCACCAGCAACAGCAGTTCCAATTGCATTTTGTGCCCCAGCACCAGCACCAACTGCAATTGCAAGAGGCAGAACACCAAAGAAAAACGCCATAGATGTCATAATTACTGGTCTAAATCTGGTTTTGACAGCCCCAAGTGTTGCATCAATAAGCCCCATACCTTGTGCCATACGCTCTTGTATAAACTGAATAATCAAAATAGCATTTTTGGTTGAAAGTCCAAGTGTTGTGAGAAATCCAATCTGAAAATAGACATCATTTGGAAAGCCCCGTAAATGTGTAGCAAGAACAGCTCCAAACACGCCCAAAGGCAACATAAGCATATTAACAAAAGGTATTGTCCAGCTCTCGTATAGTGCTGCAACGCAAAGAAAAATCACAAGTATTGAAAAGGCATATAAAATAGGAGCTTGAGAGCCAGCCATTCGCTCTTGATAAGATAAGCCTGTCCAGTCAAATCCAATTCCTTGAGGCAGCTTTGATGCAAGCTCCTCCATAGCCTGCATAGCCTCACCAGAGCTTCTACCAGGAGATGGTTCTCCCCATATATTTACTGATGGGAATGCGTTGAACCTCTCCAATTTAGGAGAGCCGTAGCTCCAATGACCACTTGCAAATGATGAAAATGGCACCATCTTGCCAATACTATTTCTAACATAGAGTCTATTTAAATCCTCTGGCGACATTCGATATGGTGCATCTGCCTGAACAAAGACCCTCTTGACTCGACCAGCCTGAATAAAGTCATTTACATAAGCACTTCCAAATGCTGCTGCTATGGTGTTGTGAATCGAAGAGATAGGAACGCCAAGTGCTCCAGCCTTTTGCCAATCTATATCAATTCTGTATTGTGGAACAGCCTCCATGCCGTTTGGTCTTACCCTTACAAGCCTCTCATCTTTTGAAGCCATTCCAAGCAGTTGATTGCGTGCATTTATAAGCTCAATATGTCCAATGCCTCCACGATCAAGCAACTGAAAATCAAATCCAGTTGCATTTCCAAGCTCTATAACTGAAGGGGGAGGAAATGCAAATGCCATTGCATTGCGAATCTGAGATAATACCCTCATTGCCCTTCCAGCAACCGCCTTGACTTTAAGATCAGCTCTTTGACGCATCTGCCAATCTCTAAGTTTAACAAATCCCAAACCCATATTTTGACCCTGACCGCTAAAACTTATACCAGATATTGCCATAAAAGACTCTACTGCCTCTGATTCTGTTGTAACAAAATGGTCTTTTATCTGCCTCATAACAGCTTTGGTCTGCTCTAATGTTGAGCCTGCTGGAAGTATTGCTTGGACAAACATAATTCCTTGATCTTCATCTGGAAGATAGGCAGTTGGCATCTTTTGAAATAGATAACCCACTGATATTACAATGATTATAAATAGTAGAACATACCTAAGACTTTTTGCAATTGCGTGTTTAATGAGCTTTACATACATATCTCTTATGCGAAAAAAAACTCTATCAAATAGCCTAAAAAATGGTCTTAAAAAAAAGATAGCATTATCTGATGGCTCATGCCCTTTTGCTATTGGTTTTAAAAATGATGCACAAAGAACAGGGGTTAAAATAAGTGCAACAACAACTGACAAAAGCATTGAAGATGCAATGGTTATTGAAAATTGGCGATAAATTACACCCGTTGAGCCAGGGAAAAAAGCCATTGGGGCAAAGACAGCAGCAAGCACAACTCCAATACCAATTAGAGCACTTGTGATCTCCTCCATTGATTTTGCAGCAGCAGCATAGGGGCTAAGACCCTCTTCTGCCATGAGCCTTTCAGTATTTTCAACAACAACAATAGCATCATCAACAAGAAGACCAATTGACAGAACCATAGCAAACATCGTGAGCATGTTTATAGAGAATCCAAACAGCCCCAAAGCTGCAAATGTGCCCAAGATTACTACTGGAACTGCAATTGTTGGGATCAAAGTTGCCCTCATGTTACCCATAAAAAGATACATGATAACAAATACTAAAAAGATAGCCTCAAAAAGTGTCTTTATAACCCCCTTGATTGCCACTTTTGTAAATGGCGTGGTGTCATAGGGGTAGATAACCTTCATACCAGGTGGGAAATACCTGCTCATCTCTTCTAATTTTGCCTTGACAGCATCTGCTGTTTTTAAGGCATTTGCACCAGCAGCGTTTCTGATTGCCATTGCTGCTGCTGGCTTATCAATATAGTAGGCTTCAACATCATAACGCTCTGTTCCAAGCTCTGTGCGTCCAACATCTTTTACTCGAACAACTGAGCCGTCAGTGTTGGTTCTAAGGGGGATAGATGCAAACTCCTCAGGCGTTTGCAAAAGATGCTGGATAACAATTGATGCGTTTAACCTTTGACCATCTTCTGCTGGAGATGCTCCAAATTGACCAGCAGAGACCTCAACATTATAGTTTCTAAGTGCAACAACAACATCTTCAATGGTTAGATGGTAATTTGTTAATTTATCTGGATCAAGCCAGATACGCATTGCATATTGAGTTCCAAAACTTTCAACCTCCCCAACACCAGGAACACGAGATAGAATCTTTTCAAGGTTAGATTGGGCGTAATTTCGCAGATCATTTCCATCCATGCTCCCATCTTCTGAAATCAATCCCACAATAATCAGGTAGTTTCTTGTAGATTTACTCACCTTTACCCCTTGACGCTGAACAACATCAGGCAGACTTGCCATTGCAAGCTGGAGCTTATTTTGCACTTTTGACCATGCAATATCAGGATCAGTGCCGGGTGCAAATGTAAGCTCAAGGCGAACAGCACCAGAAGAGGAGCTGTTTGCAGATAGATAGAGCATATCATCAAGACCAGTCATCTTCTGCTCAATAATTTGGGCTACAGTATTTTCAACAGTCTCAGCAGATGCACCAGGATAGAAGGCGTCAATTGAGATTGAAGGCGGGGCAATTGGCGGATATTGCGATACAGGCAGATTGTAGATTGCAAGACCTCCAGCAAGCATCAAAATTATTGCAATAACCCACGCAAAAACAGGGCGTTTTAGGAAAAATTTTGAGAGCATTATTTAGCCTCCTCAAAAGGAATATCTTTAACCTCTGCTCCAGCCCTTACCCTGTGCATACCTTCAACAATTAGCTTATCACCCTGTGAGAGCCCTGATGAGACCAACCACTGATTGCCAACTGCTCTATCAAGGGTAAGGCTACGCTGCTGAACCTTTTTCTTATCATCAACTATCAGTGCCACTGGATTTCCCTTAAAATCGCGAGATACACCCTGCTGCGGAATTAAAATAGCCTGCTTATTAACCCCCTCCTTAATGGTTGTCTTTACAAACATTCCGGGCAATAGAAGATCATCTGGATTTGGAAATATAATTCGTAAAGTAACAGAGCCAGTTGTCGGGTCCACTGTAACATCGCTAAACTGCAATTTGCCCTCATGCTGATATTGCATATTTTCGCCAAATATAAGCCCAACTTTGTCGTGGTTGCTCTTATCTCTATCAAGACGACCATCTTCAAGCCGAGTTCTAAGATTCAATAGCTCATTTGTTGATTGAGGAACATCAACGTAAATAGGGTCAATCTGTTGAATAGTTGTTAAGGCAACTGGTTGATATGCAGTAACAATAGCCCCTTCAGTTACGCTGGATATGCCGATATGTCCCGATATAGGAGCATTTATTCGGGTGTAAGCCAAATTTATTCGTGCTGTCTCTAACGCAGCTTCTGCCTGCTCAATTGAGGCTTCTGCAACTGCAACAGCCTGCTGATCACTGTTTAGTTGAGCCTCAGCAGCCTGAAGCATCGCTTCTGCAACTTTCACCTCTGTCTCTGCCTGATCACGCTGGCTTGTAGAGATTGCCCTCTCTTTAAAAGCCTCTTTAAACCGCTCTAAGTTTGTTTTAGCAAGTTCAAGTGTTGCCTTTTTTTGTGCTATTACAGCACGGCTTGCCCCTATTGCTGCCTTTGCCCTTTCAGCCCCTTTTTTAGATGCAGTAAGATTAGCCTTAGCATTGTTTAGAGCTGATTCAAACGGCGTTGGATCAATTCTGTATAGCTCTTGACCAGCTTTCACAGTTGAGCCTTCTGTAAAGAGCCGTTTTAGAATAAGCCCGCTTACCTGCGGACGAATTTCAGCAATGCGAAAAGGAGAAGTGCGACCCGGAAGTTCAGTTTTTAAAGTTATCTCTTGCAATTCAACAGTTACTGTCGAAACCTCTGGAATCATAGCTTGTTGCTGCTGTTGCGGTTGAGAAGATTTTTTCCTATCTTCGCACCCTGTAAAGCCTGTAAGCATAGCCAAAGCCAAAACCATACTAAAAATAACACTTAAAACTGCACCCCATTTTGAAAATATACTCAATTTAAAAACCTCTCTTTTTTCAAAAAAATTATTTTGCATGAAAAATCCTCCAAATACTAAAAAAAGATCATCAATCTCCATTCATAGGGATAATAATACTGCGTAGCCAACCTGTGAGTGTGTTTCCTTTTAACAACTCTTTTTCTTGAAGATCAAGATTCATGTTTATAAGATCAATATCTCCAAATCTATCTTTGCGTGTGGTTATTTTGCGATTAGGATCAAGCTGCTTTACAACCCGTGCAGGATTTCCAACTGCAATTGAGTTTGGGGGAATATCGTTTGAGACTACGGCACCAGCACCTATAATGCTGTTCTCTCCAATTGTAACCCCTTTGCAGATAATTGCACTATCGCCAATCCAGACATTGTTTTTAAGCTTTACAGGATAGGCAGTGTCTGGTGGCAGGCTTCTATCATAAATTCCGTGCCAATCTGAATCTGTGATGTAGGCACTGCTTGCAATCATGCAGTTATCTCCAATTGTTATCTCTTGTGCTGCACTTATTCTAACACCAGGAGATATAAGCACATGATCTCCAATACGTATCCCTAAAATATCTTTTTTATCTGACCAGACTGTAAGGCGTGTCCGTTTATCAGGTGATGCAAGAAGGGTTATGTTATCTCCAATAGTAACAGGAGAACCAAAAACCTCAATATACCAAGGTTTAACTATGTATGGATTTTTTCCAAGTCCATCAAACTGGGGTCTTAAAAAGTGGTCAATGTATAGTTTTAAAAACCTAAACCAAAGTTTTTTAACAAAGTATGGACGGTGATCCCTTCTCATTTTACACAAATCGCCCCTTCCAAACCTTTAAACTTAAATCTATCCCAAGATTCATGGCTAAATAGATTTGAAGCTGGCGTTAAACCGTAAAGAGCATCAGCTGCCATCAAAACAACTGCATTTGTCCATGAAATTTTCTCTTGGGGCCAAATGACCATATCAGGAAATGTGTAACCACACCAAAACGTGCCATCATCGTACGTTCTCTCTTGAATCCACGAAAAGAGAATTCGTGCAAGTTTGGTGTTTCCCATAGCTGCAAGGGCAATTACAAACTCTGAGGTCTCTGCCATTGTGATCCAAGGACGATCTGATACGCATCTGACACCCTGCCCATCAACAACATACTTTTTCCAATATTTCTCTACCCTGTTAAATGCTGCCTCTCCAGTTAAAGCACCAGATAAAATAGGATAAAACCAATACATAGAAAATCTTGATTTGCTTATATTGTATATGTGTATCTCTTCTCTAATTGTTCTTCCAAGTTTGTCAAAAGCTCTTTCCCAACAAGGCATATTTATACCAAGAATATGAGCTATTGAGATGGCACATTTAAGACTCATGTAGATTGAACTTGAGCCAGTAAGAAGAGCCATCTGATCAACATTGCCTTCAGGGCTTTTTGCCCAATAGATCTCGCCTCGTTCAGTCTGGAGACTGATTGCAAAATCAACAGCCTTTTTTAAAGTTATCCACATCTTTTTGAGAAAAGATGTATCATCATTTTCTCGCCACCTTATAAGCCACGTTTGAAACAGACCAGTGGCAATATAGGCTGCCATGTGAGTCTCTGTTGTTCTATCTTGTGGAATCCCGTTTATGTATGAGGAGAACCATGAGCCATCTGGATTTTGATTTTTTGCTAACCATAAAAAAGCCTTTTCAGACTCTTTAAAAAAACCGCCAATATTTAGACCCATTGCAGATTCAACCAAGTCCCATGGGTCTGTTTTTCCATCTTTATGCCATGGGATTTCACCAGATTTATGCTGAAGCTCTACAACCATACCAGCTAATGAGTCAATATTTAGCGTTAGGTCTTTTTGAAGCTCAAGTTGTTTGGTCTCAATCAAAATTTTCTCCTTGAAATCTCTATCTTATTTTGAAGACAGTTACTTTTAGTCTTATATTTTTCTTGTTCGATTAAAATCGTGTAGGGGCAAAATAGCAAATATCGCTACGCCCCTACATTATTTTAATTAAACCAGTTTTATATTAAAATTGCAACAACTACCCTGCAAAAGACTCATCATCAATCTCAACAGCAGCACCGTTTGTGTTTTTAACTGCAATAAGATTGCCCATTGTGATTGGAAGGTATGACTCAACAAAAAATTGAAGAGATTTTATAAGCCCCTCGTAAAATGGCTTATCCTTCTTTTTGGCTGATTCAAGTTTTTTAGATGCAATTGTTGCTCTCCAAAGTAGCATCCACGCAAGCACAACATCACCAGTTGCATCTTGAAATGGGTGGGCATTTGCAAATGCGTTTAGAACTTTTGGAGACATTGCAATCTGACCAATATGGATAGCAACCTCTGCCAATTTATTAAACGCCTTTTCAATCTTCTCTGTGTATGGGTTAAGCGATTCAATCTCTTTTGCAGCAGCAAGAGTTTTTTGCATCTCACCAAAAAGCTCCATAACTGGTTTTCCGCCATTCATGCTAAGCTTTCTGCCAAGAAGGTCCATAGCCTGAATCCCGTTTGTACCTTCATAAATCATGGTTATACGGCAATCTCTTAAAAGTTGAGCCATTGGATACTCTTCAATAAATCCATAGCCACCATAAACCTGCATGCCTTGACTGCAAATCTCAAACGATCTGTCAGTAACATAGCCCTTAGCAATAGGTGTTAATACCTCAACAAGCCCTTGATACTTTGCACGCTCCTCTTCAGTTTCGCCCACAATTGCCATATCTGCACAGTAGTTGACATAGTATAGAATGCTTCTCATTCCCTCAACAAAGACCTTCATCTTCATAAGCTGTCTTCTAACGTCAGGGTGGTTGATGATTGTAACCGATTTTGCGTTACTATTTGCCATATCAAGAAGGGCTTTGCCTTGAACTCTCTGTTTAGCATAATTTACAGCATAAATATAAGATGATGTTGCACATGAAAACCCCTGAAAACCAACAAGCAGACGAGCTTCGTTCATCATTACAAACATCGCCTTCATGCCTTTATTTTCCTCTCCAAGAAGAGTGCCAATACAGTTTCCATTGCTGCCAAGTGCCAATGAGCATGTACTGTTAGCGTGAATACCCAATTTGTGCTCAATGCCAGTGCAGATAACATCATTAAATTCGCCAAGTGAGCCATCTGGATTGACTCTAAACTTTGGCACAAGAAAGAGCGATATTCCCCGTGTCCCCTCTGGAGCACCCTCAATACGTGCCAAAACAGGGTGGATTATATTCTCTGTAAGGTCATGCTCTCCGCCTGATATAAAGATTTTTGCACCTGTAATAGAGTATGTTCCATCTGGATTTTTTTTAGCACTTGTGGTTAAAGCACCAACATCAGAACCAGCATTAGGTTCGGTCAAGAGCATTGTACCTGCCCATTTTCCTGAATACATATTTTTCAGATAGAGCCTTTTTTGCTCTTCAGTTCCAAACTGCTCAACAAGTTTTCCAGCCCCGTGTGTAAGACCTGGGTACATCATAAATGGGTAGTTCGCACCATTAAAATATTCAGCAGCAGCAGAGGAGACAGTTCTTGGCATACCTTGCCCGCCCCACTCTTGCGATTCAGTTGCTGCAACCCACTCGCCTTCACAAAAAAGCTTATAGAGCTTTTTAAATGGCTCTGGAGTTATAACATTACCATTTTCTAATTTACACCCTTGAAGATCACCCTCTTTTTGGGTTGGAAGAATCTCCTTTACTGCAAGATTTCTCGCCTCAGATACAATAAGATCAATGGTTTTTTTGTTGAACTCCTCAAACATCTCATGCTTTGTTGATAATGACTCTGCATCAAGAACCTCATGGAGCATAAAATCTATATCACGTCTATCTGCAATAAACTGTACCATCTTAAAATCCTCCCTAAATCTTTATTGATTTATATTTATTTATTATGAATTACTCTTCATGTTATGAATAGTCTGCTTTAACTTATTAATATTAGCTATTGGATTTAAAATCCATTTATAAATACTGAATAGTTATTCATTACACTATAAAAAGTTATAGTCAATAATAATTTTTATTTTTAACATTTTTTTTTATGTTGAAGCGTGTTTTAATGTTAAATTATAGGTGTAAAATTTTTGTGGTTTTTGTGGATTTAACGCAATCTTAAGATAAAATTTTAGCAAAAAATGAAAAATGGAGGATACTATGCAGTTTGTTGTATTGGGTTATGACGGGACAGATGAAAAGGCACTTGAAAAAAGAATGGCAGTAAGAGAGGCACATCTAAAAATGGCTTCTGATATGTATGAGCAAGGCAAATGGCTCTATGCTGCTGCAATTTTAAATGATGCTGGCAATATGTGCGGCTCTATGATTGTGTGTCAATTTGATTCAATTGAGGCTCTAAAATCTGAATGGTTAGACTCTGAGCCATACATGGTTGGAAAAGTTTGGGAAAAAGTTGAGATTAAACAGGCAAAAGTTGCCCCTTTTTGTGCAAAGGGATAAAAGATAATGCAAAACAATGATGTGCTAAGAATATTTAGGTATGCTCTAAATATTCCTGATACTACAATGGTAAATATATTTACAACAGCAGGGTGTAAGATAGATAGATCGCAGCTTTTAAACCTTTTAAAAAAGAGAGAAGAGCCAAATTTTGTCTTTTGCTCTTCAACTCTACTTGAGAAATTTTTTGATGGACTAATCATCTATAATAGGGGCAGACAAGATGATGAACCTTTAAAATCGAGCAACCAGTCAGTAAATAGAGGGAAACCACAACCAGAGTCGTTAAGCAACAATCTTATCCTAAAAAAGATACGAATAGCCCTTGATCTTAAGCAAGATGATATGATTGAGATTTTTAGACTTGGCAATGTAAACGTAACAAAGGGTGAATTTACAGCAATGTTTAGGAAAGAGGGGCACAAAAACTACAAAGAGTGCGGGGATCAATACATGAAAAAATTTTTGCAAGGACTTGCAGTGCGTCATAGAGTTTAACATGCTAAACAATAGCTTAAAATAACCATTTAGAAATCCTTAAGTATATAATGAGGCTATATTCAATGACAGACAAAGAACAAAAAAGGGTAAAAGTTGCCATTGCAGGGGCAACAGGCTACACAGGGGCTGAACTTGTTAAGCTGATTGTTGGACACCCAAACGCTGAACTTGTGGCAGTTACATCACGCTCTTATGGCGGAGAGCCTTTAGATAACATATTTCCATCACTTAGAAATATTGTGAGTATTAAGTGCGAAGAGATGCAGCCAGAGAATCTATTTGGCAGGATTGATTGCATATTTCTTGCACTTCCTCATAAAGTCTCAATGGAGTATGCACCTATTTTTCTTAAACAAGATATAAAGGTGATTGATCTTTCAGCAGATTTTAGGTTCAAAAACCTTTTGGCTTATGAAGAGACATACCAGAAACACTCTGCCCCAGAGCTTTTGCAAAAATCGGTTTACGGTCTGAGCGAAATATACAAAAATGAGATTACTGGCAACTCAAAAAAAGAGGGGGCTTCTCTTATTGGAAATCCGGGCTGTTATCCAACAAGTTTTTTGCTCCCGACTATCCCGCTTATCCGCGAAGGTGCACTCAACCGTCAGGGGATAGTTTCAGACTCTAAATCTGGCGTAAGCGGTGCTGGACGCTCGTTGGCTCTAACCTCCCACTACTGCGAAGTTACAGAGTCCTTTAAGCCCTACAAAGTTGGCTCTCATCGTCATGTTCCAGAGATGGAGGAAGTTTTAAATCAACATGCTGGTCTATCCTCTAATTCCTCTAATTCAGAAGATAAAATCAACATAACTTTTGTGCCCCATCTTCTGCCAATGAGCAGAGGAATGCTAACCACAATTTATGCACAACTATCAGAAAATATTAAAGATAACGCTTATGAGACCATCTTAAATATTTTTAAGAGATACTATTCTGATAATTTTTTTATAAGGCTTCTTCCAAAAGGTAAATTTCCAGATACAGCCCATGTTAGAGGTACCAATTTCTGCGATATTGGTTTTTGGATTGATGACAAATCTAAAAGAATAGTTATAGTCTCTGCCATTGATAATATTTTAAAAGGTGCATCAGGTCAGGCTGTCCAAAATATGAATCTGATGTTTGGCATGGACGAGACAACTGGACTTAAACTCATTCCAGGCTCAATATAAAAAAACAAATTAAAGGCATAAAAATCAGATGGTATTCAAACTACTTACAAAGATATTTGGGTCAAATAACGACAGGGCAATAAAAAAGATCATGCCCCTGATAGAGCAGATCAACTCTCTTGAACCAAAGATTCAAAAGCTAACTGACGAGCAGATAGCTGATAAAACTATTGAGTTTAAAGCAAGATTATCTAAAGGCGAAACTTTAGATAACATTTTGCCAGAGGCGTTTGCACTTGTTCGTGAAGCATCTTTGCGGACTCTTAAAATGAGACACTTTGATGTGCAGCTTATTGGAGGCATTGCTCTTCATAAGGGCATGATTGCAGAGATGAAGACTGGTGAAGGAAAAACCTTGATGGCAACTCTTCCAGCTTATCTAAATGCTTTGACTGGAAGAGGCGTTCATATAGTTACAGTCAATGACTATTTGGCAAAGCGTGATGCTGACTGGATGGGTACCATTTATGGCTTTTTAGGGCTTAGTGTTGGTGTAATTCTTCATAACTTAAATGATGAGCAAAGAAAAGAGGGTTACAATGCTGATATAACTTATGGCACAAACAACGAGTTTGGTTTTGATTACCTTCGCGATAACATGAAGTTTGATAAAGAGACTCTTGCCCAGAGAGAGCTTAGCTTTGCAATTGTTGATGAGGTTGACAGTATTTTG
>JADFZO010000034.1 GCA_015232465.1 Desulfamplus sp.
TAAAATCGAAACATAATGACCTTCGTAATGGTGAATTTGATAGTCATTAAGAGAACCTATTATATTCTGTTTCACCCCACCTTCTGGCAACTTTTCTAATAGATTCATTCCATAATATTGCTCTGGCGTTGCTCCAAACATGTCTGAAAAATATCTATTACAATCTACTATAACCCCCTTAGAATTGGTAATTACAATACCAACTGGAGACTGCTCAAATACTACTTTAAATTTTTCCTCGCTCTGTTTTAGTGCTAATTCTGCAAGTTTGCGTTCAGCAATATCTTGCATAGCCTGTTCAAACATAATACGGTAACGCTCTTCTGAAAGTTTTAATTCATCATTTATATTAAGCAACTCTGATGTTTTTACTTTTACTTTTCTTTTCAATGCAATATTGAAAAGAACTAATATTAGAAGTAAAGAGATAACAGTTACCAGAATAGGCACTACCCATTTTGCCAAGAATATTTTATCTTTACTATAAGCACCAATCCACTTGCTACGAAGTTCGTAATAAACAGACTCTTTATCTGCTTTCATCTCTTGAATATGTCTATTTAGTGCAGATAAAACTTTATTATTACTACCTTTTTTTGAGGCAAACCCAAGTCTTATTGGGGCAAATACAATTGATGTTCTTTCAATGTTGTAATTCTCTTCCACCATTGTGCCGTAAATATTAGGACAAACTCCAGCATCAGCCTCTTTTTGATGAACAGCTTTAAGGTTTTCAATATTTTCATTTTTCTCAACTATTTTGCAGGTAATGCCAAATTGGTTAAGCACCCTTTTGAATGAGTCTGTTGTTACTCCGCTTTTAAGAACACTAACTGTTTTATCTTGAAGGTCAAAAATTGTCTGAATATTGCTACCCTTATGTTTAAATACTGATGCCCAATCTAAAATCAAATAATCTTTAGTAAAATCCAACTTTGCCTCCCTTTCTGGGGTGTGGGCAATGCAAATTGATAAGTCAATTTCACCACTTTCTACTCGTTCTAAAGATTCACTCCATGAGCCAGGTATATAGATAATCTCCCAATCTTCTTTTTCAGCAATATAGTTGAGAATCTCAGGAAAAAGCCCACTTGCTTTTCCTGTTTCATCTATAAAAACAAGAGGATTGAAATTATATACTCCCACCTTTATTTTATTATTTAGAAGTTTGGATTCAGGGATAATTTTAGGGGCAGCAGTATGCTCGACAAGATTTACTTTGTTATCTGCAAAACTCTTTGGAAGCGTTGGGATGATTATTAATACCACAACAATAAAGAGCAAGAAGATATATTTATTGGATGCTTTGAAATAGACAAACTGCAAGGTGTCCTACCCCCTTAAGTTAGATCAAGTTGAAAGTAGAGAGGAGTATTAAAGTAATTTTCAAGAACCATGTTTGGACTACCTATCGTTTTTTTTCTGTACATTTGTTGACATCGAATTGTTATATTTCCACACTGTTGAATCATTCCGAAAACAGGTGTTTTTTTATTTTTTCAACCTACCACAACAGCAAGAACCTTTCAATCTGTTTCTACGGACTGGCAGGGCTGTTAAGTTCTTTTCAAAATGTTGACAGAGTAGGTAAGTTTTCATAAACTGTTCAGGTTTGGAAGGATTATAAAAATGTAGCCATTAACATCTATAACCAATATTTTGTATCAGGAGATTTGTCATATTGAAAAATCAGGGCTTTAAAGACAAACAGATAATATTAAAGCAGCTATTTATGCTTTTTGACAGATTTTCAGAAGAGATGGAAAGGGCTTGTGAAGAAGGGTGTGCTGCCTGTTGCACCAGAAATGTTACCCTTACAAGTTTAGAAGCAAAACATATTTTAGATGGTTTGAATAGTGATGAGAAAGATTTTGTATCAAACAGAGTTGCAAATGAGCATCATAAAAACCGCCTGATTCCAAAAACAACCATTAATGAACTTGCTAAAATCTGCATGAATGGAGAAGAGCCTCCAGAAGAGTTTGGTGATCCTTTGTGGGGAGAGTGTCCACTGCTATCAAACCAAAGATGTATGATATATGATTTAAGACCTTTGGCGTGTCGAGTTATGATTTCCAAAAAAAGATGTAATGTAACTGGTTTTGCAGAGATAGATGAGTATATGGTTACTTTGAGTAATCTCTTTATGCAGTATCTTGAACATGTTGATAATGGCGGCTATTTTGGCAACCTTTCAGATATACTTCTGCTTGAGGCAGATAATAAAAAATATGGGTTAGCAAACTTGTCTGAAAATCTACTTGTAAACAAGCCTATTGAAATGTTGATGGTGCCACCAGAACACAGAGAGAAAATTGCAAAGATCATCAATGCGATTCAGAAAATTTAACTCTGAGGTTACCTAAATATCAAACCTTAAATCTAATATTTAAAATATCACCATCTTCTACAATGTAATCTTTTCCTTGAACATACATCTTGCCGACTTTTTTTAGCTCAGCCTCAGAGCCGTAGGCAATAAGCTCATCATACTTTATAACCTCTGCTCTGATAAATCCACGCTGAAGATCAGAGTGAATAACTCCAGCAGCAACAGGGGCAGGGGAGGCTCTTCTGACTAACCATTGACGCACCTCATCTGGTCCAACAGTCAAAAAAGAGATAAGCCCCAAAGCATCTAAACAGAGGCGAGTCAGAACCTCTAAAGCTGACTCCTCAATGCCAATATCGCTTAAAAACTCTCTTTTTTCCTCTTCGCTCTCAAGCATGGCAATTTCAGACTCCACCTTTGCAGATACAACCATTACAGATATTTTATCTGATTTACAGATACTATTAAATTTCTCAATAAGTTGACTATTTAAATCATCTTCAGCAACATTTAGGGCAACTATCATCTCTTTGCGGGTAATAAGAGGATAACTTCTGATCATACGCTCCTCTTCTGGCACAAACTCAAAAAGGCGTAATGGTTTTTCTTGCTCAAGATGCTCAAGCAACCGTTTCATCAATGTAAGCTCTTTTTGCTGTTCCTCATCTTTCTTCTTTTTTATAAGCTGCTCAATTCTCTCAATTCGCTTTTCCACAAATATCTGATCGTGCATTATAAGCTCTGCATTTACCATTAATACGTCTCTTAATGGATCTATTGAACCAGCAGAGTGGTAGATCGCATCATCATCAAAGGCTCTAACAACATGGCAGATTGCGTCCATATCTGCAATATCTCGAAAAATATCACCTTTTGCGATATTTTCTTGCTCCATTTTTGGCAGCAGAACAAGATCAACTCTTGCCCTAACCTCTTTTTTAGGAGAATACATTGCCACCATTTTATCGAATCTTGTATCAAGAATATCTGCTGTTCCGGGAAGAGGTTTTGGTGGACCGCTCTGCTCTTTTACTTCACTTCTAATCAATATCTGAAACAGAGTCTTTTTACCAGTTTGTGGCAAACCTATAATTCCAACTTTCATCTTTTATATTCCTATTTGAGCTTATCTATTCTGTTCTTTCTGTTCTTTTTCAAGTAGAGCTGTGTACCATTTGGAAAACTCAAACATGCCTTTCATCTTTTCATTGTCATTTATGATACCAAGGCACATCTCAAAAGCACCCTGTGCAAAAGAGTTGGAGTACCCATCGTGAGATGACTGTTGAAGAAACTCACGAATAAGCATCTGAGATGTTCTGTTTGTCTTATCTTTTCTGATGTCTATCGGGTCTTTAGGATTTTGAATTGGATCCCATTTATCGTATCCAATCTTCATAACTTGACGTTGACCACGCTTGCCCATAGCATCAAATATAGCCTTTTTTTTGGCTTCAATTTGCTCGTTTGTAAAGTGCTCCATTATCTAAAGCCCAACCTTTAAATTCCAAAAAATTCTTCATTAAAATCAGTTATTAGTGCCATTGAGACGGGTATTAACATCTCGCAAACTTTGATATTTTTTGCCTTAATATCTTTGACCATATTAGCAGAGATTAGCTGCATTTGGGTATATATCTTATCCATATTAACTGTTGGATATTTGCTGCCTTGCTCAAAATTGGTTCTTCCGCATATATGGCTTGCACCTTGGGTTGATGTCGGAATACCATAAAGACGGCATGTAATTGGTCTTGATTCATATAAAACGCAGAGATTATCAGCACCAAGAAGTGGGCATCTGACACGCTCAATCGACATCTTAGCAAGCACATCAAGCTGGTCAGCCCCGTTTTGAACCTCAATGTAGGCATCTCTCTTCATTTTAAATAAAGAGCGATCAACTTTGGAGGCAGTGTCAATTAGCTCCATCTTCTTTACACCTGAAAAGGTCTGGTTAAATTTATGGTTTATGTAGATAGCCTCAATAATTGGAATATCAAAAATTGCATAACAGCAATCGCTGCACTTTTCGCGGCAAAATACCTCTTTTGGATATTCATCTTTGACTTTGTTAAATATCCCATCAACCATTGAGACTAACGATTTATATTTTATAAAATGTTCTTTAAAATCTATAGACATTTGATTTATCCTTTTTATTTTCCTATACAAAACTGACTAAAAATAGCATCTAAAATATCAACGCCAGCAGAGTCTCCAGTTATCTCTCCTAAACAGTCAATGGCATTTCTTATATCAATTGCCAAAGTCTCCTCTCCAAGAGAGTTAAACTTTATGTTTTCAAGTGCCTGATTAAGGCTTGATGCTGCGGTTTGAAGGGCTGTTTTATGCCTTAGATTTGGAACAACTGAAGATGACCAATTTGGATTAATATTGCTATTTTTAATTAAATCTTCTGTTGCAATTTGAGTTATCATCTTTTTAAGTTCAAAAACACCATCACCTGTTTTTGCAGATATTGGAGCAACTGCTATTAAGCCATGTTGTGTCCAGATTGATGATGGGAGGGAGTTTATAGCCTCATGATTTAACTTATCAATTTTGTTGAGCACAACAATAGCCTTTTTATTAGATAGGATTGGCTCATCAATATTTAAATTTAAACCAGAATCTGAAATATTTATAACATCTTGTATAAATAGCACCATATCAGATTGCTCAATGCTCTTTTTTGCTCGTTCAATGCCAATTTTTTCCACAGGGTCATCAGTTTGGTGCATACCAGCAGTGTCAGAGATTATAAATGGGATTCCATCTATATTTATGCTCTCCTCAATTAGATCACGAGTTGTGCCGGGAAATTCAGTTACAATGGATCGCTCTTTTTCTAATAGTCGATTCATAAGGCTTGATTTTCCAACATTGGGCGCCCCAAAAATTGCTATCTTTAAACCATCTCTAAGGAAATGGGCATCTTGATATGTCTGTATGGCACTTTTGCATCTATGAAGAACTTTTTTGATAACTTGGCTCACACCCTCTTTTGAAACAGTATCTGATACATCTTCTGGAAAGTCGATCGTAACCTCAAGCTCTGCTAAAAGTGCTATAAGCTCATCTCGTGCATCTATTACGCTATTTTTAAGATGCCCAAGTCCTTGAGCCACTGCAATCTTTAAAGAGGATACAGACCTTGCATTTATAATATCAGCAACAGCCTCAGCTTGCGTAAGATCAATGCGACCATTTAAAAAGGCTCTTTGGGTAAATTCACCCGGTTTAGCAAGACGAACACCTTTTGAGAGGATTATATCCAAAATTGCCCGCATCACAACTGCTCCTGAATGGGCTTGAATCTCAACCACATCTTCAGCAGTGTATGAGCGAGGAGCAACCATTGGAACAAGCAGAACCTCATCAATTACAGCATCAGAATCGGTATCAAAAATATAACCATGAATCGCCTTATGAGACTCAAAAAAGGGTGGAGTAACCCTTTTTTTAGAGCTTTTAGAAAATATCTGTAAAGCAACTTCAACTGCCTGTGAGCCAGAGATTCTGATAATACCAATACCTCCAGCCCCAGTTGGTGTTGCAATCGCAGCAATGGTCTCTTTTATCATCTTGTTATGGGCTATTTTCTAAAATTTTTTTTGCGTTTAAATGTGCTCTTTTTAGGAAATATTACCAATCTTCTGTAGTAACCATCTCCCATACTTTGAGTTCTAACCCTTGTATCATCTTTTAGGGTAAGGTGGATAATTCTTCTATCTTGAGCTGTCATCTGGTTAATTGTTGCAGGCTTCCCAGTCTTTTTGGCTTTATCTGCCATTTTATATGCAAGTGTTTTAAGATTAGCCTTTCTGGTCTCCATATAGCCTTCAATATCAACCTTTAGCCTAACCCTTGATTCGCTATAACGATTTATAATCTTATCAGTAAGATACTGCATAGCCTCAAGAGTCTGCCCCCTTCTACCAATCAAAACTCCAGAGTTGCCACCCTCAACCTTTAAGAGCAATCTATCTTCATCGCTTTTAGCAGTAACTGTGGCATCATCAGTAATTAGAGCCACCATCTTTTGAAGAGTCTCTCTGCCTATTTGCATAGCCTCTTCAGAGACATCAACTGGAATCTCACCCTTATATTTAGGAGGATAGCCATCATCACGCTCATCAAACTCCTCAACGATCTCATCATCATCTTTTATGTAAGGAGCCTCCTCTTCTAAAGCCCCTTCTAAACCGCCATGAAAATCATCCTCAAGGAACTCATCGTCAGATTCAGGGTTATACTCATAACCATCATCAATCTCTTTAACCTCTTTTTTGTGATCTACAACTTTTTTTTCTGCCTCTAAAGTTGTAGCTGAGGTTGAATTAGGCGAGTCCATAGCCTCCATAGCCTCATTTAGAGCATCATCACTTTCGGGGCGAAGCCATGTATCTTTTTTTCTTGGTCTGCTTTTTCTGCTATATGGCTTTGTTGATTGTGGCTGTCTTGCTGCAACTGGTTTTGATCCGCCATGTTTTTTAGCCACAAGCTTCTCAGGTTCAGCATTACTGGCTACAATGATATTTTCGTCAACATTCTCATCAGACAAACTTTGCAGAGGCTGTTCAGTTGAAATAGTCCCCTCTTCGGGAGCATCTCTTTTAATTGCAGGTTTTTTGCCAGATGGCTTTGGCTTTCTTGATTTAGGGTGCAAAGGCTTATCTTTTATAGAGTTATTTGGAATAATCTCTCTATTTGAGCCACTATCTTGAGAGTTATCGCTTAAAATAGGAGCATCAACAGGAGGGGGGGGTATATCTTTGCCAAATGCCTCATCAACAATAGACATAACACCAGCACGGTCGCTATCATAAGATGAAGATGCTCCATCAACTCTGCTGTTTTCAGGAAGAGTAACCCTTATCTTTGCTTTTTTAACACCAACAATACCAAAAATACCAGTTGAGCCTGAAGAGATCACATCATAAACAAGATTTTTTTTTGCAATATTTAATGCCATACATGCTTTGTCAACAGCATTATCAACATTTTTGCCATCAAACTCTTGAGTCTTTTTCATAGTATCAATAAATACCTCCAAGATTTACAAAAATTTCTTTTGAATATAATACTGCTGACCAATAGAGACTACATTGTTTACAAGCCAATATAAAACAAGTCCAGCAGGAAAGTTGATAAATATGACGGTCATAAAAATAGGCATAAACATCATAATTTTTGCCTGAGTAGGATCCCCTATTGTTGGGGACATCTTTTGCTGAAGAAACATAGTGCCTCCCATGATTATTGTTAAAATTGGAATTCCATAAGGAGGCTCCATAAATGGAATAGCAACACCAAAATTAAACAGGCGATCAGGGGCAGAGAGGTCTTGTATCCAACCCATAAATGGTGCGTGCCTAAGCTCTATTGCCTGATACAACATTCTGTATAGAGCAAAAAATATGGGCATCTGAACCAACATAGGAAGACAACCGCTCATTGGGTTGACCTTATAGGTTTTGTATAGGTTCATAACCTCTTGATTCATCCTCTGTTTGTCATCTTTATATTTATCTCGTATCTGATTCATAAGAGGCTGAAGTTTTTTCATATCGTTCATTGATTTATAGCTTTTGTTTCCAAGTGGCCAAAATAGGATTTTGATTAAAATAGTTAATATAATAATCGCAATCCCGTAGTTTGGCACAAAATCATGAATTAGATTCATGCCAATTAGGCAGGGTTTGGCAAGCACATCAAACCAGCCAAAATTTATCGCTTTTTTAAGGTTGTTGTTGTATGAGCTAAGAACTTTATGGCTTTTGGGTCCCATGTAGATTTTAAATGAGACTTGAAGTTGCTTTCCTGGATCAACTCTTTCCATAGATTGCAAATATTTTGTAAGAACAAGAGACTCATCTAAAGAGAGCTTTAGAGTAGATTCAACTGGTTTTTCAGGTATTAACGAAGATATAAAGTATCTATCCCCATTTCCAGCCCACTCTATAACACCACGAAGTGTATCTTTTTCTTTAATATCTTCGGGCTTTACGTTCTCAAGGGTTTTGTTGACGTATGCCTCAGGTCCATAAGCTCCAAACTGAGAAAATGAGGCATCCTCTTTGCTTGTAGCAAACGGCATTGAGATTTGAATAGAATCTTTTAAAGGTGAGGTAGAGCCATTTTTGATAAAAATATCAAGACCTATCAGGTAGGTTGATGCTGAAAATGTATATACTTTTTCAATTATAACTCCATGGGGAGATACCCATGAGAATAGGAGCTTTTTTTCTCCATCATTTAAAGTGATTTGGGTTAAATCAGTATCTGCTTTAAATATAGCCCTGTTAAGACCAGAGACGCTCTTTTCTTCAAAGTCAAACAGAAAAAGACCAGACTCCAACTTTGGCGATACCATCTGTTTGAATGGAGAGTCTGTTTGGTTCCTCTCTTTAAATTTGTTCAAGATTAGGCTAATTACTGAAGCCTGTTTTTCAGATATTGTAATATCATAAAATGGGGTGGTAACTTTTATCTCTTTGAAGTTCTCAGCCTCTTGTGTTGATAGCTCAACCTCTTTTTCTGGATCAAACTCCTTAACAGAAGAGTTTGCAGGTGATTGAACAGATTTGTCAAGTTCGCTCTCAGAACTGATGCCTTTAGCGTCAATTTGGGTCTGTTGCTGCTGATTTGTTGCATCAGGCGGTCCAACAAAGAGCAGATTCCAGCCCGTTATTACAACAATAGAAAGAATAATGGCAATAAACAGCCGTTTTTGCTCGTCCATCTTATCTCCAACTATGGTGATGAATAGTGTTTGATTTAAAAATTCAGATTTTAAAATAGGGGTAAAATTAACATAAAACTCTTAAAATTTTAAGAAAAGATCAATTATGGAAAATTATGGAACAGGATCAAATCCTCCAGGGTGAAAGGGGTGGCATCTTAATACTCGTTTGACAGCAAGAAAAGAGCCTTTAAAGCTGCCATACTTAGTGACAGCCTCAAAGGCATATTGTGAACATGACGGATAAAAACGACATGATGACCCAATTAGAGGCGACACAAGATATTGATACAACTTAATGAACAATATAATAGCTTTTTGCATAAAAAATCCAAATATAGAAAAAAGTTTAACAGGACTAATGTTTATATTCATATCTTGGATATTTTCTTAAAAAGTTTATCAAGCTCATCAATAACCTGTGCATTTGAAAGGTAAGAGGCATATTTTCTTGCTATAATATTTATATCCCGATTTCCCACTACTGTTTCTCTTCTATGTCTATAATACTCTCTGACAAGCCGTTTCATTTTATTACGTTTTACCGCATTTCCAACCTTTTTTGATACAGTGATTCCAATACGGTTATTTTGAGCCTCGCCATCAAGAATGGCTGCCATAAAGTAACGGGTCTGAACCATTTTACCGAGTAAGGATAATTTAACAAATTGAGACCTTTTTAGTAGCCTCTCTGTTTTAGGAAACCTGTTGTTGCCCAAATAACTATCCCTTTATTTTGCAGGTATGATCTAAAATCACAATGCCAATCTTTTTCTACCCTTTGCTCTTCTGCTGTTAATAATACGTCTTCCGCCAACCGTTGACATTCTTTTCAAAAAACCATGTGTTCTTGCCCTTTTTATTCTGCTGGGCTGAAATGTTCTTTTCATAGCTTTAAAAATCCTTAATCTTAAAGTTATTTTAATCCACGCTCTCAAACCTTAAAATGTGTTAAAGAGCAACAATACATAATAAAAAACTAATAAAAACTACCTAATAACAGGGCTTTATTGCAAATAAATATCTTTAGTGCAGCCAGCCATAATAAACGCAAAATTTTAATTCATTATCCAATATGTGTCAAGAATCATCTAAAGAGAGCAGGTAATATTTTCAAAGATTACCCTTTAATCCAATAGCCTCAGCTACAACTCTCATTCCCATTATGGTCTCAGTGATAAGCTCATTTCTATCAATTTGCATCATCTGAGCACCTCTATCAATTATGGCTCTATCAACACCAGCAGCAAAACGCTTATCTTTCCACTTTTTCATCACAGATTTAGCCTCTAAATCCAACACACTTACAGATGGTCTCATCAAGGCTGTGCTGGCAATAAGCCCAGTAAGCTCATCTATTGCATAAAGTGTCTTTTCAAGCATAGATTTTGGCTCTACATCAGAGCATATCACCCAACCATGACTTACAACTGCCCTTACATACTCCTCTTCCCACCCGTGAGACTCAAGAATCTCTTTAGCTTTTTGGCAGTGCTCATCTGGATACAGCTCATAATCAATATCGTGGACAAGCCCAACTATCTGCCATTTTTCCCGATTTTCCCCAAATTTGTCTGCAAAATGCCCCATAACACCCTCTACTGCAAGAGCATGACGTATCAAGCTATCGCTTTTATTGTATTGTTTTAAAAGGGTAAAGGCATCTTCTCTTGATGGAATAACACTCATTTAATAACCTCTTATTGATTTTTGATATTGATGTTTATATCTCTTTATGTCAGTAAAGGGTATTTCATACCTGCATTAGAGATTTTAGTCAATGGTGCAAAATGAAAGTTATCAACACTTTTTAAGAGCAAAAACGAGATTACAGACCAAAATAGGCAGGAATTTAAGAGCAAATGGAAATATTTAAAAAATCATCAGATATGAGAGCTTGGTCAGATGCTATACATAGAACTGGCGAGACAATCAGCTTTGTACCAACTATGGGCTATCTTCACGAAGGGCATCTATCTTTAATGGAAAAAGGCAAAGATTTAAGCTCTGCCCTTGTTGTGAGCATATTTGTAAACCCAACACAATTTGGCGAGAATGAGGACCTTGGAGCCTATCCCACAAACATCAAAAGAGACCTTGAGCTTATAGAGTCAAAGGGTGCAAATGCGGTATTTCTTCCAGATAGAAAAGAGATATATCCTGAAAATTACCAAACCTACGTAACCCTTGAGCATCTACCAAACCATCTGTGCGGACTATCAAGACCTGTCCACTTTAGAGGCGTGGCAACTGTTGTTACTAAACTCTTTAATATTGTTCGACCAGATACAGCAATATTTGGGGCAAAAGATTTTCAGCAGTTGCGGGTTATATGTCAGTTAAACAGAGATTTAAATTTTAATATCAACATAGTTGGTGCACCAATTGTGAGAGAGAGTGATGGGCTTGCCATGAGTTCAAGAAACGCATATTTAAAGCCAGAGGAGAGAGAGTCTGCTTTGAGCTTGAATCGATCCTGTTTAAAGGCTCAAAAGATGGTTGAAGCAGGAGAGAATAGGGCAGATGTTATTAAATCAGAGATACAAAAATTTATTGAGTCTTTTGCACACACAAAGATTGACTATATAAGCCTGTGCGATCCTAATACTTTAGATGAGGTTCAAAAGGTTGAAAAAGAGGCACTCTTTGCACTTGCAGTGCATGTAGGGCGTGCAAGACTTATAGATAACATAATTATAAAAACAGCTTAAAAAATATCTATGGCTTAGGGGTGTATGTTTTTGTTATGAAGATTTAGAGCAAGATAACCACTTTACACCCCTTCATAAAAAGATGCCTTTCAGCCATCTTCTGAATCCTATCAGCATCAGAGATGCTAATGACAATCAAGTGGTTTTTATCGCTATCTTTTCTTAACCCCTTTATTGTAACAGGGTTGTTGCCAGCTTTTTGGGAGATTATAGCTGGGTCAGAAGAGCAGATATAGGTACAGACTCCCCGCTCAATAGCATATTTACGGCTTATAAATTGAGGGCTATATATCTCTTCTGCCTGCTCACTAACAACAATGGGGCAGATTGTAGGCTCAAATTCAATATCTCTTGCATCAATAACCATTCCTGTATATTTTCTAACCCCTTGATTGTTAAGATATTGGCTATTTGGCTCAAGTAGCTCAACATCAGAAATATCCTTTATTTCAGGCGGCAGTGCTAAGTTTAAAAAATCACCATAAATGGTTGTCTCAAGCACAACTTCAGCAGTTGTTTTGGAGATGGTGCGGCTCTGAACTATCTTTGCTCCAAATGCTATTTTTTTGAGCTGCAAAGTGAGCATCTTTTCAGTAGATATTTGTAAATTATTAAAGAGAGTTATTGACTTTAAAATTTCAAAAAGATTTTGCCGAGCGTTCTCTGTCGCTGCCTCTATTGGAGGCAAATCTGAAGAAGTAACCACAGCCCTTTTTTTTAACTGCCTATTTCTACCTTTTGCCTGAACCAAGCCAGTTGTCCAATTTATCTTTGCACTCTCCAGTTGAACTACACAGCTTGAAGTATCATCATTAGCTTTAACAGTTGGTGTAAGATATGGTGTAAATAGCTCAAATAAAAAAAGTAAGATAAGGGCTTTTATTGCCATGCTCTTTTTGCTCTCCTTAAAACTTTAAGATATATCGTTTTTCAATTAGATCAGCTACAGCCTTTGCATCATCAAGACCAAAGGAGGGTATGGATAAATCTTTGTAGTCTGAGTCTGTAATAAATGCAATAAGGTTTTTATCATCAAAAAATAGTGGTGTGCTATGACCAGCAGCAACTCTAAAAATCTCACATTTGGGTAAAGATGCGTGTTTGAAACCCTCTACAACTATTAAATCCATATCAGATAGGTAGTTTTTTACCCGCTCAATTGTCTCTGATTCGCTTTGAACCAAATCTTGAGCATTTTGGGTAATATCATCATAATCTTTAACTATTGATAGTTGTCCTGGCGATATTACAAGGGTTGCAGCAGCTCCAGCACTCTTATGCCTCCAGCTATCTTTCCCCTTTTTGTCCATATCAACCCTGCAGTGAGCATGTTTGATCACGCCAAGTTTGTAACCCCGCTCTTTTAAATGCGGTATCAATTTTTCTAAAAATGTTGTCTTACCAGAGCCTGAATATCCAGCAATTGATACTATATTGGGTCTATTCTGCTTGATTGCCACTTTTAATCTCCTATAAAAAAATTGCAAATCACCTGATAGAGCAGTTTTGCACATATTGTTCAGCTATAGATTTAAGCTCAATAAACTCATCATCGCTAAAAAATGGGAAACAAGCATTAAAATCAGGCAAATCATTTAAATTGAAATTTTGAAAAAAATTTAAGTTGAGCATCTCCACATTTTTTGAACAGTGTTGAAGCACATAGCTTGATGCCCCTTTTATCATCTCACCAATTTGGTGCATAACCTCTTTTGATATGAACGGTTTTACGCACGTAGTTCTAAACTCGTAGGCTGGCGAGCGTTTGATTATAATTTTAATACTTTTAAGGATTAGTAAGAAGTCAAATTTTTGAGCTATCTGTTGGTAGCCAATCTTATTGCTCTTAATATCCATTGCAATAAAATCTACAAGCTCTCTCTTTAGAAGTTGCTCAACAACATCTGGTCTGCTTCCATTGGTATCAATTTTGACCTTAAGCCCCATATTTTTAAGCCTAAAGCAAAAAGATGCAAGCTGAGGCTGCAGTGTAGGCTCTCCCCCTGTGATGGTAACTCCATCAATCAACCCTTTTCGTTTTTTAAGGAACTCAAAAACTTCACTTGGATCAATTAAATTAATATAGTCGTTGGTTTGAAGATAAGCGGGATCAATTTGATTGGATTTATTAGAATCAGTTTTGTGAGGATAAAGCGGTATGAGGCTTGGGTTGTGGCAGTATGGACACCTGAAATTACAACCTTGTGTAAAGACAAGTGAAGCCACAACCCCTGGAAAATCAATTAAAGTATTTTTCTGAAAACCCCCAACTCTTAGGCTCATTGTTAAATTTTATGAGGCGATCTTAAAGGTTTTACGCATACAAAACTCTGTCTGTTTGCCATTGTTCCACTGCTTGACAGGTCGCAGATAGCCAACAACTCGTGAATAGACCTCTGTCTCCTCCCCGCAATGTGGGCATAGCTCATATTCACCTGAAATATAGCCATGGGCGGGGCAGACACTAAATGTTGGTGTGATTGTAAAATATGGCAATTTATAGTTCATCGCCACCTTTTTGACCACGTTTTTAACAATTTTTGGATCGCACACCTGCTCACCAAGAAATAGATGGAGCACTGTTCCGCCTGTGTATCTTGTCTGTAGCTGATCTTGAAGCTCTAAGGCTTCAAAAATATCATCAGTATAGTTGACAGGCAGATGGGTTGAGTTTGTGTAAAATGGTGCTTTGCCGTTTTTATATTCAGACTGATTTGCACAGATAATTTCAGGATAACGCTGTTTATCCATCATTGCAAAACGGTAGGTAGTCCCCTCACCTGGTGTTGCCTCAAGGTTAAACATATCACCAGTCTGCTCTTGAATCTGCTCCATATTTTTACGAATATGATCCATAACCATCACAGCAAACTCGTTCCCCCTTTTTGATGCAATCCCCTCACCAATAAAGTTTAGGCAAGCCTCGTGCATACCAAGAACACCAATTGTTGAAAAGTGGTTTCTCCAGTAGCAGCCTGAATGCTCTTTTATCTTTCTTAAATAAAATTTTGAGTATGGGTATAGATTGCCATTTGTAAATTTTTCAAGCACCTTTCGTTTTATCATAAGTGAATCAGAGGCAACTTTAATAAGCTCATCAAGACGGCTAATAAACTCCTTTTCTGTTTTAGCAAGGTATCCAATACGTGGCATATTTATAGTAACAACACCAATTGAGCCTGTAAGTGGGTTTGCACCAAATAGCCCTCCACCACGTTTTTGGAGTTGGCGATTATCCAATCTAAGTCTGCAACACATAGAACGGGCATCGTCAGGAGACATATCAGAGTTGACAAAGTTAGAGAAGTAAGGAATACCATACTTTCCAGTCATCTTCCATACGCTTTCAAGATTTGGGTTATTCCAGTCAAAATCCTCTGTGATGTTGTAGGTTGGGATTGGGAATGTAAAGACTCGCCCCTTAGCATCACCCTCCATCATAACCTCAGCAAAAGCTCTGTTTATAATATCCATCTCTTGTTGATAATCTGCGTATGTAGAATCATCGCGATATTTTCCCCCAAGAATTACTGGTGAATCTTTTAGTGTAGATGGAACATTCAAATCCATTGTGATATTGGTAAATGGAGTCTGAAATCCAACACGGGTTGGAATGTTGATATTAAAGACAAATTCTTGAAGAGCCTGTTTAACCTCTTTGTATCCAAGTTTATCTTCTCGGACAAATGGGGCAAGCAGAGTATCAAAGTTAGACATTGCCTGAGCACCAGCAGCTTCGCCTTGAAGCGTGTAAAAAAAGTTTACCATCTGTCCAAGTGCAGTTCTAAAGTGGCGAGGAGGCGAGCTTTCAACTTTACCAGCAACACCCTTAAACCCTTCAAGCAAAAGGTCTTGTAAATCCCAGCCAACACAATATACAGACAGAAGGCTCAAATCGTGTATATGAATATCGCCTCTATTATGAGCATCTCTCACCTCTGGAGGATATATGCAATTGAGCCAATATTCAGCAGTTATATCAGAGGAGATGTAGTTGTTTAGCCCCTGAAGGGAGTAGCTCATGTTGCTGTTCTCTTTAACCTTCCAATCCATCTTTCTGATATAGCTATCCATAAGCTCAACATGCTCACGTATGGTGATTTTTCTTATCTGGTTGTGTTGCTCACGATAGATAATGTATGCTTTAGCTGTCTTGTAAAAGGGTGAGTCAAGAAGAACACGCTCAACAATATCTTGTATCTCCTCAACATCTGGGCATCTTCCAAGTCTTAGCTCTTTTGCAAGAGTCAACACCTTTAGAGTCAACTTTTTTGACTCTCGCTCATCAAACTCTCCAGTGGCTTTTCCAGCTTTTGTTATAGCATCACTTATTTTTGATGAATCAAATTGAGCAACTCTTCCGTCTCGTTTTTTTATATTTTCAAACATTCATATACCTCTTGAAATAGGTTCACTATTTAGATTATTTAATGTTTAAATAGCTGTTTTTATGGTTATGATTATTACTGTTTTGGGGAAAATTTTTGGTTATTATCTTAAATTATTAACCATTTAAAAAAAAGCAACCGGTTGCATGGATAATCTTAAGTGGAGGCGAGAATAATCAATATATAGTTTAATGTCAAGCTAAAATTCGATATGTTGTGTTAAAAACACAAAATTGGCGTGAAACAGAACTGGTAAAAAACGTGAAAACAAGGGAAATTATAGAGAATATGGATATTGAGAAGAGCAATTTTTTTAGAAAAATTATCACACCATGGTATGATTCGCATCCTATATGTTGGATACTAATTTTATGGGCAATGTTTGTATTTATTTTTGCCATTACAGGCATTGATGTTGCAACGACAAATGAATCATTTGATAGTTATGTTTGGCTGCCATTTATGTTAGCATCTTTAGCCTTTATGCTAATTATAATTGTTTTTTTTCGTATGAGACGTAAAGAGTATAAAGGGTGTTCTATCCCCGTTCGATAGACCCATTTAAAAGTAGAGACCAAAGAGACTTAATGAAAAAGCCAAAAAAAGAGTAGGGCAAGAAAAGTGCTCTTATCCCTACTCTAATTTATTTATTTTATGACCGAAAAGAGTATAAAATAGACAATTGAAGCATCAAAAAGTTTATATTAATGCTATTTTAATATCTTTTAGTATCTATAATGTTCTGGCTTAAAAGGTCCATTTATTGGAACACCAATATAGTCAGCCTGCTCTTGAGTCAACTTGGTAAGTTTTACGCCAAGCATATTTAGATGGAGTCTTGCAACCTCCTCATCAAGCTCTTTTGGCAAGGTGTAAACTTTTTTCTCAAGTTTTTCAGTTGCAAGTTTAATCTGGGCAAGGGTCTGGTTTGTAAAACTTGAACTCATAACAAAACTTGGGTGTCCAGTTGCACAACCTAAATTTACAAGTCTGCCCTCAGCAAGAACAATTACAGATTTGCCAGACTCAAGAGTCCATTTATCAACTTGCGGTTTTATGTTTATCTTGTTGTGGGCTGGGTTATTTTCAAGAAAACGCATCTCAATCTCATTGTCAAAATGACCAATATTGCAGATTATTGACTCATCTTTCATAAGTTTGATGTGCTCGCCCCGAATTACCAAATAGTTTCCAGTTGCAGTTACAAAAATATCTCCAATAGGGGCAGCCTCCTCCATAGTTAAAACTTGATACCCCTCCATTGCAGCTTGCAGAGCACAAATAGGATCAATCTCAGTAATAATAACCCTTGCTCCATAACCCTTCATTGAAGATGCGCACCCTTTTCCCACATCTCCATATCCAGCAACCACCACCACTTTGCCAGCAAGCATGATGTCAGTTGCCCTTTTTATCCCATCAGCCAAAGATTCACGGCAACCGTATAGGTTATCAAATTTAGATTTGGTTACAGAGTCATTGACATTTATAGCTGGAAATAGAAGCTCACCCTTTGAAGCTAAATGGTAGAGCCGATGCACACCAGTCGTGGTCTCTTCTGATACTCCCCTAATTTTTGCTGCAATGTTTGTCCACTTTTTTGGATCATTTTTGTAGGAATGTTTTAGCCTCTCCATCAAAAATTTTTCATCTGCACTGTTGGTTTTGCAATCTAAAAGAGATGGGTTATTCTCAACCCTAACCCCTTGATGAACAAAAAGGGTAGCATCCCCCCCATCATCAACAATAAGATCAGGACCAGAGCCATCTGGCCACGTTAGAGCCTCTTCTGTGCACCACCAAAACTCCTCAAGAGTTTCCCCTTTCCAAGCAAAGACAGCAGCAGTGCCCTTATCTGCAATTGCAGCAGCAGCATGATCTTGAGTTGAAAATATATTGCAGGTTGCCCACCTTAAATCTGCTCCAAGCTCATAAAGGGTATCTATCAGCATGGCTGTTTGGATCGTCATGTGAAGGCTACCCATAATTTTTAACCCTTTAAGAGGTTTTGATGCACCATATTTTTTACGAAGAGCCATAAGACCCGGCATCTCTTTTTCTGATAACTGCATATCTTTATGACCATCTGATGCAAGCAAAATATCTTTAACTTTGTATTTCAGGTTAAGATCAAGTGGCATAAAAGATGTTTCTATATTTGTCTGATACATTCTAAAATCCTTTAATTAATAAAAATTCTAAAGTCCTGCTTTTACTCTAATCTCTTCTGCTTTGTCAGTGTGCTCCCATGTAAAATCTGGGTCTTGTCGTCCAAAGTGACCGTACGCTGATGTTTTTCTGTATATTGGACGTAGCAAATTTAAAGTTTTAATGATCCCTGCTGGTCTTAAATCAAAGACCTCTTTTATTATCTCAATTGCCTTTTCTTCTGCAATTTTGCCAGTTCCCATAAAATCAACAAGCAAAGATACAGGCTGTGCCACACCAATTGCATAAGCCACCTGAATTTCACACTTATTTGCAACACCAGAGGCAACCATATTTTTTGCAATGTATCTGCCCATGTATGAGGCACTTCTGTCAACTTTAGAGGGGTCTTTGCCAGAAAAACAGCCACCACCATGGCTACCCTGTCCGCCGTAGGTATCAACAATAATCTTTCTGCCAGTAACGCCGCAATCTCCCATTGGACCACCAATCACAAACTTACCAGTTGGGTTAATGAAAAATTTTGTATCTCCATCCATCATATCTGCTGGAATAACCTTTTTGATAACCTCTTTTGTGATAGCTTCGCTCAAATCGTAATGGCTTATATCTGGCTTATGTTGGGCAGAAACAACAACTGTATCAACTCTTAATGGTTTGCCATCAACATACTCAATAGTTACCTGAGATTTTCCATCAGGTCTAAGAAAATCAAGAGCACCATTTTTTCTAACTTGTGAAAGGCGTTTGGTCAGTTTATGGGCATAGCTGATTGGCATTGGCATTAACTCTGGAGTCTCGTCAGTTGCAAACCCAAACATCAAACCTTGATCCCCAGCCCCCTGCTCTTTAAAAAGCCCCTCACCCTCATCAACTCCCTGTGCAATATCAGGTGATTGATGACCAATACTTGTTATTACTGCACAGGTTCTCCAATCAAAACCCATATCAGATGAGTGGTAACCAATATCTCTTATTGTCTCTCTAACAATTGCTGGCATATCCACATAACAGCTTGTGGTAATTTCGCCTGCAATCATTGCAAGACCAGTGGTTACAAGGGTTTCACAGGCAACTCTGCATTTTTTATCTTCAGCCATTATTGCATCAAGTATGCTATCTGAAATTGCATCTGCAACTTTATCAGGGTGACCCTCTGTTACAGATTCTGATGTGAAAAATGTTCTTCTTTTGTAGCTGCTCGTCATTATAGTTTGCTCCTTAAAAATTTAAAATAAAATGCTGTACTAATATTAAGCAATAACTCAATATATTGTTTTGCTAAGACTATTCTATGGCAAGATATTTGTCAATAAATGATAAAAACCACAAACAGCTCTAAAAGCCAGCTTAAAAATTATTTGTAATGTTAAATAGTTCCAACAATAATACCTGACTCCATAGGACCCTTGTATGTGGTACGAAAGATGTTAGTGCACCCACCATTTAAGAGCATATCCATAATCTCTTTTTCTGAATAAGCCTGCCCCCCTTCTGTTACCAAAAGCATATTTAGCGAAAATAGAGCTGGAAATAATGGGGCATCTTTTTTGTTGTTTAGGATAAAATCGTGAACAATTACCATTCCGTTTGGATTGAGTGCTGCAATTGCCTTATTTATAATCTTTTGGCAATCAGATGGCGAATCTCCGTGCAAAATATGAGATAGCCACACAACATCATACTTGCCATGAATTGTATCTTTTAAAAAATCTCCATCTTGAAATGTTACCCTTTCTTCTTGATTAAACCTTTTGATGGTCTTTTCAGCAAATGGACGAGTTGTTGGAAGATCAAACACCACAGCCCTAAGATCAGGGTTATTGATGCAAAATTGAATTGCATAGGTGCCAGGACCGCCGCCAAGATCAAGAAGATGTTTTCTGCCTCCAAGCTCAATAGTTGGAACAAGGCTCGGTGCTGTCTGCATTGCAATATTAAACATGCCCATTAAAAAGCTCTCTCTTCTCTCTTCATCAGCATAAGAGCCTCCTGTGCTCACAGCTTTTCCGCTCATCACAGCCTCATCTAACCTTGACCACGCCTCAACAAGATGGTGGTGGTGCATTATCATAAAACCTATATATTTAGGCGAATCTTTTGATAAAAAGATCAATGATATTGGTGTGTTGGAGTATAGCCACCCCTCTTTTGACTCCTTTTTTTTTAAAAGCTCCATTGCACAGAGTGCATCAAGAAGCATAGCAAGACTTCTTACCTGTGCACCAATTTTAGATGCAATTGCCTCTGCTGTAAGGCTCTTTTCACCAATATTTGTAAAAACATCAAGTTTAACGCTGCTGTGAAGTGTGCATGTCTGCCAATATGAGCCAGAGAGCGATAAAAGTTTACCTGGGTGTAACTCTGCAGTTGTCATCTTTTTTCTCCTTATTTTAAGGTTGGGGATTTTAAGATAAATATTTTGCTCAAAATAGATTTTTATGTTTAAACGCCAATTTAATAACATCTTTTTAACAAAACAAGGAAATTAAATATTTGATATTATGCAAAGCCTAAGAAAAACACGAGCATTAGGGCTAAGTTCAGGAGGTCTTGATAGTATCCTATCTGCCCTAATTTTAAAAGAGCAGGGAGTTGAGGTTGAATGGATCACCTTTAAAACTCCGTTTTTTTCACCAGATTCAGCCATAAGAGCATCAAATCAGACTGGTATTCCTCTGATTGTCAAAGATATTACAGATGTTTACATGGAGATGCTAAAATCCCCTCCAGCAGGTTATGGCAAAAATATGAATCCATGTATGGATTGTCATGCACTTATGTTTAATCAAGCTGGTCTTGTTATGTTGCAAATGGGGTATGATTTTTTATTTAGCGGCGAGGTTGTAGGTCAGCGTCCCATGTCTCAGAAAAAAAACTCCATGAACTATGTTGAGAAGCATTCAGGATTTAAGGGGCAAATCTTGAGACCACTTAGTGCTAAACTTCTTCCAGAGACTTTTATGGAAAAAGAGGGGCTGGTTGATAGAGACAAACTTTTGGGCATAACTGGCAGATCAAGAAAGATTCAGATTGAGATGGCAAAACAATTTGGAATTACAGATTATCCCCCACCTGCTGGGGGGTGCTTGCTTACTGATCAAAATTTTTCAAAACGGCTTAAAGATTTGATGGAAACTGAGCAAACCTACCTCAAACGAGACCTCTATCTCTTGAAACATGGGCGACATCTAAGGCTTAACAGTAGGGTTAAAATTGTTGTAGGTAAATCTGAGCAAGATAACAACAAAATTGAGAGCCTCTACAAGTTTGATAGAGACATAGCCATTTACCACGCATATTTAGCCAGCCCCTTTTTGCTTATCCCTGATGCTCTTACATTAAATCTAAATATTGAGACAATAAAGATGGCAGCCTCAATCTGTGCAGGTTACACAAAGGCAAAACCAGAAGAAAATACCGAAATGGTTGTTGTATCAAAAGATCAACAAGATAAAATTACAGTTTGTGCTCTTGAGCCTAAGAAGTTTCAGGATTTGATGATTTGATCGAACTGTATCCTATCTCATATCTACATCTATTTTAACCTAAGAAAAAAACCAATAAATTAGGGGGCAATTATGGATAATAATCCAATGCAACAGTTTTATGCTCACAGTAAAGAGAACATAAACAAGGACAAATGGCAGACTATTGAAACTCATTTACAACAGGTTGCCAAACTTGCCAGCAGGTTTGCAAATGATTTTGGAAATGGTGATTGGGCATATTTAGCGGGATACCTTCACGATTTAGGAAAATATAATCCAGCTTTTCAAAGTTATATTTCTCAAAATTATGATTGGGAGGAGTCTGCTGAGACTATGAAAACTTGCCGTAAGGTTGACCATTCAACTGCTGGTGCTCTGCTGGCAGAAGAAATTTTTACAGGGAAATTCAAAGAAATTGGAAGGATATTATCCTATTTGATAACTGGTCATCATGCAGGTTTACCTGACTGGGAGCATGAAATAGGCGTTGGAGGAGATTTGGTAAGTCGCTTAGAAAATAAGAATTTATTAGATAAAATAAGACAATATTTACCTGAATCTCTACTTCAAAACATTAAACAACCAACAACAATCAACGTTGTTCGAGAGCCTGAATCTATCCATTTATGGCTTAGAATGCTCTACTCCTCTCTTGTTGATGCAGATTTCTTAGACACAGAAAACTTTATGAATCCTGAAAAGAGCGGCTTGAGAGGAGGTTATAAAGAGTTAAATGAGCTAAAATTGTTGTTGGATAACTATCTTGAGGAACTGGCAGAAGATACAAGGAAAAAACAGACAAACAATACGCAGGTAAATCTTTTACGCAGACAGGTTCTGGAGGAGTGCCGGCAAGCTGCTATTTCAGATTCAGAGTGCAATACCAGTTCCAATACCAAATTCGGTATTTTTTCGCTGACTGTTCCAACTGGTGGAGGAAAAACCCTTCCGCATCAGGATTGCCTCTGCATCTTGTTAGGCATTGGCTTTTATGTAGTTTCTAAGGATAGAGTTGATTTGATGTTGATAATCCCCGCCATGAGATTTAAACCAGTCTAAAACATCAGAATCAACCTTAACAAAAATAGAAGGGGGGGTTCTGACTTTGGCATTTTTAAACCACTCTTCAGGTAATTGGGGAATATCAGAATAATCTATATCATCATCTGACATTGATTCCAACGCCTTCCAGTCAGTCTTTGATGTTTTCTTTAAAGAATCTGATTTCATTTTTATTTGCCTTTCTTGCTGAAATAATACGGATAGAGTCTTTATCAATCTTTTCTATAAAGACCACAAAAGCGATAAAGTTTTTTAGAAGTCCGATGCCTATATATCGATCCTCACCATAATCAAATCTTTCATCGATATTAATAAGCATTGGCTTGCTAAACATTTCTACAACATCGTTAAAATCTATCTTATGATTTTTGATGTTAAGCTGATTTTTATTTTCGTTCCATTCAAATTTCATAAATCAACACTACAACTTTTTATAATGATAGAAAAGGGCTTTTTTTTAGTGTAACCGTTGGACTAACCTTATCTGCATCAGGATTGCCTCAATTCAATCTGTGGTTAGTGTTGCATCAAAAAACAATCCCTTTTTTAAGCAGTGCCTTGCTCGAATTCTTCTAAAAAATATTGCAAATACCCTTCTCTTATGTGATAAAGTCCATCTTTTTTTAACCCCCACATAAAATAGATGAGTTATGCAATGGCTTACAAAATCGCAATAAATGGGTATGGCAGGATAGGAAGAGCTGTTTTGCGAGCACTCTATGAATCTTACCACTACAGAGAGCTTCAGATTGTTGCTATAAATGAGCTATCTGATGTAAAAACAGTTGCCCATCTGACAAAATATGATACCACTCACGGCAGATTTTCAGGAGAGGTTGAGATATGCAAAGATAATTTTTATGTAAATAATAGCCATATCCACCTTAGCCATGAAAAAGAGATTGAAAATCTGGCGTGGAGAGAGCTTGATATTGATGTTGTGCTTGAGTGCACTGGAGCATTTACATCAAGAAAAAGGGCTGAAGAGCACATTAAAAGCGGGGCAAAAAAGGTGATATTTTCTCAGCCAGCAGAAGAGAGCGTTGATGCTACAATTGTATTTGGCGTAAATGATCATCTGCTAAAAAAAGAGCACACAATAATATCAAACGCATCATGCACCACAAATTGCAGTATCCCTATTTTAAAAGTGCTAAATGATGTTGTTGGTATTGAGTCTGGAATCATCACAACCATTCACTCTATTATGAATGATCAGCCCGTGATTGATGCCTATCACCATCACGATTTAAGGCGAACTCGTTGTGCTGGTCAATCAATAATTCCTGTAAACACTGGACTTGCACGAGGAATTGAGAGGATATTGCCAGAGTTAAGGGGCAGATTTCAGGCTGTCTCCATGAGAGTGCCAACTATAAATGTATCTGCTCTTGATATAACACTTATTTTATCAAGATGTGTATCTGTTGAAGAGATAAACAATATTTTAAAACATGCAGCCTCAGGCGATAAAGATTCACCACTTGAGGGGAGACTCTACGGGATTCTTGGCTATACAGAAGAGCCACTTGCATCGTGTGATTTTAACCACGACTCAAGATCATCCATAGTTGATGGCAATCAGACAAGGGTAAGTTGCAAAAATCACGTTAAAATACTTGCGTGGTTTGATAATGAGTGGGGATATGCTAACAGAATGCTTGATACAACAGCAGCGTTGATGCGAGTTTCATCTTGTTGATGTTAAATATATAACAACACTTTTGCCAATAATTGGATTTAAAAGATGATCAATAAATCGTGTAACAAATGGTTTTTGCATAATATCCCAAACCAACAACCTATGATATAAATTGATAATTTTTGAGCCAAAACCATAACCATTTGAGTTAAGACCAATCAGACATTTGAGCCACCAAAAGGGTGTGTGAATGCTATGGGCATAGTGGCTAAAATTAAACTCAAAGCCAAATTGAGCCAATTTTTTAATTAGATCGCTCTTTGTGTAGATACGAATATGCCCACCTTCTGATGTGCAATACTCTTTAGAGAGCCTCCAGCAAATCTTTTCAGGCAAATATCTTGGAACAGAGACTGCAAGCTCTCCCCCCACTTTTAAGACCCGTTTTAACTCTCTTAACGCTTTTGTTTCATCTTGAATGTGCTCTAAAACTTCAGAGCAGATCACAACATCAAAGCTATTATCACAAAATGGAAGATTGGTAATATCACTGCTGCAGAGCACCCATTTAGAAGTCGTGTTAGCCTTTGAATTGGGCAATCTATCTGAACTAACAATGCTATTTATAAACTTTTCATTTAGCTCTAATTTTATCTTGGATTTTATTAAATCTTTGTAGGCTCTATCTGCACCAACGCAAAAAACATCTGGATACTCCCAAGCCTTTGCAGTGTGCCTGCCTTCTCCGCAGCCAATATCAAGAATTTTACTGCCTTGCTTTAAATCAATGCGATTAAAATCAACGGTAATCATAAATCTTGTCCTACTTTTTATAACTATTTATAACTTCTCTATATGCTTGGACTGTCTTGATGGCTGTTGCCTGCCATGTATAATTTTTCATCACACGATCATAGCCAGCTTGAGCCATCTTCTCACGTTTAGCTGGGCTGTCAAGCAAAGAGATTATGGCATTTTTTAAGGCATTGGAGTTTTCAGTTGGTACAATCTCTGCTGCATCTCCAGCAACCTCAGGAAGTGCTCCGCCAGTTGTGCAGATTACTGGTATTTTACAAGCCATTGCCTCTCCAACTGGCAAGCCAAACCCCTCATAGAGCGATGGAACAACAGCAATTGTTGCCTTTGCGTACTCCTCAATAAATCTTCTCTCATCTACCCTTCCTGTAAAGTCAACTATCTCTTTTAACTCAAGATTTTTAATGAGCCTCTCAACCTTACCATCTTTTTTAGGAGAGCCAATAACAATCAACTTAACTGGTCGCTCTTTTGAGACTGCCTTTATTGCATGAAGAAGGTAATAAAGCCCCTTTAATGGAGTGTCAGCACTGTTGGTAACTATAATTCTATTAGATTCTCGTTTAATCTGCTCCAAAGGGCGAAAAAGCTCTGTGTTTATCCCATTTGGAATAGTGATAAATCGCTCTTTTGGTATAGCAAACTCACGAGAAATATCTTGTTTAGAAAACTCTGAAACGGTAACTATTTTAGGCAATCGTCTTGCAACATATTTTTGCATTCCAATAAATGAGTACCAGCGAATCTGCTTGAACTTTTGAACTATTGACCTTGTGCTTTTAACAGCAATCCGCCTATCAACTGTCATTGGGTGGTGGATTGTGGCTGTAACAGGCAGATGCTTTGAGATAGATAAAATGCCATAACTAAGAGATTGGTTGTCATGGATAATATCGTAGCCTCTAAATTTATTCTCTTTCAAGTATCTTTTTGCTCTCATGCCAAATGTTAGAGGCTCAGGGTATCCCATGCTTGAGACACCTAACCACTCAACCAAATTTATAGGATCAACAAGCTCATGGAGCTTTGGCGTTCTAAATAGATCATTGGGATTGTAGAGATCAAGAGTTTGCAGCATGGTAAGTTTAACATCACCAACAAGTAGCGGGTCAGGCGGTCCAGCAATAACCTCAACACTATGACCAAGATCGCTAAGTGCTTGAGCCAAATTTCTGACATAAACACCTTGACCTCCGCAATGTGGATTGCTTCTATAGCTTATGAGTCCAATTTTTAATCTGCTCTGCATTTTTTATAGGTAGCCCTTTTTTGATTGTGAGATGAACTTTGGGATAAGTTGGATCAGTAGTTGGGATTTGGATAGGTGGCAGGTGAATTTGGTGTGCCCGACTGGAATCGAACCAGCGATCTTCAGCTTCGGAGGCTGACGCCTTATCCACTGGGCTACGGGCACAAGATTTGTTTAAATACATTTTATATTTAAAAGAATCAAGATTCAAAAACATAAATCATTGCCAAAGCTCTTCTCTTAATATTTTATCTCTTGCCTCACCAGCAACATACAAAGAGCCAGCAATGCAGATAGAGGCTGATTTTGAACTCTGATTATCTTTTTGCTTACCTTTTTCATCATCTATTGCTTGATTAATCGCATAACTAACAGCATCACCAACATTTTCAATAATCTCAATTTTCGCATCAGTAATTGTTGTAGCAAAATCTTTTAAAATATTGGGATCAAGGCTTCTGTCAATATTGGCACGGGTAAATATCACACGATCAGCAACACCAAGAAAATAGCTCAACATCTCTTTGTAGGGTTTATCGCTCAAAATACCAATTACCATTGTGAGCTGATTTTGGCTATGGTGCTTTTTTAGGTATTTGGCTAAATTTTGTGCTGCATCAAGGTTGTGAGCACCATCAATTATAACCATTGGATTTTGCAAAATATATTCAAGTCTGCCCGCCCATTTTGTCTCTTTTAGCCCCTTTTTGATACTATCTTGTGTCAGCCCGTATCTATCCATAATAGTTTCGCAAGCAGCAAGAGCAATGGCTGAATTTTGAATCTGGTGCTCCCCTTTAAGAGATGTCTCCATATCGTGCCACATAACATTTATGCCACTGTATGAAAATTTTGTTCCAATGTTATCGTCATTTCCATTTGATCTTGACTCAACTGCATTAAAATCTTTGCCATACTGATAAATTGGAGCTGATCTTTTTTGTGCAATCTTATAAATAACCTCAAGTGCTGAAGGCTGATGCACGCCAGTAATTAGAGGGGTATTTTGCTTTATAATTCCTGCTTTTTCTGCTGCAATCTCCTCAAGGGTGTTACCTAAATACTCTGTATGTTCAATCGAAAGGTTTGATATGACAGTAACCTCTGGATTAAGAACATTGGTTGCATCTAATCTTCCCCCCATTCCAGTCTCAATAACTGCCCAATCTACGTTATGTTTAGCAAAAAGATAGAATGCCATAGCCGTAGATATTTCAAAAAATGTGGCTTTTCGATCGCCAATATCAGCCTCTTTTACCGCAAGATATGACTCTACCACCTCATCGTCAGATACCATAGAGCCGTTAATGCAAAACCTTTCATTAAATTTTATCAGGTGGGGAGATGTGTATAATCCAGTTTTAAATCCTGAAAATTGCAAAATTGAGGCAATATAAGATGCAATAGAGCCTTTGCCGTTTGTTCCTGCAATGTGAATTGAGCAAAATCTCTTTTGAGGCTCTCCAAGCCTTTGAAGAATAGCAGCAGTAGTCTCTAATTCTAATTTAATTCCAAAACGTCCAAGTGCGAACATCTCTTTTAAACACTCTGAGTATGAGATCGTTTTCATCTATGCTTTAAATTGTGCCCTTTTAAAAAAATAAATAAAAAAACGGCAGACATTGCCACAATATTTATGAACAACATCTGCCGAATTTTTAAGATTTAAACATACTTTAAATAGATATTTGTTTAAAACATCATTTTAAAAAACCTAATTTTTAACCTATTTTTTTCGAGAAGCTGCTATTCGTTGTCTTCTCATAGCTTCTCTCATCTTGCGGCGTCTATACTGACTTGGTTTTTCAAAATTTTTTTTCAACTTCAGACGTTTAAAAAGCCCATCATTTTGAATCTTTTTTTTCAAAATTTTCATGGCTCTTTCAACATCATTGTCAATAACCTTGACAGAGATCTCCTTCAAATTCATCGCCCCTTTCTTACCCGGCAGCCTTTAGCTGACAGTTTAATTTGTATTCATATATAAAAGTGTGATTTTATAACACGATTGAGAATAGTGGGCAAGAAAAAAGCACTACAATTTTGAAATAAGCTCCTCTGTAACAGATTTTAAATCTTTTTCTCCCTGCAAGGTAACATATTTAATAGAAGAGTCTTTAGCAGCAATATCACGGAAATAGTATGCTGATGCTAATGTTCCAGTTTGAGTATCGTAGTAGATAGAGTGGCGTTTATCTATTGCTGTCTCGTCCTGATCATCTGCTCTTGCACTCAATGAGCCTCCGCAAACTCTGCATTTATCGCCATTTGGTTTAATGGCATCAATAAAAATATTATTGGGGTGGTTGTTATCTTTTTCGCATAGACGGCGACCCATAATTCTATCTTTTGCGATCTTTCTATCAAGAATCATCTCAATAACATAGTTTAGCTTGATTCCAGCCTCTTTAAGAGATGCATCAAGTTTTTCTGCCTGAACTTTATTTCTTGGAAATCCATCAAGCAGCCACCCTTTTTTGCAATCATCTTGTTTAATTCTATCAAGAATCATAGGGATAGTGATCTCATCAGGCACAAGATCGCCTCTATCAATATAGGCTTTTGCCTGTTTTCCAAGCTCAGTTCCGCCTTTTATGTTATCGCGAAAAATTGCACCAGACTCAATGTGGGCTATGTGGAATTTATCTTTAAGAATTGCACCTTGAGTCCCCTTACCGCTTCCATTTGGACCAAAAAAAAGAATGTTCATTAAAATTACTCCTTTGTTTTTAACCTTTTAAAATGTTGTTTGTTTAAACTCTTTTTTTTCTGTAAAACTATGATTACTCTAACCACATATATAAATACTTTTATGTGAAATCACCCTCACATCAGGTATTTTTGTTATCGTATATTCTTAACTTTGTTAAATAATCATATATAGAGAGTGAATGTCAAGCATTGCTTTAACTTGATTATTTTTATCAATTATGCTCTATATTTTTATATAAATTTCCGCAAAACAGCATCACAAAAAGGAGGTTACAATGCCTGACAACAATATGCCATCAAACTCTAATATTGAATCTGATATATCGTCCCAATCTGTTGCAGAGAGTGGGGATCTCTTTAACACCATTTTGACCACGCTAATAGATACAACAAGCGGTGGCTCTGATTATGAATATGGACTTGATCAAATCAGACAGGCTGTTAAGGAACATGTAGCTGCTCAAGGTGGAAATCCTAACGAGATTGAAAAAGCAGTTGAGAACTTTATGGATAATCTATCAAGTAATCTCAATCAAGGAGTTTCACCAGAGGATTCTTTACGTCAAGCAGTTGTTGAGGCTGATCTTACTGTGGTGCAGGAGAAAATTAATGCTCAAAGTGAATCAGGTGCAGAGGAGGATAATTTAGCTCAAGCCTTTGCCTCAGGTCAAAATGTAGATGAGCTGATAGAGCAGAATTTGCCAGATGGTGTATCAAAAGATAGTGATGCTGCTGGTGCAATGTTATCTAATCTTCAAGATTCGCTAAGTTCAGGCAAATCAACATCAAAGGCACTTGAAGATGCCCAACAAACTGCGACAGATAATTTTGTAGCTGAAAGCTCAACTCAAGGGGAGATTAGCGAAGCTGGTAAATTAGTTATGGCTCTTGCAAGTGGAGAGAATATTGATGAGGTGTTGAGCAAATTCACAGATGGAATGTCGCCAGATCAGATTGGGACATTTATAGATAGTTTCATAAAATCATTAGAGTCTGGAGGCTCTACTGAAGAGGCGATAGCTTCAGCTCAAGAAAAAGTTGAGGCTCTATCAGAGGCTGCAGAGTCAGTTCAAGGTGAGATGACCCCAGAGGCAGAGCTTGCAGCAGCATTAGCATCTGGCGAAAATGTTGCAGAGACTGTATCAAATCTGCAAGGTGAAGGAAACACAGAAGCCTTTGAGCAAGCAATGGTTCAGGCATTAGCTGAGGGCACGCCAGCATCTGAGGCTTTAAGTCAAGCTCAAAATGAGGCATCGCAGATTGCAGCCGCAGAAGGGGCTGTTCAATCAGAAGTGGCTGGAAGCACTCAGGAGCTTCTGGCAGCCCTTGCATCTGGAGAGAATGTTGCTCAAGTTGTTGATTCTATAATTCCATCTGGAGGCGATCTATCTCCTGAAGTTGCTGCTACAATGGCTCAATCATTTCAAGATGCTTTGATAAATGCAGTTGAAAGTGGCAGTGGTATTGAATCGGCTTTGAATCAAGCTGCTGATGCTGCAACAACTGTTGTTGAGGTTCAGGCTCAAGTCCAATCTGGTGAGGTTGGGGCTGATGCTGCACTTTTAAATGCCCTTGCATCTGGCGAAAATGTTGCTGAAGTTGTCAATAATTTAGCCGACTCCTCACAAGATAGTGGTAATCTTGATGGTGGTGCTGGAGCAATAAATTCAGAGAGTTTTGCTCAAGCATTAACAGAGTCGCTCTTATCGGGTCAAAGTGTTGAGAGTGCAATCACAAGTGCTACCCAGTCAGTTGAGTCTGCTGCCGCCGCGGAGCAGAATATTCAGACTCAAGCTGCAAATGAGCTTTTAAATGCCCTTGCATCTGGCGAAAATGTTGCACAAGCTGTTGACTCTGCTGTTGAGTCTCTTCAAGATAGTGGAGCTTTTGAAACTGGTGCGATAAATGTGGAGAGTTTTCAAGATGCATTAGTAACAGCTTTAGCCTCTGGTGAAAGCGTTGAGCAGGCGGTTAGCAGTGCTGTTGTAGAGAGTCAAACACCTGCAGCATTAGCAGAGCTTGCACAGGCAAGCCAGAGCAGCAGCCAGTCAGAAGTGAGTCAAAGTCAAGATGCCCAGACTCAGCAGAGCGGGGAGGTCGCATCAGATACAGATGGTGTTGAACAGGCTGGGGGTAGTGAAATTGAAGCTGGTGGGGAGCCAACTGCAGATGGAGAGCAACCAGCAGAGGCTCAAACTGGTGATGTTGCTGATGGAACTCAAGCTGCAACTGTAAAAGATGGGACAGAGGCAGCTACTGTCAGTGATGGCACTAAATCTGCTGGCGAAACTAAGGCTGATGGTTCAAAAGAGGCTTTATTATCAACTGCTGATGGTAAAGTTAGCATAGCCACCAATACAGTAGCAGCAACCATAACCAGCACAACTACGACAAAAGCAGATGGTAAGTCAACCTCAACATTAAATACCACAATGTCAGCAGATGGCACAACAACAGCTAACCCATCTTTGATGGCTGATACTACAACTACAACATCACAGAGCCAGAGTGATGGAGCATCGCAAAGCAGTTCATTCACATTTTTATCTGATCCAATATCATTTGATCCTTTTTCAGCAGCTCCCCAAGAGAGTTATGAGAGTCCATTCATACCATCAGAATTGACAAGTTATGTTGAGCAGGTGGCTCAAACTGAGCGTCAAGTTTTATCTGCACAGCCCATAACAGCAATGGCATTGGCTTCTGTTGTTGAGCCAACCACCAACACCACCGAAAGTTACACAACATTAGATTCAGAGGCAGAAAATGTGAACACTTTTACACCAGCTCCTGAACCAGAGCCTGAGCGTAGGGAAGAGCCGACTCCAGAACCAACTCCCGAGCCGACTCCAGAACCAACACCAGAGCCG
>JADFZO010000035.1 GCA_015232465.1 Desulfamplus sp.
AATGGTTAATGAAGCGTTTGATTATCCTCTTATTGTTGGAGTTTAGAATGGGGAGACTTTCAGGTTTTAGTTATCGACAAATCATAAAAATATTAAAAAAGTTTGGATTTGCTTTTGACAGACAGGCAGCAGGAAGTCATGAAATTTGGCATAATGTTCAAACAGACAGATATACAACCATTCCTAATCATCATGGAGATATGCCAGAAGGAACATTAAGAGTTTACAACAGACAATCTATACATAACCTAAAGGTGATTTGTGAAATTAGAAGATATTGTTGATAAAATATATATTGATCCACGTAAGCTGACACATTATGTTCTTGACATAAGCTCTCCACATGGAAAACATAAAGCTGTTCTTTTTGAAAAACTACTTGGATTTACAAAAGAAAATTACACATCTCTTTTATATGAAATTGAAAGTAGGGCAATGCAATCTGAAATCACTTTTCACAGTCAGGATCATTTTGGAAAACGTTATCTTGCTGACATTACAGTTCAAGGGACAGAAGGAAGAGAGGCAGTTGTCAGAACGGGTTGGCTCATACATCCAGAAACCAAAGAAGCAAATCTTGTAACACTTTATATAAGGAAAAAAACATGATGCCTAATATAGGAGATATAATAGAACTTATAACAAACATTCCAGAAAAAACTTTGAGTGTGGGAATGCGTGGAGTTGTTGTTCATTCTCACGGTGATGATGTTTATGAAATTGAATTTACTAATGAAGAAGGTGAAACTCTTGATTTCACCAGCTTAAATAAGAAAAATTTTATGGTAATATGGAAATCAGAAACAAAACAATGGATTCCTATTGCAGAACAAACATCTTCGCTTATTTCTGAAATGCCTGATGATATGGCAAAACAAGTATTGGATTTTGCACGATTTTTATTTTTCAGGAATTGCAACACAATCTAACACAAACTGTCTCTGAAACTCTGGAAATTGCTCGTGATTAGGAAAAAAAATATAAGAATATTAATGAAGAATTTACACTAAAAATAAGCAAGGGATAAGACAACAACATGCCAAAAAGAACAGATATAAACAAAATTTTAATTATTGGTGCGGGTCCGATTATCATAAGTCAGGCTTGCGAATTTGACTACTCAGGCACTCAGGCGTGCAAAGCTCTAAAAGAGGAAGGGTATGAGGTTGTTTTGATAAACTCCAACCCAGCCACAATTATGACTGACCCTGATACAGCAGACAGAGTCTATATTGAACCTATAACTCCTGAAACGGTTGAAAAGGTGATTGCAAAAGAGCGACCAGATGCACTTTTGCCAACACTTGGGGGGCAAACTGGCTTAAATACTGCTGTTGAAGTCGCAAAAAGAGGAGTTCTTGAAAAATACAGTGTTGAGATGATTGGAGCATCAGTTGAGGCTATAAAAAAAGCAGAAGACAGAGAGCTTTTCCGCGATGCCATGAATCGGATAAATTTACGTATTCCCCGAAGCGGATTTGCAACAAACATGTTTGAGGTAGAGAAGGTTGCTGAAGAGATAGGCTTTCCAATAATTGTTCGACCAAGTTTTACACTTGGCGGAACAGGCGGCGGTGTTGCCTACAATCCTGAAGAGCTTGCTACTCTTGCCAAAAAAGGGCTTGATGCAAGTTTTATCGGTCAAGTTATGCTTGAAGAGTCAGTTCTTGGCTGGAAAGAGTATGAGCTTGAGGTTATGAGAGATCACGCTGGAAATGTCGTTATTATCTGCTCTATTGAAAATATTGATCCAATGGGCGTTCACACAGGAGACAGCATCACAGTTGCACCTGCTCAAACCCTTTCTGACAAAGAATACCAGATGCTAAGAGACGCATCTATTGCAATCATGCAAGAGATTGGCGTTGATACTGGAGGTTCTAATGTTCAGTTTGCCATAAACCCTGTTAATGGCGAGATGATCATTGTTGAGATGAACCCAAGAGTATCAAGAAGCTCTGCACTTGCATCTAAAGCCACTGGCTTTCCAATTGCAAAGATTGCAGCAAAACTTGCAGTTGGCTTTACCTTAGATGAGATCAAAAACGACATCACAGGTGAGACGCTTGCCTGTTTTGAGCCATCAATTGATTATTGCGTTGTAAAAATTCCACGCTGGACATTTGAAAAGTTCCCTGAAGCTGATGATGTGCTTACAACTGCTATGAAGTCAGTTGGTGAAACCATGTCAATTGGCAGAACCTTTAAAGAGGCTTTGCAAAAGGGATTGAGATCGCTTGAGATTGGCAGATTTGGCTTTGGTGCAGATGGAAAAGACCCAGTTGCTGGCTCAGTTTCAAGAACTGAACTTGAGTATAGGCTCGCAACTCCAAATTCTCAGAGAATTTTTTATATCAAATATGCTCTTGAAAATGGTATGACTATTGACCACATAAACGAGCTTACTGGTATTGACCCATGGTTTTTATATCAGATGAAGCAGATTGTGGATTTTCAAAAAACAATAGAGACGCACGGAGGCGACTCTTTGCAATCTAAAATCTCTTTTGAGATGATGGAAAAGGCAAAACGATGGGGATTTTCAGACAGACAGCTTGCACACTTAACAGGCTTCTCAGAAGAGCAGATTGAGACGCACAGGAAAAAGTTAGGAATTGTGCCAGTCTATAAACTTGTGGATACTTGTGCCGCAGAATTTAGAGCATCTACGCCATATTATTACTCAACTTATGAAAAAGAGTGCGAAGCAAGGGTATCTGATCGCAAAAAGGTTATGATTTTAGGCGGCGGACCTAATAGAATCGGACAGGGGATAGAGTTTGACTACTGCTGTGTTCAGGCATCTTTTGCATTAAAAGAAGAGGGGGTTGAGAGCATAATGGTCAATAGCAACCCTGAAACTGTGAGCACAGATTATGACACATCAGATAAGCTCTACTTTGAGCCTCTTACCCGTGAAGATGTTTTGCATATTATAGAAAAAGAGAAGCCTGATGGCGTAATTGTTCAGTTTGGCGGACAAACTCCGCTAAATCTTGCAACTTCCCTCAAAAAAGCTGGTGCCCCAATTATTGGTACAAGCCCTGAAAGTATTGATATGGCTGAAAATAGAGACCTATTTCAAGCAATGCTAAGGAAACTTAATATTGCCCAGCCAGCAAACGGCATTGCCACAAATTTTCCAGAAGCTCAAAAGGTTGCAAAAGAGATTGGATACCCTGTGATGGTAAGACCCTCATTTGTGCTTGGCGGCCGGGCAATGAAGATAGTTTATGAGCCAAAAGAGCTTGAAGAGTATTTTAACCTTGCAATATCAGCCTCTCCTGATCACCCCGTTTTAATTGACCAATTTTTAGAAGACGCGTTTGAGCTTGATGTTGATGCAATTTGCGATGGAGAGCGAACAGTAATTGGCGGAATGATGGAGCATATTGAAGAGGCTGGCATCCACTCTGGAGATTCAGCTTGCGTTCTGCCGCCTTACAGCATTCCAGAAAATCTTATTCAAGAGATGGCAGATGCGACCCGTGCTATTGCAAAAGAGCTTAAAGTTATAGGGCTTATGAATATTCAATTTGCCATTATGAATGAAAAAGTCTATGTGCTTGAGGTCAATCCGCGTGCATCAAGAACAGTGCCGTTTGTAAGTAAAGCTACTGGTGTTCCTTTGGCTAAAATTGCCACAAAGGTTATGCTTGGTAAAACCCTTGATGAGCTTGGCTTTACAAAAGAGGTTATTCCACGCCACTATTCAGTTAAAGAGGCTGTTATGCCTTTTGACAGATTTGATAAGGTTGATCCTGTTCTTGGTCCTGAGATGAAGTCAACTGGCGAAGTTATGGGAATTGACATGGATTTAGGAGCAGCAGTTGCTAAAGCCCAGCTTGGTGCAGGTCAAAATCTTCCAACTCATGGCACTGTCTTTATAAGCGTTCAAGACAGCGATAAAAATGCAGCTCTGCCTGTTGCACGAGAGTTTTATGAGATGGGCTTTAAGCTCCTTGCAACAAGAGGAACTGCAACTTTTTTAAAAGATAATGCAATTCCAGCAAAGGTTGTGGAAAAGGTATCAACTGGCAGACCTCATGTTGTTGATGCTGTGAAAAATAACGAGATTCAGCTTATTTTAAACACAGGTGCAAGCAGGCAGACAAAAAGGGACGGCTATGAGATTAGACGTGCTGCAATAAGATATAAAATCCCCTACGCAACCACAACAGATGGAGCAAAGGCGATTTGCAGGGCAATCAAGGCACTAAAAAAAGAGCCTCTGACTGTAAAGTCGATTCAGGAGTATCATTGTTAAGGTAAATTCAGGAATATTTAAAGATGAATAAAATAATGATTGAAAACAACAGACCTAAAGAAGAGTGTGGTGTTTTTGGAATATACAGACACCCTGAAGCTGCCCAATTGACCTATTTTGGGCTTTATGCACTTCAGCACAGAGGACAGGAGAGTGCTGGAATTTCAGTTGCAAGAGAAAATGATAAGATTTTCTCGCATAAAGGCATGGGGCTTGTACATGACATCTTTGAGATGGAGGATTTAAAAAAGATAGAGGGGGGCGGCGGCAGTGCAATCGGGCATGTTCGATACTCCACAACTGGAGACTCAAACCTTACAAATGCCCAGCCCTTTGTTGTGCAACATAGAGGAAGAGCTTATGCTGTTGCTCATAACGGAAATTTGGTCAATGCCCATATTTTAAAAAATGAGTTGGAAGAGAATGGCTCAATTTTCCAAACCACAATGGATAGCGAGGTGTTTCTTCACCTTTTTATTAAAAATTTAAAGCAGGGTAATGTTATTCAAGCTATCCAGAAATCTGTTGCAAAAATTGAGGGGGCTTACTCGTTTGTGCTTCTAACCTGCAAAGGTGAGGTTATTGGGGTAAAAGACCCGCATGGATTTAGACCATTGGCTTTAGGTAAACTCAATGGTCATTATGTGCTTGCATCAGAGACCTGTGCGTTTGATTTGGTTCAGGCAGAATTTGTGCGTGAGCTTGATCCGGGTGAAATTGTGATAATCAACGAAGATGGTGCCCAAAGCATTAAACCTGAAAATCCTTTTGAAAAACGCTCTCTTTGCATATTTGAGTATATCTACTTTGCAAGACCAGACAGCACAATATTTGGCAAGAACGTCTATCAGATGAGAAAAGCACTTGGTCGGCAGCTTGCAAGAGAATCTCATGTTGATGCTGATTTTGTTATGCCATTTCCAGATTCAGGCAACTACTCTGCCATTGGTTATGCTGAGGAGTCTGGCATTCCTTTTGAGATGGCAATGATAAGAAACCATTATGTTGGAAGAAGTTTTATTCAGCCAACCCAAAGCATGAGAGATTTTGCAGTGCGTATTAAGCTCAATCCAGTAAGAGAGCTGATAAAAGGCAAAGAGATTATAATTATTGAAGACTCAATAATCAGAGGTACAACTGCACGAACAAGGGTTCAAGCCTTACGTGATCTTGGGGCAAAAAAGGTTCACATGAGAATAAGCTGTCCGCCTCACAGATTTCCCTGCTATTATGGCATTGATTTTTCAACCAAAGGTGAGCTTGTAGCTGCCACAAAAACCGAAGCTGAACTTACCCGATTTTTAGGGCTTGATACTTTGCATTATCTATCAATAGATGGAATGCTTGAGGCAAGCGGAGTTGAGAATCCTTCAAATAACTTTTGCAAGGCGTGCTTTGATGGTTCATATCCTGTTGCGTTTGATTCTACTCTTTCAAAACAGTGCATGGGGTAAAAATAAAGGTTTTTATAATGCAAAAACAAACCGTAGCATTTTCAAAAAACTCGTCTAATCTATTTTTTCATATTCTTACAAAGTGCAATTTGTCTTGCCAACACTGTTATATAAATCCTAAACAGCACGGAACAGAGACTCTAAAGATTGATACAATAAAAGAGTGGTTAGCTCTGTTTGCTCAGTTCTCTAAAAAATCTGAAGAGATTAATGTGATATTTCTTGGCGGTGAGCCAACTTTGCACCCTGATTTGGCTATTGCAATCAAAGAGGCACGAAAGATTGGATTTAAATCAATCACTATTGATACTAACGGCTATCTTTTCCACAACATACTTGAAAAAATAACCCCTGAAGATGTTGATTTTATAAGTTTTTCATTAGATGGTGCAACTCAAAAAACCAACGATTCTATACGGGGCAAGGGCTGTTATAATACTGTGCTTGCTGGGGTAAAAAAGGCGGTTGGTTTGGGGTTTGCAATATCAATGATCTATACTGTAAGTTCAGATAATCTCCATGAGCTTGAACTTATGCCTGAACTTGTAAATGGTCTTGGTATCCAGCGTTTTTTCATACAGGTTATTGGCATTCGCGGGGCATCTGCTGAAATAAATCGATCAAATAGTGCCAATACTCAGCATCAGGTATCTAAAAAAGAGTGGCTTGATACTGTTCCAAAGGTTGCTAAAAAAATTAAAGATTTGGGAATTAGCGTAACATATCCTAAGGTTTTTCTTGAAGATGGCGAAGATTTTGAGTGTGCTGGGCTTGTTGCTGATAACTACTTTATATTTCCAAACGGCAGGGTCTATCGCTGTCCACTCTGTGAAGATTATCCGCTCCATAGCCTTGAGATAATAGGACCTTGCACCCCAAGCGGATACACAGTTGATCTTTACAAAAATGTTAGAAAAAATGACCATGTAATAGTTTCAACCCCAAAGATAAACGAAAGTGATCTCTTTAAACTTGATATTGCAGAAGGGTGCGTGATGAACAAACTTATTCAGCCTGGCAATCTTGCCTACAAACTTAATGGAGAACCATCTTATCGGGTTGCCTGCTGTATGCTAAAAGAGAGTTACTAAATTAGGATTATTTAAAGATGCTTGAAATTGGAAATTATAACGAGCTTGTTGTGCAAAGGGAGGTCTCTTTTGGCTTTTATCTAAATCCAAAAGAGGAGGAGGTTCTGCTTCCATCAAAATATGTTCCTGAAACTGGTCTTAAACCCGGTGATAAAATAATGGTCTTTATCTATACAGATTCTGAAGATAGACCAATTGCCACAACTTTAAAACCAAATGCTGTTGTTGGAGAGTTTGCCTATCTTAAAGTTACAGATATAGCTCCATTTGGAGCTTTTTTAGATTGGGGGCTTGAAAAAGAGCTATTTATCCCTAAAAATGAGATGGTTCTGCTTTTTAAAAAAGGGGAGCGTCATGTTGTTAAGCTCTGCCTTGATAAAGATACCAATAGGGTCTATGCAACAGCAAAAATTGAAGATAATTGCATTAAATATATGGCTGGAGTTACTGAAGGTATGGCTGTTGATCTTCTTATCTATGCTATAACTAACCTTGGTTATAAGGCTATTATCAACAACACACATTATGGAGTGCTATATAAAAATGAGACTTTTGAGCCTCTGAAAGTTGGAGATAGAACAAAGGGGTATATTCACCGAATAAGAGATGATGGTAAAATTGATCTTAGGCTAAAAAAAGCTGGGTATAGCTCTGTTGAAGAGTCAGCAGCTAAAATAGTTGATATGTTAAAAGATGATGGGGGATTTATCCCCTTACATGATAAAAGCCCAACTGATGCTATTATGCAAAAGTTTGGTATGAGTAAAAAAGAGTTTAAACGCTCAATTGGCAAGCTATACAAAGAGAGAACCATTAATATAAGCGATAATGGCATATCTTTATTAGAGTTCAATTAGTTAAATAGGGTTATAAAATATGGCTTCTACAATTAAAGAGATTGAGTTGCTTGCAGGGCAGAGGCTCATGGTTGGATTTGAAGGGCAAGAGTTAAATTGCGAACTAAAATGGCTCATAAAAGATATTAAAGTTGCTGGAATAATTCTCTTTTCTATCAATATAGTATCAAAAGAGCAGGTAAAAAAGTTATGTGAATCTGCTCAAGAGTATGCAAAAGATTGCCATCGCTCTCCATTAATTATTGCTGTTGATCAAGAGGGGGGCGATGTTGCAAGGCTAAAACCACCTGATTTTACAGCCTTTCTTGGCAATCCTCACATTAAAGATATTAATGATGCCCAAAACTTTGCATCTATCACAGCAGAGGAGCTAAAAGCAGTTGATATAAATATGAACTTTGCCCCTGTTGTTGATTGTGTTCCAAATGCCAATAAGATGGCTGATGGTTTTAAAAGCATTATGGCAAATCGGGCATTTTTGGGCACGCCCCAAAATATTGCAACACTTGGCTCATGCGTTATAGAGACTTTTCAAAAAAATGGGATAATGGCAGTTGCCAAACATTTTCCTGGAATTGGCAGAACTACCCTTGATTCACATTTAGAGCTTCCAACTCTTTTTGCAAAAGATGCAGATAAATCTTTGATGGAGCTATCTGATCTTATCCCCTTTAAAGCTGCTATAAAATCAGATGTTGCGGGTATTATGCTATCTCACATTTTATATGAAGATTTAGATAGCGATTTGCCAGCAAGTCTATCTTATAAAATTGCAAAAAAGCTGCTTCGTGATGAGATGGGCTATAATGGGGTTGTGATGAGTGATGACTTAGATATGAAGGCAATTAAATTTGATATTAAAGATAGTATAAGGCATATATTAAATGCAGAGGTTGATATTGCCCTTATCTGCCACAAAGGTCCAGCAATTGAAGAGGCTTTTAATCAGATTAAACATCTGATCTCAACTGATGAAAAGCTGCATGAAAAGGCAGTTGAATCAGCAGATAGAGTTAAATCTCTTAAAATGGCATATCTTTAATAAAATCAGATAGTTAAAATCTAATCTTTAAAATATTTTAAATTCTTGTCCGAGAAAAGACATCATCATTTAATTGGCAGAAATTTTTATCTTTAATCAATCTATAACCTCTTGCAGCTATCATTGCAGCATTATCACCGCAAAGAGATATGGGCGGAAGATGTAGTTGTAACTCCTTAGTAGCTATAAGTTGGCTTGACAGAAGTTTTCTTTTTAAGGCAGAATTTGCAGCAACCCCGCCAGCAACTGCAAAGTGTTTGACGCCTTTGTGTAGTGCTGCATTTATAAGTTTGTCAGCAAGCACATCTGTTACTGACTCCTGAAAAGAGGCTGCAATATCAGCAGCCACGCCCCCACCAAGCTCTATAACTTTATGCTCATGGATATATCGAGCAACAGCAGATTTAATTCCGCTAAAGCTAAAATCAAAGCTATCTTTCTCAAGATACGATTTTGGAAAAGAGATGGCATAAGGATCGCCCTTTTGAGCCAACAGCTCAATTACAGCACCCCCAGGATAGCCAAGCCCAAGCATCTTAGCAACCTTATCAAATGCCTCGCCAGCAGCATCATCTCTGGTTTGACCCATCAGCTCAAAATGGTTGTGTGAAGTTACATAGTAAAGATTTGTGTGTCCGCCTGAGGCTAAAAGAATAACAAAGGGAAACTCTGGAGGAGAATCAGATAAAAGAACCGAGTAGATATGACCTTCAAGGTGGTTTACCCCTGCTAATGGAACACCTTGTGCCCATGCAAAGGATTTAGCAAAAGAGAAACCAACAAGCAGTGCCCCGATTAGACCAGGTCCCCTTGTTGCAGCAACACCATCAATCTGCTCTATTGAGATGCCAGCAGATTGAACAGCCTCCATCACAACAGGGGTGATGGATTCAATGTGCATTCTTGATGCAAGTTCAGGGACAACACCGCCATATTTATGGTGAATAGCCACCTGAGAAGAGATTACAGATGAGAGTATTTTCTTGCCATCTTTAACAACTGCCGCAGCAGTCTCATCACATGAAGATTCAATACCAAGTATGATCATAGACTATTTTTCTAAATAAACAGAAGATTAGTTATACCCACTCTACTTGAGGCTCAGACTCTGATCTTGATGCAACCTCTCCGATAATGTATGCTTTTTCTTCCATTGCATTGAGTCTATCCATAAAATCTTGTGCTGAACCATCTGGTACAACAGCGATCATGCCAATACCATTATTAAAGGTTCTGTGCATCTCTCTATCTTCAACACTGCCAGCATCTTGAAGAAGTTTAAAAATTGGCGGGATTTCCCAGCTACCTTTATGGATAAGAATTTTGCACGCATCAGGAATAACCCTTATGATATTCTCATCAATACCGCCGCCCGTGATATGGGCAAGTCCATGAACAGGAAGGTCACGGATAAGTCCAAGCAGAGTTTGAGTATAAATTCTGGTAGGTGTTAAAAGCTCCTCTCCAAGTTTTTTACCAAGCTCAGGGATATAGGTTTCAACTGTGTATCCACACTTTTCAAAGCATATTTTGCGAACAAGAGAGTACCCATTGCTATGAAGACCACTTGAGGCAAGCCCAATAAGCTTATGACCATTTCGTATACCTGAGCCATCTATTATTTTGGAGTTATCAACAATTCCGACTGTAAAGCCTGCAATGTCATACTCCCCATCGCTATAGATGCCGGGCATCTCAGCAGTCTCTCCGCCAATTAAAGAGCATTGAGCTTCGCAACACCCCTGCACAACCCCCTCAATAATCTTACCAGCAATAGTGTTATCAAGTTTTCCCATAGCAAGATAATCAAGAAAAAATAGCGGTTTTGCACCTTGAACCACAATATCATTTACGCACATTGCAACTAAATCAATGCCAATGGTATCGTGTCGGTTCATTGCAAATGCAATCTTTAATTTTGTCCCAACACCGTCAGTTGAACTTACAAGAACAGGGTGTGTATAGTGAGAAAGGTTTAACGAAAAAAGACCGCCAAACCCGCCGATCTCCCCCATAACACCAGAACGCGGAGTTGTTTTGGCAAGCTGCTTGATTGTATGAACAAGATCATTTGCTTTACGTATATCCACACCAGCATCAGCATAAGTCAACGATTTACCCATTGAAAGCTCCTAAATTATTACAGACATAAAGTTAAAATTTAAGTGAAAAACAGTAAACTTATTAATTCAAAATGTCAAAACCTTTTTGACTTCACATTTACGATATTGTATTTAAACTGCACTTTAAATTGAACAGGGGCTAAGGAAGAGGGGGGGTAACTGTAGTTATTGAACCATTTATTGGCACAATCTTAGGTAATCAAGGGATTTTTTTAAAATGAAACAGATAAATATAGCTATTTTAGGGTGCGGAGTTGTAGGAACAGGAGTTGCAAAACTTCTGATGGAGAAGCAGCCACTGCTTGAGTCAAAAATTGGAGCTTCTTTAAATCTTAAGTATGTTGTTGATCTTGATACAAAAACTGATAGGGGCATTAGGTTCAAAGATGGGGTTTTTATCTCAGATGCTACCAAAGCAATAGATGACCCTACAGTTGATATTATTGTTGAGCTTATTGGCGGCAAAGGTGTTGCAAAGGATTTTATTTTAAGAGCACTAAAAAATAAAAAGCATGTAGTAACTGCAAATAAAGCCCTTATTGCAGAATTTGGAAACGATATTGTTAAAATCGCAGCAGAGCATAACTCTGATTTTGGATTTGAGGCAAGCGTTGGCGGTTGTATGCCTGTAATCAAGACCATCAGAGAGTCTCTTGTTGCAAATCGGATCAACTCAATTACTGGCATTTTAAATGGAACTTGCAACTATATTTTGACCAAAATATCGAATGAGGGGTGTCTGTTTGATGTTGCTTTAAAAGAGGCTCAAGCTAAAGGTTATGCTGAGGCTGATCCATTTCTTGATGTTGAAGGGCACGACTCTGCCCATAAACTTGCGATATTAGCCTCGCTTGCTTATGGAATGCGAATTAACATAAAAGATATTCATGTTGAGGGGATAAGCAAAATTACCCCTGTTGATATTGAGTTTGCCAAAGATTTTGGTTACACAATCAAACTTCTTGCAATCAGCAAAAATAACACCGATAAGGTAGAGGCAAGGGTTCACCCAACAATGATACCAACTGTTCACCCGCTTGCTCATGTTAATGGCTCAATGAACGCCCTAACAATCAATGCAGATGCCACAGGAGAGACCATGCTCTACGGAGCTGGAGCTGGCATGATGCCAACTGCAAGTGCTGTTTTAAGCGATATTGCAGATATTGCACGAAATATCATGGTGAACCAAAATCTAAACTCTGACTCTAAACCAGTTACAAGGATTCCAATTTTAGGATTTCAAGATAGTAACGTAAGACAAATCTCAATCATGCCAATTACAGAGATAAACACCTGTTACTACATAAGACTTGCAGCAGCAGACAGACCAGGGGTTCTATCAAAAATAACTGGCATACTTGGCAATTGCGGCATCAGTATTCAATCTGTGCACCAAAAGGGCAGACAAGCCAATGGACCAGTTCCAGTTTTCATGATAACGCACAGGGCAGTTGAAAGAGATGTTCAGCAAGCGTTAAAGGAGATTTCAGAGCTTGATGCAATTCCTGAAAATCCTGTTGTCATAAGAATTGAAGAGGATATTACAACTTAACTAAATTAAAATTAATAAACAAAAAGGATAAAAAAATAATGAAGATAATCTGCTCTGACCTTGAGGGTGTATTTGTTCCTGAAATATGGATAAATGTTGCACAAAAGACTGGAATTGATGAGCTAAAACTGACAACAAGAGAGATAAGCGACTACGATGTTTTAATGACAAAGAGGCTTGAGGTGCTTGATAAACACTCCCTTAAACTCAAAGATATTACAGATATTATTGCAACTATTGAGCCTCTTGATGGGGCTTTAGAGGCACTTAACTGGATACGAGAGCAATCTCAAATAATTATTTTGTCAGACACTTTTGAGGAGTTTGCAAGACCATTAATGAAAAAGCTCGACTATCCAACTCTTCTCTGCCACAGTTTAGTTATTGACGATAAGGGGAAAATTGCTGATTATAAACTTCGTCAAGCAAACCAAAAAAAGCAGGCAATCAAGGCTCTAAAGGGGCTTAACTACACAACCATTGCCTTTGGCGACTCATACAACGATACAGCAATGCTAAAAGAGGCGCATCATGGGTTCTTTTTCAGACCACCAGACAATGTTGTAAAAGAGTTCCCAGAGTTTGAAATAACCCACACATATAACGAAGTTAAAGACAAACTAACAGCTCTGTTGCAGTAAAAGTTTTTTAAATCAGATAAAAGGCTAAAATAATTATGGCTGATAATAATAGCATCGAGGCTGAAAACAAGCAGATAAAATCAATACTAATTGTTGATGATCAAGACTCTATTCTAAAGATGTTGGAGATGGTTTTATCTTCAGATCAGTATAATGTTATCTCTGCTGCTGACAGTAGTGCTGCTCTTGAGCTTATCTCAAACAGAAAAGATGGAGAGGATATTTTTCTAATTATATCAGATCAGAGGATGCCTCAAATGACTGGTATCCAGATGTTTGAATCTGTAATGGAGCTTCTGCCAGATGCCATAAGAGTTCTTATGTCTAGTTATACAGATAAAGAGATTTTTGCAGCAGCAGTTAATCAAGGTATTGTCCATAGGTGTATCTTAAAGCCTTGGAGAATGGACGAGCTTGATTTAATTGTCCACCATGCTCTTTTTTCTCCTGAAAAGTTTAAAAACTCGGACTGTTTAGGCGGTGAGTTGGAGTGCTTTAACCCCAATATTATGCAAAAAGATATAAAAAAATTTAACGATTACCGCAATGACATGACACTTGGGGCAATAGCACTTCATAACGGATTTATTACCCGTAGGCAGCTTGATACTGCAATGGCTGAAATGCAAAATGCGCGTCAAGCTGGCAGAGAGGTATCTATTGAAAATATCATGTTTGAAAAGGGGCTTATATCGTCAGAGGATATGGGCAAACTCATTGCAGCAGCCAGAAGAAAGATAGGTAAATCTTTTGGAACAATTGCGGCAAAAGAGTATGGGGCAAGCGTAGCTGATGTTAAAAGATGCCTTATGATACAGTCAAACGAGTTTACAAACACATCTATCTGTCGCCATATTGGCGATATTTTGATTGCTGAAAATATTTTGACTGAAGAGCAAAAGGACTCAATCATAATTGATATGACCTACTCGGAAAAAGAGGATATATCAAAATCTCCATCAGAGCTTATTGGCAAACAGAGTTTTGGTAAAGTTGACTCTTTAGAAAATAAGATTTTGTTAAACAAAAGAAAACAATATTATTTCAGGCAGAGGGCTGTTGATAAACTATTTTGCAAGATAGCTATTGATAAAAACTTTGCAACAGAATCAGAGGTATTGCAGGTGCTTGAGGAGCAGCTTCTTGATTTTACTAAAGATTTTGAGGTTAGAAAAATAAGAGATATTATGCTATCAAATGGCATACTCTCAAAAGAGCAAGCAGACAAGATAGATAGTTTAATTCACGTAAAACCAGCTTTGAGCAAACAAAAAGAAAACCAGGGTAAAAAGCGGGTCTTTACAATTGGAGATAATAAAACGTTTGAGCTTAGCATAACCAATGACGATATGGAGGCAACAATAAGGCTTATTGGTGAGATGCTTAAGGGCATGAATACTGATGGTTTAAAGTATCTGCTTAAAACGCACAACATAATTTATGGTTTGGCAAATGATATTGACATTGAGCTTTTTTTTAAAAGGGCATCTGAAAAAAAGAGAGAATCTTTTGTGATTGCAAAGGGAAGAGCTGCACAGTATGGACGTAACGCATCTATAAAATATTTTTTTGAAGATGAGAATAGACGGATTGGCAGAGAGCTTATCTCTGGCAAATTTGATTACAGAGATCGAGGTGAGATACTGATAGTCTCTGAAGGGGCTATTTTGGCTCAAAAAATTCCTCTTATACTACCAATAAAGGGGAGCACAATTACAGGTATTGAGATTCTAACTCCACAACTTGTTGATGTAAATCTTAGCTGTGGAAAGGGGGCTATAATCTCTAAAGATGGATTTACAGTAACCACAACGGTCAAAGGCAGACCAGATTTGACGCTTAGTGGTAAAATAAGTGTTATTCACGAAAAGAGAGTTGATGGAAATGTAGATTTTAAGACTGGAAACATCATATTTGGAGGTGATGTCAATGTGAGCGGGACACTACTACCCGGATTTTGTGTAACTGCTGATAACCTTACTGTTACTGATATTGATTCTGGTGAGGTCAATGTTGAGAACAACATAATTGTTAAAAATAATATCATAGGTGCAAATATTAATTCTGGAGGCAATCTACTTGTTGCCCAATCTATGCAAAAGAGCACTGTCTCTGCTCGAGGCGATGTTGTTATTGAAAAGGAGATAATTGATTGCACTATTATCACAAGCGGTAAAGTTATAATTCCAAGGGGCAGAATTGTTGCATCAACAATTCATGCAGCAAAGGGGATTGAGGCAAAAGAGATAGGAAGCAATACATCGTCTCCATGCAATCTATTTCCCGGTGCTGATGCTCATGCAAATAACGCTATTGGCAGCCTTAATCAAGAGATTGTATCATCAAAAAAAGAGATTGAATCGCTTGATGAGGCGTACAAAGATTGTGAAAAACAAATTTTTGAGCAACTTAACACATTATCTGATATGTCAAGGGTTCAAGAGAGGATGTTAGCTGAGAAGACTTCTACGTTAAATGAGAGAAATAGAGCTACCAGCAGTGCTGTAAAAGAGCGTATGAACGAAAAGATAGGAGATCTTGATAAAAATATCGCCAAAGCTGAAAGAACTTTAAACAAGCTATTTCACGAGCATGAAGTTAATCAAAACAGATTAAATTCAATTCGGGCAAAGACAAAAGATTGTAATTTAAAAATTCATGATCTTATAAACGAGAGAAATGATTTTCAAAAGTGGTATGAAGATCAAAAAAAGGCTGTTCTAAAAAAGAGGTCTCCTGGTGTGGTTGTTAATGGTTTTATGTTTGCTGGAACTCAGATTAAAGCGACTCACTCTGCTATGAAGGTTAATGAGGATATAAGGAGTTCAAAAATATATCAGGTTTTAAATAACGACAATCCAGATAGACCATTTTATGAGATGCGAATTGATTCTATAACTCAATCAAGAAGAGGAAAAAAGTAAAGCGGGTGATGATAGACGCTCCACAGCCCAAATCGCCCCTTTTCTTAACGGCTCATACTCAAGAAAATTTCCATCTTCATCTAAGTAGGATAAAAGAATTTTATAATACTCATCATAAAGCCGTTTATCTTGAGCCATAATCTCACCCATAGCTTCAGGAGCACCCCAGCCAATACCTCCAGACTCATCGTTAAGACTCCACATAAGCCGCCTCATCACAACTCTTGCAGACTCAAGATTTTCTAATGCTATCTGTGCCACAACCTGCCCCATTGCCCTTACGGCACGCCACTTTATTGCCTCGTCTGAGTTTTGTATGAATGAAAAGAGAGGATTTATAGATTTTGCTGGAGATATTTTAAGAAGCTCCTCAACCGCCTTTTTTTCATCATCAAGCAAAAGTAGCTCATAGACCTGTTGTTTAACTTTTCTTAGCCCCATGATAGACAATCTCCTCTGCAATTTTTTATAGCCTCATTTATATCATCTTCAAGAGATTTATAAATCTCCTCTGAAAGATTATCTTTAATCTCAATGTATCCAGCTTGATTTTTAATAAAAACATCAGGGCATATATCAATGCAAATATCGCATAAAACGCACTCGCTTATATCAATTACAGGTCTCTTCATCTCTCCACCACCCCTTTTTTATGTGAGCCTCTTTTTCTTTTGATGCGAGTTGTTTTAGTTTAAAGCCAGAATCAAGTAAAGTCCCATAAAGAACCCCGCACCCAGAATCCTCTCTTGCATCATCGCCCTGCATTGCAAGAAGTATCATTGCATCAGCAAGCTCAAGGGTCTTTTGGATATTTTTATCACACTCTTTTTTTAGCATGGCACAATAGCCCTCCATTTAAGTAATTTATTGAAAAATTATGCACCTATCATACCAGCTTTATATAAAGAGATTGGTTATAGATTTAGTTTTTTTGTAAGGGGGCAGCAAGATTCACCCTTACATTTTTAAATCTTGGCTCTAATTAAAACGATAAAACACAAAGTGTCTCATGATCCACGAGTTGTAGTGAGACAAATATGCTTCATTAGCATTTTTAGATAGTGATATTTTTTAATATTGATAAAATGGCATATCAATTGCTTTATTTCTTGAAATATTTTTTATTTTCTGGTTTGTTGCAAAGTTAAGAAAAATAAAGAGTCTTGTTGGCAAATTTTAACAATTTAACAATTTTTTGGGAGGATATCATGGATCCTGTTTTTCTGTCCCGGCTGCAATTTGCCGTTGCAACCATGTTTCATTTTCTTTTTGTCCCTTTAACACTGGGGCTTTCCATTATTATTGCATGGATGGAGACCCAGTATGTCCGAACAGGTGATAAGGTCTATCTTCAGATGACAAAATTCTGGGGAAAGATTTTTCTTATCAACTTTGCAGTAGGGGTTGTAACTGGTATCACTTTAGAGTTTCAGTTTGGTACAAATTGGTCTCGTTACTCTGAGTATGTGGGCGATGTTTTTGGCTCTTTGCTCGCCATTGAAGCCTCTGTTGCCTTCTTCTTAGAGTCAACATTTATAGGAATCTGGGTATTTGGCTGGAAAAAGCTGTCTGCTAAAGCTCATGCTGCAGTTATGTGGGTTATTGCAATTGCAGGAAATCTGTCTGCTGTCTGGATTCTTACTGCTAACGGATTTATGCAGCACCCTGTGGGCTACACTATCAGAAACGGAAGGGCTGAAATGACAGATTTTTTTGAAGTGCTGTTCAATAAATTTGCCATTCTTGAAATTTTGCATGTTATTCCTTCTGCCTGTCTTCTCTCTGCCTTTTTTGTGATGGGAATTAGTGCTTGGCATCTTTTAAAAAAGCAACATGTAGATTTTTTCACACGCTCATTTAGAATTGCCCTTGTTTTTGGTCTTGCAGCTTCACTAATAACAGGATTTACAGGCGATCTTCATGGAACCCATGTAGCAGAGGTACAGCCTGCAAAACTTGCTGCAATGGAAGCACATTGGGAGACGCAGACTAAAGCTCCCCTTATTATGTTTGCTATTCCTGACCAAGATGCAGGTAAAAATCTCATTGAGATAGGTTCAATTCCAGGTCTTTTAAGTTTTCTTGGTTATCACGATTTTAACGCATCTGTCAGAGGATTAAATGACTTTCCAAAAGATGAGATACCGCCTGTTGCAATAACCTTTATAGCCTTTAGAACTATGGTTGGTCTTGGCACTCTATTTATTGTTTTGATGGTTTATGGCTGGTTTAGAAGAGATAAGCTCATGGAATCTCCAATTTTTCTTAAAATAATGCTATTTTCTATCCCGCTTCCATACATTGCAATTGAGATGGGCTGGGTGCTGGCTGAAGTTGGTCGTCAGCCGTGGATTGTTTATGGTCTTATGAAAACATCAGATGCAGTATCGCCTGTGCATGGTTATCAAGTTATGATCTCACTGATTGCATTTATTGTAATTTATGGTCTTCTTGGCGGTGTTGCCTACTATCTTATTGGAAAACATGCTCTAAAGGGTCCAGCTCCTATAGAGGTTAGTGTAAAACATTGATTTTATTAACCAATTAATAGTTTATTGGAGTAACCTCAATTAATTTTTTTAAAAATTTAATTATTTAATTAAGGAGTTTATAAAGATGATTCTTGAAACAATATGGTTTTTTCTCTGGGGTCTTTTGTGGGCAATATTTTTTATGACAGATGGTTTTGACTTTGGTGTTGGAACTCTCTACCCATTTCTTGGAAAGTCTGAAGATGATAAACGGACTATGATCAACTCAATTGGACCCTTTTGGGACGGCAATGAGGTTTGGCTTATCACTGCTGGCGGCGTAACCTTTGCTGCATTTCCTAAGGTTTATGCTGTTATGTTCTCTACCCTTTACACCCCGCTTCTGCTTATTCTGTTTGCCCTGATTTTAAGGGGTGTTGCATTTGAATTTAGAGGTCAAATCGAGAGTGATAGTTGGAAACGGGTTTGGGATTTGTGCATATTTATCGGCAGTTTTCTTCCAGCACTTCTATTTGGCGTTGCATTTGCCAACATCTTTAGAGGTATCCCGTTTGATGGACAGGGGCTTTATCATGGCAATATCTTGATGCTCTTAAATCCTTATGGCCTTCTTGGCGGAATTTTATTTCTTTTGCTCTTTATGCTTCACGGTGCAAATTGGCTTGCCATGAAGAGCGAAGGTGATCTTCATGCAAGGGTTACAGCACTTGCAGATAAGATATGGTTGGCTCTTGTGCCTGTGGCTGTTATATTTTTAATTGCTTCTGCCTTTGCGACAAATCTGTATCAGAACTACTTAGATACACCCCAATTTATGGTTATTATTATTATATCTGTTGCATCTCTTTTTATGGTTAAACTTTATCTCTCAAAAAAGGAGTATTTTAAAGCATGGTGCTCCTCTGCCCTTACGATTGTAAGCTGCATATTTTTTGGTGTAATTGGACTTTTTCCTGTGCTCTTTCCATCGCTTTTAGATGCAAAATACAACCTTACAGCATTTAACGACTCATCAAGCCCATTGACTCTCAAAATCATGCTTGGCGTTGTTATTGTATTTATCCCAATAGTTATTGCCTATCAGTTGTGGACTTATAATCTATTTAAGGGTAAATTGACTAAAGATGAGATGAAGTATTAAAAAGTTTTTGATAGATTTGTCTAAATTATAGTTAGGAGATAGAGCTGATGAATATTGATAAGATAGTTTTTGCTTTTGCTGGAAGTGTAGTTCTTTTGAGTGTAATTTTTGCGGTCTCTCATAGCATTCACTGGCTATGGCTGACTGGTTTTGTAGGGTTAAACCTTATACAAGCCTCATTTACAGGCTTTTGCCCGCTTGCTTATGTTTTAAAATCAATCGGGATTGAGTCTGGTAAGGCTTTTTAGGTTGTATTGTTCAAAGAGTTTATTTATTAATCAAACAGGTAATATTTTAGAATTTTAAGGAGAGTGATAGTTATGGACAAGTATGTATGTGATCTTTGTGGATATGTTTATGACCCAGCAGTAGGTGATCCTGATAATGGAGTTGACCCCGGAACAGATTTTTCAAAACTTCCAGATGATTGGAAATGCCCAGTTTGCGGAGCTTCAAAAGAGGATTTCTCTAAAGAGTAAAAAATGTAGGTGTATAGCGTGTGCTACACACCCTAATTCGTAAAAACACAAGGGGCGTAGCATGCTACGCCCCTACACACAATACATCAAAAAATTAATAGAGATATTTGGCTATTTTAACAGTTAAGCTCCTTTTTAAGCCAATCTTTAACCTCGCCCTCAATAGCAAAAACCCCTTTATGTTTCCCATTTGACTCAATAAAATTTTTTTCAAGCCTCTCTGGCATTCTAAAATTTAAAAGCTCCTCTGAATCAAACCCTTTTCTTTTTACCAATGAGACAATAGGGGGGTTTTTCCAGTTATTAATTGAAAAATATATTGTCTCGTGGTTGCTGTCTCTGTAATAATTTAGACCTCTTAGTTGCCCCCACTCAAGATGAAGAGCAATCGCCTCTTCAGGGGTCATATCCCAATCAACGGCATTTACAATATTTAGGTTGTTTTTTATATCTTTAAGTCTCATAGCTCTACCTCCATGAAATTATTAGTTGACTGCCAAAACTTAAATCTAAATCTAATTTAAATATATTTTTATGCAATATAAATGCCATCAACCAATGACTACTACGCTGTTTTAATGCCAGCGTGCATCTCTATCCTCTCAATTATCCACTCTGCAACAGCAGTATTAGCTGTTGGATCAACTGTCTCTGATGCCTCAAGCCCATTTTCAAGCTCTTGAACCTTTATCTCAACCCTTGCCATAGAGCGATGCCCTCCAGCAGAGCCAATTGAGCCAAAAGCCTCTTTTACAGCTTTTCCAGCACTTTTACGAAGTCCATCATTTCGGACAATAATAATAAGCTTTTTATCGTAAATACCAGATACTATGCTCCAGTTCACGCTATCAATCTTCATAAAAAAATCGGCTGTTATGACGCATTGGTCAGGGGTCTCAATCTTTCCTGTATGTGAATATATCCTGTTGTTGAGAATCTTTTTTCTTCTGATAGCTTTTGCAATAAAATCAAGGTCTTTTTCTCGCAGTTCTGCATTTTCAATTCTGGCTATGAGCGATGGGTTGGCATATCTGTATAAAAACTGAAATGCCCGCACATCTTCCATTGCAGTATGCCTTAAAAATCCCTTTGTATCGGTCTTGATTCCCATTATTAGGGCAGTTGCTAAGTGCTCTGAAGGCTTTATATCAGCAGCTTTTATATATTCTGTCATCATTGTTGAGCATGACCCATATTCAGGGCGAATATCATTAAAATCAGCAGAGTCGCACGATAACGGGTGGTGATCAATAATTGCATCATAACGAAACATTGCAAAACACTCATGGTGGTCAGGCTGAGAGTCAACAACCACAAACTTATCAAATTTTTTATGGTCAATCTTTTTCATTGGGATTATATCAATATCTAAAACCCGCAGCATTGTAAGGTTATCAGGTCTTCTTATCTCGTTAAAATAGGTTATCTTAACCTCGCTTACCTTTCTCCATAAAATACGCTTTATTGCAGTTGCACTCGCAATTGCATCAGGGTCTGCATTGATTACAACCAACACCTTGTTATCTGATGAAAATAGAGAAAGAAACTTCTCAAGTCTCTGAATTTGGCTCATATTTTTGCCTTAATGCTAATTTAGATTAAGTTAAATAGATTTATGTTAATTGTTACGATACCCGTTTGCTGACATTGCTAAAAAATAGGGTAAGAACAATAAAGATATAACCCGCAACAGCCATTATAGCGACAAAGGCAAAATTTGCACCAAGTGGGGCAAGCACAAGGGCTGTAAGCCAGTGGATTGCAATCACTAAACCAGAGTGCAATCTTATTGGAAAATCTTGAAATCTGCATATCACAGCAAGACCGCACAAATTCCAGCCATAAAGTGAGGCAAATACATGAATCCTAAGTAGCCATTTGGTGTTTGTTGGATCATATTCAGGAGACATCTGATAAAATATATAGACAATTCCAGTTATTGCAGTTGCAATTAAAAATCCAATACCAGATGATAAGAACTGTTTTTGCTGCATCTTCTGCCCAAATTTTCTATAGAGACGAAAAACAGTAATTACAGCTATAAACAAGATTGAGGTTACAACAAGTTGCGGATAGAATTTTTCAAATAGAATAAATATAAAAAAGATTATAACGCCAAGATTTATTGCCCAAAAACATGCAACTGAGACAATATTGTTTGAGAGTGTAGGGTTAGATAAGATGCTCTTAATGGTTATCTCCTCTTGTTGACAGAGGCGGGTTGAAGAGCTACTAACAGGGCAGCTAAATTGGCTCTCTAAAGCATCGCTGTTTAACCTTATCATAGAGAATATAACAGAGAGTGTTATCAATGATAATGGAAAGGAAAAACCAAGAAAAAATGTGTTGAGAACCAACTTATCCATAGTTACAGCATGGATATACTCGTTATTTATAATAACTGCTGTTGACATTATAAGCCCAATTGATAGGCACAAAAGAGATGCCTGATGAAACTTTGCAGAGACGCTCTCTTTCATTGAGAAAAAACCTGATGGAAATATGGAAAATCGCTCAATGCGTAAGCTCTCAACAATTGAGGCTAACCCCAACGAGATAATTATTGTCATTGGATATATCTCAAAAAAGGCAAAAAAAGCGTAAAATAGCGATAGAGCTAAAAATAAGCCTGTGCGAAGAGATATGCGACCTATCCCTTCTGTAAAATAGAGGAGAATTGTCCCTCCTGTGCAAAGGTTAAATAAAAAGATGTGAAGCCTCTCAAAATCATAGTTTTCAAGAGGAAAATAGATTGCAGCATACCCAAAACAGAGGGCAACTATCATCATTATACTAAAAAAAAATTTTAAACTGTAAGCCATTAAAGTATCTCCTTAATTTTTATTTTTTGTAATCTTTGCCTATCAGATGCCTTAGAGCCTCTTCAAGTTTAGGGTATGAGAATCTAAAACCAGAGCCAACAAGTTTTTCTGGCACAACTCTTGTGCTGGCAAGTAAAATCTCCTCTCCCATTTTACCCCACAAAATATGAATTAACTTTTCAGGAATTTTAAAAGGTGCGGGTCTTGATAGAACATTTGCAAGAGTTGCTGTAAACTCTTTATTTGTTACTGGATTTGGGGAGATGAGATTAATTGCCCCATCAATCTCCTGTTTTTGAACTATGTGGTAAAGAGAGTAGATAAGATCGTCCATGCTGATCCAACTCATATACTGATTTCCACTGCCAATTTGTGCCCCTAATCCAACCATAAAAGCTGGAAGAAGCCTCTCTAATGCCCCGCCAGCAGGCGTTAAAACAACCCCCATTCTTGCAAACACTGTGCGAATACCGCAATCTTGAGCTTTTTTTGCACAAGATTCCCAATCTTTGCACACTTCAGATATAAAAAGATCACCGCTACAACTATTTTCATCAACGCATGAGTCCCCGCAATCGCCGTAAAATCCAGTTGCAGATGCAGATATAAAAGCTGCTGGTCTAAGCTCTTTTGGCAGAGTTGATATTTTATCTGCAAGAAGTTTGGTAGATAGATTTCTGCTTTTGACTATCATCTCTTTTGCTTTCTCTGTCCATCTACCAGAGCCAATGTTGTAGCCATTTAGATTGATAACAACATCAATTTTATTGTTGTTATATTTGCTTTTACATTTTGATCTATCAGAAGATTTACAATCAATAAAATCAAGAAGATCAAGCTCACCTTTGTAAGGATTCCACTCAATCTCATCGCTATTTTGAGATTTTCGCCTAACCAATTTAATAACTCGATGCCCCCCAGTTGTTAAAAATGGTATAAGCGAGTTTCCAACGGGTCCGCTTGCACCAGATATTAAAAAGGTCAAATTTCGTGGCAAATTAGGGTTTGAGTTTAAAATATGGCTAAAATCTTTATGGCGTTTAAGATCATTGACCATCACAGTATGGCGATAGTTAAAGAGCCTGTAAATCTCTGATTTTATTAAATTGTGCAACTTATTAGGAACATGAAAATAGAGATTGTAGTCAATTCTATCTTCAAGCATTGAGAGTTTATTGGATTTATTAGATATATCTAAAGAGAGGTTAAAAAATTTATGGGTATGCTCCCATTTTGAAAAGATACCACCATAGAGCCTATCTTTAAAAAAGATATTTTTTTCATACCCAATATGTTCAGCCCTGATAGGAAATGGTACTCCTCCAAAGCATATATCCATGCTAACCTTTGCTCCAACTTTAATTCCATCGCCTGATTTGTCTATGTTTTTAAGTCGCATCCATGGCGGGGTTAGCCTCTCAAATGCCCCTAAATTTTCGTGCCAACCAAAAATTGTCTCTACTGGCTCATCAACATCAACCTGCTTTATAAAATATTGATCTGACATATATATTGAAATATGCTCCTTATTATTGCTATTGCTTAAAAATTGGATTATTGAAAGGTGCAAAATAATCATCATACAAAACTATAATTGTGTTTAGTTAGAACTATTATGTTATTGATGATTTTTCAAGAATGAATTTTCTTAAATCAAAATAATTTGGCACACTATTTAAGCTCATAAAGGAGAGATTCATGCTTAAAAAATTAAAATTAAGGGCAAAAATGCTTTTAACGATCTGCTCTGTTGTAGTCATAACATTTTCCCTTACTATCTCATTTATTGCTGTAAAATCTGGCATAATGGCTAAAAAGAGTGCTTTAGATAGAGCCTCTGAAATGGCGTATAGATACAGCAGCGTTGTAAAATCAAAGATTGACCACGCTATGGACTCATCAGCAGTCTTGGCTCAAACCATTGAGGGGATAAAAACAAGTAATCTTAAACCAGACCCCCTAATTTTAGACAATATAGTTAGGCAGATTCTTGAAAAAAATGGCTATTTTAAAGGTGTCTGGGTTATGGTTGATCCAGATACTCTTTACGACAACATCTCTTACTACTCATGGTTTTACAGAAACGGCAGCCAAATTGAAGCTGACAACTCTTTTACACAAGATCAGTATAAAGAGTATATGGAGAACGATTACTACTCTTTACCCAAAAACTCAAAACAAGCGGTTCTTATTGAGCCTTACGAAGATGAAGATTTAAATGTTTTGATGACAAGTGCTTGCGTGCCAATCATGGATAAAGAGAGTTGCATTGGCATTGTGGGAATTGATATTACACTTGAAGATATAAGCAAAATGGTAAATGAGATTCATCCATTTGGAAGTGGAGATGCAAGCGTAATATCCAATACGGGCAGATATGTTGCACACACAGAGGCATCAAAAATAGGCTCAGAGATTGAGATCGCAAAAAAAGGGTGGCAAGAGGCTGGTAAAGCTATTGAATCAGGCTCTTTTTTTAGTATGACAGACTATTCAGATACCCTAAAGGCTGAAGTTCAAACAATATTTGTGCCAATTGATATAGCTAAAACTGATGCACCATGGTCTTTTCTTGTTAATATCCCAATAAATAGTGTGCTTGAAGATACCCATAAAATCACGATTCTATGTGTAATCATCGGTCTTGTCTCTATTCTTATTACTGGAATTGCAATTGCACTATTTTCTGGCACTATTATAAGACCAATAAATGGAGCAATTGAGCAGATAAAAAATATTGCCAAAGGAGATTTAGCTCTAAGGCTTAATGTTAATAGCCAAGATGAGATTGGTGAGCTGGCTGTAGAGTTTAACCAATTTGTGAAAAACCTTCAGGAGAGTATTGGGCAGATAGGAAAACAGTCAAGTAGAATGGATAGCTCCTCAGACGAGCTTTTAGATATTGCAACCCATCTTAACGCTGGTATTGATCACACCTCTAATATGGCTGAAAATGTTTCAGTATCTGCACAAACTATGAGTAGTAGCTTAAATGGTGCAGCAGCAACTATGCAAAGCTCATCAAAGAGCGTCTCAATGGTGGCATCAATGGCTGAACAGATAGCCCATACCATAGAGGCGATAAAACAAAATAGTGAAGAGTCAAAGAGCATCTCTGAAAATGCGGTTATTAAAACAAAGGGGGCGGCTCAAAATATGTCAAAGTTGGGAGGCTTTGCAAAGGAGATTGGTAAGGTTGTTGAGTTGATAACAGATATTTCTGCTCAGACAAATCTTCTTGCTCTAAATGCCACAATTGAGGCAGCAAGAGCAGGAGAGGCTGGTAAGGGTTTTGCCGTAGTGGCTGGAGAGATTAAAAACCTTGCAAAACAGACAGCAGAGGCAACGCTTGAGATAAAAGGACAGATTGGAGATGTTCAGACTACAACAGCCTCAACACTCAAAGAGATAAACGAGATTGCAGATGTCATAGATGGGGTAAATCAGATTGTCTCAAAAATATCAATAGCAGTGTCAGAGCAGTCAAACTCAACTCGTGAGATTGCAGAAAATATCTCTCAAACCGCAATTGGTATAGAGGATGTAAGTAGCACAGTTGGCACAACATCGTCATTTGCCAATAAGATCACAAAAGAGATTGAGATTGTTGGCAGCGAAGCAAAACAGATGGCTCAAAGCAGCATTACTATAAAATCAAGTGCAAAAGAGCTAAAAGATATGGCAGCAAAGCTAAATAAGATTGTGGGAGGTTTTAGGGTGTGAGGTTAGGTTTCAGAGACTCTTTTTAAAGCTATGTATGCCCTTTTTTGAACATACCAGTAGTTGGTATTGGCTATAATATATTTAAAAATAGATGCTGATTTTTTAACAAAAACTCTTTTTTCATCTCCAGATAAAGAGATAGAGATATTTGCCATAGCACCAATTGCTGCACACTGAACATTGATAGATTTATCATCAATTAGCTGTTCAATATAGGGCAATGCTTTTGAGTTTTTGGCTGCTCCAAATGCGTTTGCAAGCCAATATTTTTCAACAATATCTCCTTGCATCATAACTCTTTCAATAGATTGAGGGTAGCTCCAGATAGACTCACCATTTTTGGATTTGCAAAGAGTTTTTAACCCCTCAACTCTTATTTTGTAATCTGAATGGTTAAGCATCTTATCAATTGGTATTGGCTCATAGATAAAAGCTAACGGGTAGAGCAGATAAAATATAGATAAAAATATTAAAATGTTAATTGCTCCAGATGCAAGAGTTGAATTTGTAATGCAATAAAATATTAAAAAGAGCCATAAATAGATTAAGATTGGCAACACAACAACTAAACCAAATAAAGAGAAAATTTTGATAATTTTTAGAAAATCTATTTGAAATTTTTCTGATTGCTGATCTTTAAAAGTTGGCTTAATTGCCTCTACAGCGTAGGGGGAATATTTATAGTAAAAATCATTTAGCTGTTGCCCCAAACTATTTGATAATAAAAGATAATCTCGTGCTCTTAGAAAAATCGATCTATCGCCATTTAAATAGTAAAATATAGCTGTAATGAGATAACTAAATATAAATACGATAACTAACCTATTTTTAAAATATCTCTTAAAAAATAGAGGATTTTTAAAATTTGTGCAGATAAAGATTAAAATTGATACTATTGCTGAAATAGCCACCCCAGCAGTCAAAGAGATAAATAGAGCACCAGCAAACGCTGGAAAAATCTCTCCAAGTGAGTCAAGAACTCTGCCAGTAGGGGCTGCATAGATTGCGATATAAGCAGATTCTGTTAAATTTAGATCAGATAGATTGCTGTTTAAGGTTTTGAGTGTTTGGAAAAGCTCAAAATTAGATTTAAGAAGATAGATAAAAAAGATGAGCTGAAATATAAAGACTCCAGCTATTAGGCAAAAAAAAATTTGGCTAAATCGTTTTGAAGATAGCCTGAAAAATGTGGTTGCAAGAGCTTTTTACTACCCTTACAACCACTATTTTGGAAAATTTTTTTAAAATTGATCATAGCTTACGGATTATATACTTTTAAAAAGATTGAGTAAAAAAACTCACTTTATGATCTTTATTAGCTATTTTACCTCTACACTATCAGCATCTAACACCCAAAAGGCTCTGTCAGGTTCGGCTGGATTTTGATACGGAACAAGCGAAAATCCATATCTATTATCGCCTAACTTGGCTGAGGGAACTTTTAGAGTAAAATCAGCTTCAAAATATGGGAAATTGGCTTTGCAGTTTTCGCAATTTATAGCTTCAGCAACCTTTTTTGCAATAATTTTGTGTGCTGATGTTGTTGGGTGAATATCGTCCCAAAATAGATAAATCCCTTCATTTATAAACCCTTCTTCTTTGTTTAGCTGAGCCTTGTCAATGTTTGTAAAACCATAAAATGAGCTGTTTCCAATAAAATCGCCAAGCAGTGAAAAGGCATCAAGTTGGTTAATTTTAATATTTGGATAGTTTTGATTTAGAGCATAGATCACCTGATCAACCCCGTCATTAAATCCTGCTGAAATTTGGGTTGCTAAAGCAGATAGTGTTGGATTTGTATTGGCTCTTGGAGTTTGTCCCAAATCAGGAATATTCATAATAAGAAAGTTAGAAGCACCAGCCTCAATTAAAGATAATAGGGCTGTTTGGATATTTGCTATAGATTCTGCTACCTGTGCTGTTGCTGTAACAGGATTGTTTAGACTGAGCATATCATTTCCACCAACCCACACAATAAAAAGGGTATCTTTTGGCATTGCAAATGCACTGGGAAATTTTATTGATAAGGCTGCCATAGAGAGATACGACTCAACCTCGTCTAAGAAACCGGGTAGATCAGCATTAAAATCGTCATCATTTACATTTGTGTAGCCTGTCTGTGCCCCTGCATAAGCATAATTTAGAGTTATGCCTGTAACGCCAAGCTCTTCAACAAGATAATCATACCAAACAGGACCATTAGAGATTCGACCTTGATAATATGGCTCAGGTGGGTATGAGCCAGTAAAAGAGAAGAGATTACCATTATCGCTTAAGCTATCTCCAAATACGACAATGTTTTTAAACTCAAGTGCATAACCATTTGAAACCATTATAGTTATAATGGCTAAAGAGATAATTAACGAGCGTAGCTTTTTCATTTTTTCCTCCAAATTTTAAGTAGTATTTTTAAAAGCCTAAGCAGATAAATTTCCTTAGGCTAATGATTAAACTTGTAGGGAAGAGCGAGTGTACAACACCCCTACAAAAAACTAAATTTTTGCCCTTTTTAACCAGCCTTTAAACCTCTCTGTCATCTCATACTCAACTGGAATAAAAAGAAGTATCAGCATTGTAGCACAGGAGAGCCCAGTAACAAAAGCAGTTGCCATAGGTGCCCAAGTGATTGATTTTTGTGGGATTCCAATAACCATTGGCAACATTCCCAACATAGTTGTAAAGGTAGTTATTATAACTGGTCTCATACGTGCTTTGCATGAGCTTATAATAGCTTCACGCAAAGATAAACCCCTCTCTCTCTCCTTATTCATAAAGTCAATAAGCACAATAGCATCATTTACCGCAACTCCTGAAAGTCCAACCACAGCAAGAAAGCTGCCGATTGTAAATACTGAACGGGTAAAGAACATTCCAAACACAACCCCAATAAATGCAAAAGCAATTGCAGACAAAATAATTAAAGGCTGCAAATAGTCGTTAAATTGGGAAGATAAAACAAGATAAATTCCCATAACTGCAATTAAAAAGGCAAACATCAAAGATTTATAAGCCCTTGATGTGCTCTCAAATTCGCCTCCAAAATTTAAGGTTACTCCAGGGTACATTGGGGCGATCTTTTCAAAATAGTCAGATGCAAGCAGAGTAACCCTACCAGCAGAGAGTTGTGAGCCATCTTTTATATCTGCTGTGATGGTGAGAGTTGGTTTTCCGTTGTATCTGTTACGAATATCTGGCTCTTCTACATACTCTGCTGTGGCAATATCGCCTATGTAAATCGGGGTTAAGCTGTGCTCAATTATCGGCACCTCAAGAATATCAGTGGGATTTAAGATGCCAGATTTTTGACCATCTTGATTACTACCTACATTATCCTCGCCCCTTGCAAGACGAACTAAAATTGGAATCTCCTCGCCATCAACCCTAAAATTTCCGCCGCTCATTCCATTTAAAGTGCCTGCAATAAGCCCAGTTGCCATGCGTGAATTTAAACCATATATAAGTGCTTTTTTAGGCTCAACTCTATGACGCACAACCTTTTGATTATCAGCACGATTATCGTCAAGATTGACAAGATCAGCAAATGCTGGCTCTTTTCTTAGATGCTCAAGCATCTTATCAGATACAACCTGAGCCTCTTCAATTGTTCCAGCAGAGATTCTAATATTAACAGCTTTGCCAACTGGAGGTCCTGTATTTTCTCCAAAAATATCCATAACAGGACAACCTCCCCACTCTTTATGTTTAGCATCAGCAAATTTATTGAGCCTATCTCTTACAATATCAAGATAACTATTAACATCATTATCTTTTACATCAGGCAGATTCATATCTTGTTGCGGTGGCATCTCAACAACAATGTTGCCATAATGCTGAGAGCGATGCTGCTCATAATCTTTGGTCTCCATCATTCCAGCCACACCATTTACACTACCAACTTCAGCTTTTCCAAAAGAGAGAATATAGCTTGAAATATCTCGTATAACTCTGTCTGTCCCTTCAACTGAAGTGCCAGGGGGCATCTTAAAGGCAATGTGATAACGCAGATAGCTATCTTCAAAAAATTTAACCTTAATTAAAGGGACAAATCCAGTTACAGATAGAATCATCATAGCCAGTGCAACTAAAAAAATGGCAGTTATTGTAAGTAGTCCAATAATTTTGTGATTTAAAAGAGAGGTGAGAATAAAGTTGTAAAATCTCCACATTAAGCCAAAGAGTTTAAATCTAAGCCCCTTATTTTGCTCACTATTTTTGTTGACTTCTAAATCTGGTATTGCCTTTAATGCCATATCAACCGCTTTATCTCTTTTATGCCCCCAATCAATAATGTGGATAGGCAGAATAAAAATAGCCTCTAAGAGAGATGCAATCAAGGCAAAGGTTACAGCTTTTGGAATGACGCTGAAAAAATCGCCAGTTGTGCCTGTCATAATGAGCATTGGTAAAAATGCCAAAATTGTTGTCAGTGCTGAACTTGAAATTGGTAAAATAACCTCTGATGTACCATCAATTACAGAGTCTTGCAGAGTTTTACCCATCTCAAAGTGGCGATGGACATTCTCAACAATAATAATTGCATCATCAACAATAATTCCAGATACCAGCACAAATGAAAAAAGACTGATTGTATTGATAGATTGTCCTGAATATTTAACAATAATCAGAGTTACCAAAAATGAGAATGGAATACCAATAGCTGTTAGCATTGCATTTCTAAATCCAAGGGTTAGCCATAAGATCAGTGTAACTAAGCTCATTCCAAGAATTAGATTACCGCCAAGTGTATTTACAGATTCGTTTATCTCAACAGTTGAGTCATAAGTAGTTACAATAGATAATTCATCTGATTTATGGCTTGTCTCAAACTCACTTGCAAGCTCTTTAACTCTATTTGCAATAGTAACAGAGTTGGCACTATCCTCTTTTTGAACAAGGAGCTTAATTGTGCTCTCTCCATTTACCGATGCTATTGTATCTGGGTCTCTGTGGCTTACCCCTGATGATGCGGTTAAATCGCGAACATATATAAAATTTCCGTCTCCATCTCTTCTTACCACAACATCAAGCACCTTTTGTTGGGAATCCAAAATTGTGCCTGTATCAAGCATTATATTTTGATGAGATTTTTTAAATCTCCCTGTTGGTATTCTTGTGTTGTATGAACTAATCGCATTTGCAACATCGCTAAAGGCAACTCCAAGTTGTCTCAGTTTAATAGGATCAATATTGACATGAAACTCTTTGTCATACTCTCCAGAAATATCGACAGATTGAACACCATCAATTTTAATAAGATTGCTCTTTAGCTCATCTGCCAAAAGTTTTAAGGTGCGATTTTCAAGATCACCGATAAGGTTGACCACAATTACAGGTATCCACATCTTTGTATCAACATAAAAAAATAGAGGGTCATCAGCACCTTGTGGCAGTTGATTTTTGATATTTAACACCCGAAATCTAAGCTCATCATAGAGAGTCTCATAATCAGTATCATCTAAAAATTTAACCTCAACTGAAGAT
>JADFZO010000036.1 GCA_015232465.1 Desulfamplus sp.
TTCGAACAACTCAAAATCCCTAAAACAGGATAAATTTTCAAATTTAGAATTGCTGTAATAAAAATAGTAAATATGGTTAAATTTATATGAATTATCAAAAACAAAGCCATTTGTCCGCTAAACATGCAGGAATCTATATACATATCCCATTTTGCATCAAAAAATGCCCATATTGCGATTTTTATTCAATCTCTGAGCTATCTCTAAAAGAGCCTTTTATCTTAGCCCTGTTAAAAGAGATTGAACTTCGCTCTGATACTGATCTTGTTGTTGATACAATCTATTTTGGCGGAGGCACTCCATCTCTTTTGACATCTGAAGAGTTGGAAAAAATCTTATCAGCAGTTGCCAAAAACTTTAAACTTGCAAGCAGTAAAAGTTTGGCTGACAAAGTTAGTGAAAATTTGCAAATTACGTTTGAAGTCAACCCAGGTAGCCTTAATCCTAATAAGATAAAAGATGGCTCTTTGAGCAGATACAACTATCTAAAAGAGATAAAAAAAATTGGGGTAAATCGTTTAAGCATTGGGGTTCAATCTTTTGACAATAATAAGCTCAACTTTCTTAAAAGAGTTCACTCTTCAGATGATGCACAAAAAACAATCTTATCTGCAAGAGATGCTGGATTTGATGATATTGGCTTTGATCTTATCTATGGGTTGCCAGATGAGAGGCAAAATTTGTGGCTAAACGATCTTAATTCTGCACTTGAGTACAGCCCTGAACATCTATCGTGCTACATGCTAAGTTATGAGCCTGAAACCCCTATGTTTAGGGCTTATAAAAGGGGCTATATAACTCCGCTTGATGATGAAAGTGTGGCATCTCTTTTTAGATTAACATCAAAATATTTAACAGCTAACAGCTTTTGCCATTATGAAGTATCAAATTTTGCCTCAAGCTATGAGCACCAATCGAAGCACAATAAAAAATATTGGCAGATGGTTAAATATTTAGGATTTGGACCATCTGCCCACTCCTATAACGGTCAATCTGAACGATTTTGGAATATTAAAAGTGTTGAAAAATATATCTTAATGGTCAATCAAGGCAGATTGCCAATAGCAGAAAAAGAGATATTAACAGATAATCAGCGTCTGATTGAATATACAATGGTTGGTCTTAGAACAGAAAAAGGGGTTGAGCTAAAATATTTTAAAGGGTTAAAGGGTCTAAATAGCGTTATAGATGAGATTAAACAAAGAGCATGGGGAGAAGAAGAAGAATGTCCAACAGATGGGGATAGATTGAGATTAACACCTGACGGGTGGCTGTTTCTTGATACAATCACCCGTTGGTTTGTTGATTTAATTGAAAAATAGCAAAAATATAAGAGGTTAATTTGTCGATCTAACATCAGGAAATTTTGCAATAATAAAGATGCTAATCACTGGTAAAAACGCAATATAAAAGAGAACAGACTCAATTGAGTAAATATCAGCAAGTTTTCCCACAATAGGAGATGCAACCCCGCCAAGACCATAAGCAAGACCCATCATAAGGCTTGAGACCATTGATCTTCCTTTTGGTGCAAGGGTTTGAGCCATTGCAACACCAAGTGGTAAAGATGCTAAAACAAAAAATCCAGCAACAAAAGCACCTAAATAGACCCAGTTGTCAGGTAGCCTCAAGTAGAGCAGAGTTGCTGGAACCATAAATATATTTGTTGCTGTAAATATAGATTTATAGCCGAGCCTATCTGATGAGTATCCTGCCAAAAGCCCGCTTATAGTTCCAGCAATGATAAAAAGAGCAACAATCATACCAACAGCCACAAGATCATGACCATTCTTAGATAGATAGACAGGCATAAATGTCATGTATGATTGAGCCACAATTGAGCGTAGCACCATCACCAACCAGATAAGTGCAATAGGCTTCCAAACCTCTCCAATGCTCTCCTTTAAAGAGCCTATAAATCCAGTGTTTTTAAAGCCTTCGCTAACTGGCATTGGAATATAATTAAGGCAGATAAAAAAAGAGACAAAGCCGATTAACATTGTTAAAGGCATCTTTTCTAATCCAAATGTTGCAACATACCAAGAGATAAAGATAGGACCCACACCAAACGCAAAAGTTCCACCTGTATTAAATATTGATAGTGCAAACGCCTTTTTTGAGCCGCTGTAAAGCGGAACCATTCCAGTAACTGATGGGTGAAACATTGATGAGCCAACTGAGCCAATAGCCATCATTAAAAGCAAAATATAGTAATTTGGTGCAATTCCAGAGAGGGGAATAAATACAATCGTAAATAGAAGTCCACAAAAGATAAATGCCCTTGTCTGATAGCGATCAGCAAGATAGCCAACACACGGCTGAATCACAAAAGATAAAAGCCTAACTAAGCCAGTCATAAGCCCGACTTGAGCAAGGGATAGAGAGAGTTTATCCACAAACACAGGGATTAAGGGGCTTGCAAATGAGCTGTAAAAATCTCCAGTAAAGTGAACAAGCGTAAGTGCAAAGATTATCTGCATATTTACTCTTCTGCTCTCATCTTTTACTGTAACATCACTGTTTGTAATTGTTGTTTCTGTTATTGTAGCCAAACCTTTTTTACGCCTTTTTTAAAAAAAAATGTTGATTTTAATTCTTTAAACTGTGAATCGGTGCTGGAATCCTGCCACCTCTGGTTACAAAGCTATCTTTATTTGTGGCATGAGGAACATTCATTATTGTTGCCTCTCCAAGAAGACCGCCAAAACTCACCTTTTCACCAGCCTTTTTGCCAGGAACAGGAATGATTCTTGTTGCTGTTGTTTTGTTGTTGATCATGCCAATAGCCATCTCATCAGCAATAATTCCAGCTAAAGTCTCTTCAGAAATATCGCCCGGAACTGGCACCATATCAAGACCAACTGAGCAAACACAGGTCATAGCTTCAAGTTTTTCAATTGAGAGATAGCCATTTGCAGCAGCCTCAGCAATGTTTAAATCTTCGCTTACTGGTATGAATGCTCCGCTTAACCCTCCAACATGAGAGCTTGCAAAAGCACCACCTTTTTTGACTGCATCATTTAGCATTGCCAAAGCAGCAGTGGAGCCAGGAACTCCAATACTTGTCAACCCCAAAGTTTGGAAAATCTCGCCAATGCTATCTCCAACCGTAGGTGTTGGGGCAAGCGACAGATCAACCACACCAAATTTGATATTTAAATTTTCAGCAACCTCTCTGCCAATCAACTCACCTACCCTTGTAACCTTACAGGCTGTATTTTTTATAATCTCAGCAATTTTGCCAAGATCAAGATTTGGTGATGTTTCAATTGCCCTTTCAATTGCCTTTTTAACAACACCAGGTCCACTTACACCAACATTTATAACAGCATCAGCCTCGCCTACCCCTAAATATGCTCCAGCCATAAATGGCATATCTTGCGGAATGTTGGCAAAAACGCACAACTTTGCACAGGCAAGACCATCATCAGATTTTGAAAGCTCTGAAGCCCTTTTAATTGCATGAGCCATCTTAAGAACAGCGTCCATATTGATTCCTGAGCGTGTAGTTGCAACATTAACAGAAGCACAAAGCCTCTGAGTTTGTGCAAGAGCTTCAGGCAGAGCCTCAATCAAGGCACAATCTCCAGTAGCCATTCCCTTTTCAACAAGAGCAGAAAATCCGCCCAAAAAGTCAATATTGACCTCCCTTGCAATATCGTTGAGCGTGTGGGCAATCTCCACCATTTGAGAAGCTGAAAATGGTGCCCCAACCAAAGCAATTGGGCTAATTGAGATTCGCTTATTAACAACCTCAATCCCATACTTTTCACCCACCATATTGCAGGTGCTAACAAGATTTTCAGCCTTTTTTATAATTTTAGAGCGGATATTGTTTTTAAAGGTGGTTAAATCATGGCTTACGCAGTCAAACAGATTGACACCAAGGGTTACAGCACGAACGTCAAGGTGTTCATTCTTAACCATCTCTATTGTTGAGATGATCTCTTGAGAGTTAAACATATTTTCATTTTCCTAAATTATGGTTTTATATTTTGTTAATGGTCTCAAATATATTTTTATGCTGAATACTTATATCAAGTCCAAGCTCTGACGCCTTATCTCTTATGCTCTTAAACAGCCCTGATTGATCTGTGTCAGGTTTTATCTCTACCTGATAGCACATAATATTAGCTGTTGGATCATCTCCGCCTTTAAATATTGCAGTAAGATTAACAATATTGACACTATAAGAGGCTATGATCTCAGTAAAGCGAGCCACAAGCCCCTTTTGATCTGGACCTATTGTTGTTATAAAAAATATATCACAACCATTGCTTGACTTTGCATTTTTAAGAGCTTTGTCGCTGTTTGAGTGGTTTGCATCTTCAACTCTATCAGCATGAACCTTTAAATTTAACCCTTTTAAATCATCTTCAAGCTGCTTTAATATAGCCTCAATTGTTAAATTTAAAGGAAGCTCAACAACAAAAAATCCTGCAAATTGATTTTGCAAGATCATCTGATTTACATTCTGAAGATTGCACCCCATAAGATAAAGGCTCTTGGAGACAGCAGCAATAATGCCTGGTCTATCTTTGCCAATAACTGTTACTATTATTTTGTCCATAAAATCTAAAAAATCTCTCCTGATAAATTTTTGTAAGTTAAAATTTTACACCCTCTTTGTTGGAATTAATAGGGTGATTGTTGTCTCGTTATTTTCATCTGATGTATCCATCTCTATTTTGTATCTCATTGCAGTAGCAAGAAGTTTTGCAGAATATGTCCCTAAACCAGTTCCTGATGTTTTGCCATAAGTTTTATATTTTTCAAAAAAATATTCTCTAACAGACTTTGGAACTGCACCTTTATTGTGTAGAGTAACCACCACTAAATTATCAACAATACCATTGCCAACGCTATTGGGAGCAAAATTATCTGCTGCTGGCTGCTCTGTTATCTCAAATGTTATCTTCTCATTTTCAGGGGACGCCTCAATTGCATTGATAAATAGATTAGATAAAAGAGAGTACAAAAGCCTCTCTTCTGATAAAATTAAAAGCGTTTGCTTCTCACTTTTATCTTCTACGATCGATATTCCATTTAAGATAACTTTGCACTCTAAATCTTTTCCAGATAACCTTGAGTAGCTCTGGTCAATGATCTTCAAAATAACAGAAATTACATCAACCATTTTTGGAATATATACGTACGTTCCAGACTCCATCTTAAACATATCTAAGGAGTTATCGATCATCTCAAGCATCTTTTTACCAGCACTCTCAATCATCTTGATAATTTTTATCTGATTTTCGTTAAGATTGCTGCTTGTCTGTAAAACTTTAGGAAATCCAATTATTGCGTTAAGAGGAGATTTTAGGTCATGGCGCATTATTCGGTCAACATCATCTTTAAGCCTCTCAAGCTCTTTGTGATCAGTAATATCATCTTTAACAGCAACGTAATTTTTTATATTTCCATCTTCATCTTGTATGGGAGATATTGAAGCAAGCTCCCAAAATATGCTCCCATCTTTTCTTTTATTGGCTATCTCGCCTCTCCATGTTGCACCGCTTGATAGAGTCTCCCACATCTGTTTATAAAAATTATCATCATGTAATCCAGATTTTAATACTCGCGGATTGTTGCCAATTGCCTCCTCTTTTGTGTATCCAGTTGCCTTTGTAAAAGATAGATTAACATAGGCTATCTTGCCGTCAGTATCAGTAATTACAACAGAGTTGGGGGTATTCTCTATTGCCTGCATCAATATTTTTGTATCCTCCTCTTGTCTCTTTTGCTCAGTTATGTCTATGGCAACCCCTTCAATAACTCTCTCTGCCCTTTCGTGGCTATAGACTGGAAATTCATAAATCAGAAGATAGTGCCTTTTACCATCTTTATTAATGTATGACATCTCAAGAGGGGTATTATAACCCGTGCCTTCTAATATTTTTTTATTATGCTCAACTGCTAAAGCAACAGATTCAGGTGTCCATGGAATAATATCTTTCCAAGCCATTCCGATAGCCTCATTTGGAGAACATATACGTAAAAGGTTAAAACCTTGACTAACATAGATAAGCTCTCCATCTAATGAGTGTGTAAAAAAGATCATTCTATCTTTAAGGTTATCTGCCAAATGTTCATAACGATCTTTACTCTCTTTAAGCTTTGTTCGCTCTTTATGAAGCTCTTGCTCTAACATATTAGAATTAAACTTCATCACACCAACAACTAAAAATATGGTAAAAACAATGGCTATAAACATAAATAGAGAGTGCAAAGAGCTTGGAATAAAACGCTCAATCAGCAAATCTAAAGATAAAATAATCGCACCCATAACTACTGATAGGGTGTAGATATTAAGCAGTCGCATAAATTGCTCCTTTTGTCTGATTTGAGTGCTATTTTTAATGTTTTAAAAAGATATTGATTGCATCTGCAACTCCGCTCTTGTTATTAGCTTTAACCTCTTGAAATTGCTTGTTACCTGTCAGTTTCTCTTTTAACGATTTAGGGGCATTTTTAACGATAAAGCTATGACTCGCCCATTTGAGCATATCAAGATCATTGTAGTCATTGCCAACTGCCCCTACATCTTGCTGTTTGACTCCAAGCTCACCAGCAAGCCAAGAGATTGCCTGACTTTTAGAGACCATTTTGTTAAAAACCTCAATCCAGACAGAAGAGCCATCTAAAGGGGAGGTTGCCCTCACGACGCTAAATTTAGAGAGAGCCTGCTCTATCATATCTGCTGTTTTATGTCCATATTGAGCTGGCACAATGCTAAGAAGTTCGGTCGCCTCTCCAAAATCTCTTACCGATCCTGCGTAATCTATCTTTTTTATAAAATCTTGGTATATCTCAACTCTAAGGTTAAAATCAGATTTTAGAGATTTGCCCTCTTTTCTATTGTGCTCTTTGTAGATAAAATAGTGCGAATCTGGCACTGGTCTGTGAATCATGTAATCTAATTTAAGAGAGTTAAAGTAATCAGCAATATGGATCACATCATCTGTGGTTAAGGAGTGCTTTTTTATAATTTTTGGCTCTAAATTTATTATATCTTCCCTTGTTAACTCCATAATTCCCGCTCCAGTTGAAAATACAAGATAGTCAACAGGCAGTTTATCGTATGAATTTTTATCAAATCCAATCTGCTCAAAAGCCTTTTGAAACGAGTATAAAGAGCGTCCAGTAGCAAAGACTCTGACAATCCCCATTTTGCCCAACATCTCAAGGGAGTCAAAATCAAGCTGGCTTATCTGTTTATTATCAGTAAACAGAGTTCCATCAAGGTCTGTGATGAACATTTTTTTATAGTTTTGGTTTTTCATATTTATTCCTGCTCACCAATTCTAATTCTGCGTCAAAATCTTTATGAATACGAATTTTGCCTCTATATTCTCCAACTGTTCTTTTTTTGATAAGTTGTTGTTGGTTTTGCTTGCATAAAAACAACACAAAATCAGATACTTGTTTTTGAAGTTCTGGTGGTAATATTTCGATTTTGTTTAATAATTGCTCAGTTTTCATATCTATTCCCCTAAAGCTATCTTTAATTTTTCAGCCACACTTTTCGACATCCCGGGCAGGGCTGCAATCTCCTCAACAGTTGCCATTTTCATCGCACTTATACCCTTAAAATGGGCAAGTAGCATAGCTTTTCTCTTTTTGCCAACCCCTTCAACTCCATCTAAAATCGACAACTCAGCACGTTTTGCCCTTCTCTGTCTCTGAAAAGTTATCGCAAAACGGTGAGCCTCATCACGCAGACGTTGAAGAAGGTAGAGAGCCTTAATTGACTGAGATGATTGCGTCATATTAATTGGATTACTTCTACCCCAAACATAAACTTTATCGTGAGTTTCGCCTTTTTCCAAATCTTTTTTAGCAAGACCAATGACCTTAATTTTGCCCTTTAGTTCAGGTCTTTTTAGCTCTAAATCTGATAAAACAGCCATTGCCATTGAGAGCTGCCCCTTACCACCATCAACAACTAAAAGGTCTGGCAGATCCATATCCCCATTTTTTCCAATATTAGCATCACTTTGAATCGAAAATCGCCTTGTAAGTACCTCTGTCATATAGGCATAGTCGTCATGCCCTTTAACGCTTTTAATGATAAATTTACGATAAAGAGATTTTGCAAGCTCTCCATCTATAAAGACCACCATTGATGAGACAGGATCAGTGCCAGCAATATTTGAGTTATCAAAACACTCAATCCTTTTTGGATAATTTTCCATTCCAAGAGATTTTTGCAGCGTTGTTAGAATCTGGCTATTTTCGTTATTTTTTAAAATAGAGGTCTCAAGCTCTCTTTGTGCGTTGTTGATTGCCATATCAACAATTAGCCTCTTTTCCCCACGCTCAGGCACTAAAATATTGACCTTTTTACCTTTTGCCAAGCTAAGAGCCTCTTCAAGAAGAGCTTTATCTTCAAAATTTTCTGCTGTAAGTATTTGTGATGGAATAAATCGTCCAGCTTGATAATACTGCTTTAAAAAAGCCTCCAATATTTTAGATGTTGCACTTTTAATAGTTGTGGTATCTAAGTTATCGCTATCAACAACATTTAGATTTAACTTAACGTCAAATAGATGGTGCTCAGTGCCCACCACATAACCAGAGCGAACAAAAAGAAGCGTAACCACTGCTCTGCCCTCTTTTTCGACAGAGGCTACAACATCTCTATCCATCAAATCTGCTGATACTGCAATCTGCTGCTCAAGACTTCTCTCAATCGCAAATATGGTATCTCTTATATAGGCTGCCTTTTCAAACTCCTGATTCTCAGCCTCTTGTGCCATCTCTTTTTTCAGTCTTTTTACCAAATCTGGCGATCTACCTTTAAGAAATAGGGCTACATCACCAACCATTTTTTTATAAATTTCAACTGGAACCTTGTTGCAACATGGTCCTAAACACGCCTTTATCTGAAACTGAATACATGGTCGTGTTCGATTTTGAAAATTTCTATCGCGACATTTTCTAAGTTTAAATATTCGATTAACCTGCCTTAATACTGTTTTGATGTTATGCCCTGATGAGTATGGTCCAAAGTAGGTAGCACCATCATTTTTAATCTTTCTTACAACCTGCAAAAGAGGGTAATCTTCAGTAGTGTCGATACGAAAACAGGGGTAATTTTTTCCATCTTTTAAAAAGATGTTGTACTTAGGTTTATGCTTTTTTATTAAAGTGGCTTCAAGAATAAGGGCTTCGTGCTCTGTTGAGGTTATAATAATATCAAAATCTGCGATATTTTTAATAAGAAGAGTGGTCTTATTATCGTGCCCAGACTCTCGTACAAAATATGATGCAAGCCTCTTTTTAAGATTTTTTGCCTTTCCAACATAGATGATCCGCCCCTGAATATCTTTCATCAGATAGACACCAGGATCAGAAGGGGCAAGATCATATCGCTGTTTTATTAAATCAGATACCATAATAAATGCGTATTAAAACCTTTTTAAGCTCCGCTACCATAAAGCTCTTTAACCTTTTTACGATCAATAGAGCCATCGCTTTTTTGGGGCAAACTTTGGACAAACTCAACGTACCCTGGCTTTTTATATCGAGCAATACGTGATCCCACAAATTCGATAAGCTCTTTTGCCGATAACTCAGAGCCAGATTTTAGCACGCAAACAGCTTTAACCCCTTCCCCAAATTTTGGGTCAGGGACACCAATAACGCTTGTAGCTTCAACGTCAGGGTGCTCTAAAATCACACTCTCAACCTCAGCAGGATATACGTTTTCGCCGCCCGGTTTAATCAGCTCTTTTTCAGGTTTTCTACCCTCAAACCAGAGATAGCCATTAGAGTCAATACGACCAACATCACCAGTAAGATGCCAACCATTTCTGATGGTTGATGTGTCAAATCCCCCATTTTTCCAAAATCCTTGAAAGACAAGAGGACCGCGAACAGCAATCTCTCCGCTCTCATTGCAAGGAACTATCGAACCATTTTCATCAACAATTGCCATATTTGAGATGCAGCACTGACGACCCGCAGATCCCGGGCACTCTAAAGCGTCAGATAGAGTTACAAATCCAGATGTCTCGCTTTGACCGTAGAGAATCCAGAATCTGCTTGATGTTTTTTCGCAAAATTTTGCAATATTTTGGGGTGAATCTATGCCAACTGTATGTTTTAGCGATGATATGTTGTAAGTTCTCTCTGCTTTCTCCATCTCCTCCATAATATTTGTTAAAATTGGCGGAAAGCTCGCCATGAGTGTAACTCTTTGATTCTCTATTATTTTAAGAGCCTCTTGAGCGTTAAATTTCTCCATAATCACATTTTTCCCACCCATCTGCATCACGGCAAGGGATAGATTCATGCCAGTTATGTGAAAAAGTGGCAGCATGTTTAAATAGGCATCGGATTTGCCTATATTCATTGTAAGACAGGTTTGAAGATTAGATGCAATGATGTTGTTGTGAGATAGAGCAGCTCCTCTTGGCTTTCCAGCAACTGCAGCAGTATAGATTAGGGTAAAAATATCATCTTTTTGGTGAAAAAATGGGGTAAAATTGCAAGATTCTCTCTTATCAAAACAAGATATATCAAGTTTCTTTTCACATTTTAAGGCATCGGCAATTTGGCTCTGAGTTGAGTCAAAAAATAGAATCTTTGAGTCAGAATCTTGAAGTATGTATCCTAACTCATCTTGCGATAGCCGCCAATTTAACGGCACAAGTATCGCACCAATTGCAGAGGTCGCACCATAAAGAGCAAGATATTCGTACCTGTTCATTGCAAGAGCTGCAACGCTTTGAGATGCTTTAACTCCACAGCGAGAGATTTCAGAGGCAAGTGAGTTTACCTCAATAAAAAATTGATGGAAAGTGAGCGATTTCTCACCATCTACAATTGCTGTCTCGTCTGGAAACAGCATGGCATTTCTTTTGATCATATCATAAACAGAGAAGGTAGAAGCTGACATTGTTAATTTACTCCTAAGTTAAATGGACATTATTGCCAGATTAAAATAGAGATTTTACTCGTTTAAAACATGTATAGAAATAAACGATAAAAACTACTGCTTAAATATAAACTTTTAAGATGTTAATCTGTTAGGATTTTGAAAAAAAGTCAATAGTCAGGTAAATAAGAGGGGAAAATATTTGGGAGGTAAAACGATGAGATTGGAGCGGGAAACGGGATTTGAACCCGCGACTTCGACCTTGGCAAGGTCGCACTCTACCACTGAGTTATTCCCGCTCTTAAAAAATATGGAGTTTTCTACATGGAGAGTAAGAGGCTGTCAAGATTTTTTTTATCTCTAACCATTTTTAAATTGGATTTTATCATTTGGGGTTGTATGCTCTACATAAATCATGGCATAGAAGTTACAAACAATTAATTATGGAGTGGAATTTTAAAATTATGAAGCTAAATGTATCTATTGCTGGAGCTACTGGGTGGGTTGGCAAACCTCTTTGTGTTGCAATCTCAAAATCTGATGACTTAAACCTTGTTGGTGCTGTTGCACGAACACATAAGGGGCATAAATTACAAGATGTTTTGGATTTAAAGAGCGATATTACTATTAAAGGCTCTGTAGAGGATGCTCTTCTTAGCCCAACTGACGTATTGGTTGACTACACAAAGGCAGACGTAGTTAAAGCTAATGTTATGAGTGCTATATCTAAAGGTGTCTCTGTTGTGATAGGCTCTTCTGGATTGACAGATAACGATTTTATTGAGATTAATCAGGCTGCGTTAGAGCATAAAGTTGGCGTAATAGCTGCTGGCAACTTTGCAATTACCGCTGTTTTACTACAACGATTTGCCTGTGAAGCTGCAAAATATCTATCGCAATGGGAGATAATTGATTACGCATCAGACTCTAAGCAAGATTCGCCAAGTGGAACTGCAAGAGAGTTGGCATTTCGTCTATCTGAGATCAAAAAGCCAGAGCCTACCTATCCAGTTGAACAGACAATCGGAGAGAGGCAGAGTCGTGGAGCAACCTTAAACGGCAATCAAATACACTCGATTCGCCTTCCAAACTATGTTCTAAGTATTGAAGCACTATTTGGTGCAAAAGATGAGCGTCTGACCATTCGCCATGATGCTGGAGCAGGGGCAGAGCCTTATATTCAAGGAACGCTCTTGGCTATCCGTAAAGTTAAAAGTTACGTTGGACTAATTAGGGGTTTAGATAAGATAATGCAGTAATCTCAAATGGTTGACGGTTTAGTGAGGCGATTATTTTTCAAGAATTTTTAAAATCAATTGCAATTATAAACAATCTGTCTGCCCATAATTTAGAGTGGCTATTTTACTCTGGCATGTTGTTTCAAAGCGATTTGAAGTGGTGGGCAGATTGGGGAAATAGATTGACCCCTCACGAAGGGGTTGACATCACTTTTTACAGGTACTCGAAAGAGCCATCAGTTATCTTATCGTTTGATTCGACAACTCTTGTGCCTGCAGTGGCTGATGGGGTGATATTAAATATTTGCGATGATTTTTTGGGGCAGTCAGTTGTTGCAAAATACCCATTTTACAACAACAATTTAAAATCAACCATTGTGGTTATTTACTCCCACATTAAAACCCAAACTAATTTAAAGCGTGGCATGGAGATATTTAAGGGGCAGATAATCGGAAAAGTTGCTGATACCTCAACAAAAAAATCGAAAATTTTACCCCATCTTCACATATCAGTTGCAGAGATACTAAAAGCGATACCATTTGATAGTCTTAACTGGAGTCTATTTGGTAATCCTAAAATTGCCAATTGCAGTGTAAATTTTTTTAATCCAATCTTGATTTAAAGAGATGGTAAAAATATTGCTCTTAAAAAACTAAGGGATTGAAAAAAATATATTATTGCTCTATTATCCAGTAACATTTTTAGTTAAAGTCATTGATTTGACATTGAATTTACCATAAAAATCCGATTGGAGATGCACGATGAAAAAGATTAAAATTACATTAGGATTGCTTGTTGTTGTTTTTGTAGCACTTGTTATTTACCAAAACAGAGGATATTTTTTTGCAAAACAGGCTCTAATCTTTATTCTTGTTCCTGAAAAATTTCAATGGACAGCCCCTGAAGTTCAAAATGTTGCCTTTTTTGGTGGATGTTTAGCTATAGGAATCTTAATTGCTGGCTATCTTAGTCTGGTCTCAAAATTTAGATCAATGAAGAGCATAAAACAGCTTAATAAAACTATTGTATCCCAAGTTGAAACTATTGAATCACTAAAAGCTGAACTTGAAAATTTTAAAGCCCCATCTAATCCTGACAATCTTGAAAAGAGGGAAGAAAATCTCTCCTCTAATAACGCTTTGCCAAATAACGAGACCCCTCTTTTAAAAGATTAAGATTGTGATTCAAAGCAGAGAACATGACCACTCAAACCACTACCCCTATGATGGAGCAATATTTTGCCATCAAAAAGAGGTATCCTGATTCAATTCTATTCTACAGAATGGGTGATTTCTATGAGATGTTTCACTCAGACGCAGTAAAAGCATCTGCAATTTTAGAGATCGCCCTCACCTCTCGAAACAAGCAGCAAGATGATGCTATTCCAATGTGTGGTGTGCCATATCGAGCGGCTGACATCTATATCTCAAAACTGATTGAAAACGGCTGCAAGGTTGCAGTGTGTGAACAGGTTGAAGATGCCTCAGAGGCAAAGGGTTTGGTGCGGCGTGAGGTTGTTCGGGTCATAACCCCTGGCATGATTTTAAATGAAAATCTGCTTGATAGAGCCTCGAACAACTATATTCTTGCACTATGCTTGGTTGAAAACGATGTTGGTATGGCATGGCTTGATATTTCAACAGGGACATTTAAAACAACCCAATCTAAAACCATTAACGGTAAAATTGGAGATGAGATTTTAGATGAGGTTTTACGGGTTGATCCAAGCGAGATTTTGCTCCCTATCAACTTTAAAACTGATCCAGCATGCAACTATATCCGTAAAAGGTTGGAGCACAAGAGCATAAGTTATCTTGATAAGCTAAATTTTAAGCTGCCTGATGCAAAAGAGCGGCTTATGGATAAGTTAAAAATACGAAGTTTAAAGGGGTTTGGGTGCGATGAGCTAACTGCTGGAGTTGCTGCTGCTGGTGCTATTATATCTTACATTCAAGAGACTCAGCTTCAAGAGACTCAACACATTACAACTATCCAATATTACTCACTAAATAGCTTTCTTATAATTGATGATAGATCGTGCAGAAATCTTGAGTTACTAAAAAACATTGAGCGTGGTGATAAAAGAGGCTCTCTTATAAATATTCTTGATAAAACAGTTACAGCAATGGGTGCAAGGCTTTTAAAAAGCTGGCTTTGTTACCCTTTAAAAGATAAATACGATATTGAGTCAAGACTTGATGCTGTTGAGGAGGCTTTTGGGCAAAAACAGTTAAGGACAAATTTACGAAATGCCCTAAAATCTGTCTATGATCTTGAACGTCTTGGCAGTAAAATCTCAATGGGTCAGGCAAATGCTCGTGATCTGCTCTTTCTTAAAAACTCTCTTTTAAAGTTGCCAGAGATTTTGGATAATCTTAATAAATTTAACTCAACCCTTTTAAATTTTAACTCAATAGTTCAAAATAGTATCATCAAAGAGCTTTTAGAGATTGCCAACCTTATTGATTTATCTATACGTGAAGATGCCCCAATGGTTATAAATGAGGGGCAGATGATAAAAACTGGTTTTAATCCTGAGCTTGATCAAATTATTGAGCTATCAGAAAATGGAAAAGAGTGGATAATCAAAGAGGGGTTAAAAGAGAAGGAAAAAACTGGTTTAAGCTCACTTAAGATAAAGTTTAACAAGGTTTTTGGCTATTTTATAGAGGTATCAAAGGGGCAGGCAGCCTCTGTTCCTGATAACTACATAAGAAAACAGACCCTTGTGAACGCAGAGAGGTTCATAACTCAAGAGCTAAAAGAGGTTGAATCTAAGGTTCTTAATGCGGAAGAGAAAAGAGCAACTCTTGAGTATGAGATATTTTCTAAAATACGCGAAGAGATTATCCTAAAAACCCCATCAATATTGGCTATGGCTCGTTTTTTGGCAACTGTTGATGTTATTTTCTGTTTTGCTGAAAATGCTGATTTAAACAACTACACTCGACCACAAATTAACGACAATCAGATTATATCTATCACTGACGGGCGACACCCTGTGGTAGAAAAATTAGTTGATGGCGAACGGTATGTGCCAAACAGCGTAACTCTTGATAATTATAAAAATCAAATTTTAATTATCACAGGTCCGAATATGGCTGGAAAATCCACCGTATTACGTCAAGTCGCACTTATTGTTCTGATGGCTCATACAGGCTCATTTGTGCCAGCAGCAGAGGCTGACATTGCAATCACAGATAGAATCTTCACAAGAGTTGGGGCACTTGATAATCTATCACAAGGAGAGAGTACATTTATGGTTGAGATGGAGGAGACCGCCAATATTTTAAATAATGCTACTGAAAATAGTCTTGTGATTTTAGATGAGATTGGTCGTGGTACAAGCACATTTGATGGTTTGAGCATTGCGTGGGCAGTTGCAGAGTATCTGCATGATCTTGAGGGTAAAGGGGTAAAAACTCTATTTGCTACCCATTATCACGAACTTATAGCACTTGAAGAGACAAAACCAAGGGTCAAAAATTATAATATTGCGGTAAAAGAGTTTAACGACAATATAATTTTTTTACGCAGACTTGTTGAGGGTGGAACAAATCGAAGTTATGGGATTCAGGTTGCACGTCTTGCAGGAGTGCCAGAAAAGGTTGTATTAAGAGCTAAAGATATTTTAAAGCAGATTGAAAATAGAGGCAATCAAGCAAACTCAGATAGCGACATAAACAGTATCGGTAATGCTCAATCTAAACAGATTGAACTTAAAAAGAGTGGTCGCAAAGCTAAACCTAAAAGCAGCACAATATCTGAAGATCGAGATATTTTTTCGTATTAAAAGATTTAATTCATAGGTGCAAAGAATATAAATGTTAAAAGTTCCATTATTAAATAAGTTTGCCCTCTCAATGCTGTGTATGGTCATAATATCTATATATATCAGCATAATAGAGATTAGCCTATTTACTCTACAATGCCATGCAGCAACACCAGATGCCTACATAACTGATCTTCGATATTGGACAACTCCAGACTACACACGAATTGTTATTAATGTCTCTGATGAGAGAAGGTATATCTATCAATTTCTTGATGAAGACCCTTCAGTTAAGCGTCCCAAAAGGCTCTATTTAGATATTAAAAAATCGTTAATAGGCAAAGACCTTCCAAGCCATACCCGAATAAATGATGATCTCTTAATGCAGGTTAGGGCTGGTCAATACAGTGAAGATACTGTTAGGGTTGTTGTTGATATTAAATCTTTTGATAGCTACAAAGTCTTTTCAATGAGCGATCCATTTAGGATTATTGTTGATGTTTGGGGAGATAAATCAGAAAGTAGTCAAGAGCCAAAGATAGTAGAGAGTGAAGAGCCAAAAGAACCTGCACCCAATGATAATAAATCTATTTTAGACCAAGCAGAGAAAGAGGAGTTTGCTATAAAAAGATCATTAAAAAGATCGACCAAAATATCTGCTGTTACAGTTGTAGAAGATAGTCTGCCAACTTTAGAGGAACCTCCTTCTTCTGCTGCTCCTTCTGATACTTCTTTAGCAGAAGAAGAGGCTGAATTATCTTCTAAGACCTCTACAAAAATAGCAACTAAATCTTCATCACCACTGGTTAAAATTGAGTCTGAAACCGACTCTAAAGATGCAGAGCATCTACCTGTAAAAAAATCTTTAAAAGCATCGACCATGATTCTCTCTGATGCCACAAGAAAGCTCCTTAGAGACTCTTTGGCTAAACAATCAGAAACCCAATCAAAAGAGCGACCTGAAAAAGAAAATGCACAGACTCAATCTAAGAAGGAGTCTGTAAAGGTTGCATCTAAAGACAATAGTAAAAAAGAGCCTCAAGTGACCACAAGAGTAGCAACAAAGGGGACAACAAGGGTGGTACAGCAGATTGCTCCTGGTTCAAATGTTGATAAAATAAAAGCATCTGCTATTGCAAAACAGCTTGCACTTGGAGTTAAAACTATCGTAATTGACCCAGGACATGGGGGCAGAGACCCTGGCGCCTCTGGTGGTTGCAGTGGGGGTGTTTATGAAAAAGATGTTGTGCTTACCATATCTAAAAAACTTGCATCTAAAATAAAATCTCGACTTGATTGCAACGTAATTTTAACCCGCTCAAGCGATACCTATCTAACTCTTGAGGAGAGAACAGCCATTGCCAACACAAAAAATGCTGATCTCTTTATCTCAATGCACTGCAACGCCTCAAACGATAGCAGACTTATGGGAATTGAGACATATTATCTTAATCTTGCAACTGACGAGAGGGCAATTAATGTTGCAGCACGCGAAAATGCAACATCAAGAAAAAATATTAGCGATCTCTCATCAATTCTCAATGATCTTATGAAGAATGCAAAAATTAATGAATCAAGCAGGTTAGCTGCCGTAGTGCAGAGCAATCTTTATAGTGGCATTGCCAAAAGATACTCACACACTAAAAATCTTGGTGTAAAGCAGGCACCTTTTTATGTTCTGCTTGGTGCAAGTATGCCCTCAATATTAATTGAAGCCTCTTTTATCAGCAATCCAGAAGAGTGCAGAAGGCTTACCAACTCTACATATCAAGATGTTCTTTGCGATGCTATAACAGATGGTATTGCAAAATATATTAGAGATACAAATCCACAGAGGTTTTAAATCATACAACATAATAAAATTAAGGAGAAAATAAAATGACATTTGAAAATCTTATTTTTGAAGTTGATAACACAATTGCAACTATAAAATTTAACAGACCCAAAGCTCTTAATGCTTTAAATCAGGCTCTATTTGATGAGCTTGATACTCTGATTAACCAAGTTGAAAAAAATAGAGATATAAGGGTTTTGATTTTAACTGGTTCTGGTGAAAAGGCTTTTGTTGCTGGTGCAGACATCTCAGAGCTTGCAAAGATGAATCCACTTTTAACCAAAAGATTTTCAACTACTGGACAAAAGATATTTTCACATTTAGAGAGCCTTCCTATCCCTGTGATTGCTGCGGTAAATGGTTTTGCACTTGGCGGAGGCACAGAGGTTGCTTTAGCTTGCGATTTTATCTATGCCTCAGAAAAGGCTGTTTTTGGTCTGCCTGAAATTACACTTGGATTGATTCCTGGATTTGGCGGCACTCAACGTCTTGCAAGGCTTGTTGGCACAAATTTGGCTAAAGAGCTTATATTTACTGGAAAAACTTTTGGAGCAGAAGAGGCAAAGAGCTACGGCATTGTAAACAAAATCTTTCCACCTGAATCGTTGATGGAGGAGGTTCTTAAAACTGCTAATGCTATTGCTGCAAAGGGTGCTGTATCGCTCCGTGCTGCAAAAGAGGCTGTCAATTATGGTAGAGATATTGATCTTGAGATTGGCTGCCGTTTTGAGGCTAATGCTTTTGGTCTTTGTATGGCAAGTAAAGATGGAAAAGAGGGAACATCAGCATTTCTTGCAAAACGAAAACCAGATTTTACTGGAACTCTTGATGATTAATCTTTTAATTATACCCAAGTAATTTATCTTAAAAAATCACAAGCTATAAAAGTTATAGGAGTAAAAGATCAATGCCAATTTATAATATGGATTTTGAAACCATGCCCCGTGAGGCTCTTGAATCCATACAGTTAAGCCGCCTTAAAGCCACTCTTGATCGAGTTTATGCAACAGTGCCGTTTTATCGTGAAAACTTTAAAAAAGCTGGTATTACACCATCTGATATAAAAACTCTTAAAGACCTGCAAAAAATTCCTTTTACAGTAAAGCAAGATTTAAGAGACAACTACCCTTATGGTATGTTTGCTGTTCCTATGCAAAATGTGGTAAGAATCCACGCATCTTCTGGCACAACTGGAAAACCTACAGTTGTTGGATACACACGAAGAGACATCGCAACTTGGGCAGAGCTTATGGCACGAAGCCTTGCTGCTGGAGGAGCTACAAGCCAAGATATTGTTCACAACGCCTATGGGTATGGACTTTTTACTGGGGGACTTGGCGTCCATTATGGTGCTGAAATGCTTGGGGCATCAGTAATTCCTGTCTCTGGTGGCAACACCAAACGTCAAATAATCATAATGAAAGATTTTAAGCCCACAATTCTTACTGGCACACCATCGTATATTCTTCATCTTGCAGAGGTTGCTCAAGAGATGGGTGTCTCATTTGAGGAGCTAAACTTTAAATCTGGAATTTTTGGGGCTGAGCCTTGGTCTGAAGATATGAGAGCTGACCTTGAGGCAAAATTGCATCTTAAAGCCATTGATATTTATGGATTGAGCGAAGTTATGGGTCCTGGTGTCTCTATTGAGTGTTATGAGGCTCAAAAAGGTCTGCACATATTTGAAGATCACTTTATTGCTGAGATCATAAATCCAGAGACTGGCGAGTCTCTTCCTTACGGCGAAACAGGGGAGCTGGTTTTCACATCAATCACAAAAGAGGCTTTTCCAGTTATCCGTTATAGAACAAGAGATATAACATCTCTAAATCCTGAGCCTTGCGTATGCGGACGCACGCACGTTAGAATGCAAAAGGTCTCAGGCAGAACTGATGATATGCTTATTATCAGGGGCGTTAATGTCTTTCCATCTCAAATTGAGAGCGTGCTGATGAAAAATAGAGAGATTCAGCCCCACTATCAGCTTGTGGTTGATAGAGTTGATAATCTTGATACACTTACAGTTATGGTTGAGGTTGGTCAGGAGTTCTTTTCTGATGAGATTAAGACTCTTCAAAATATGGAGCAAAAACTCTCTAATGATATTAAGGAGTATTTAGGGGTTTCAGCTAAAATTAAACTTGTTGAGCCAAAAACCATTCAAAGAAGCGAAGGAAAGGCTGTAAGGGTAATTGACAAAAGAAAAAAATAGATTGTCCATAAAATAATAACAAGGAGGTATTAACCGATGAGGGTTGAGCAGATTTCAATTTTTCTTGAAAACAAGGCGGGCAGACTTGCTGAGGTTACAGCTATTCTAAGAGATGCCAATGTCAATATCAGGGCGTTATCTCTTGCAGATACAACAGATTTTGGGATACTTCGATTAATCGTAAATGATAATCAAACGGCTGAAGAAGTATTAAGAAGAGAGGGGTTTACAGTTGGTAAGACAAATGTTTTAGCAATTGAGGTAGAAGATGTTCCAGGTGGTCTTAATAATGTGCTTGATCCTCTCACATCTGCTGGAATTAATGTTGAGTATATGTATGCCTTTGCAAACACTAAGGGTAACAATGCAATCATGATATTTAGATTTCATGATCTTGATAAAGCCATCTCAATTCTAAAAGATAATAGTATCAAAGTGATTAAAGGGGAAGATGTTTATAACCTTTGATTTAAATTTTGAGGCACTGGATTTACATAGTGTGATTCCAGTGCTTTTAATTTAAAGGTTTATCTGATTTTATCAACAACCGCTTGATTATAAATATCGCTTATTGGAATCACAAAAAATAGCTCATTGCTGCGAACCGCACGCCTATAATAGCTCACATTTTTACCCATAATATCACGTTTTACACTTGCAATTGCCATCTTTATCGCACCTATTGAAAAACGCCATGATGTATCTAAACGTAAATCATTCATCGCCTCAAGTGAGAGGATTTTCTCATTTTGCGTATCTTCTGATAGATAGTGCGAGTAGATGGCTTTAAAATAGATGGCACTATCAAACGCGGGCGGCAAAGAGATCACACTCCCCATTTTTCCGTAAGGGTAATACTCATTTAAAACAAGATGGTTTGTGTAGAGATACAAATAGCCCCTTCTAATATCATGGGAGCTACTCTGCCTTGTTGCAGCCATTTTTATCGAATCAAATAGGGCAATTGAGCTAAATTTATGATCAGGGTGTTTATCAATTGCAGGGTATGGGCTAACAATAATATCTGGCTCAATTTTGATAATCAGATTCATAAGATTTTTGACTAAAGAGTTCCAACTTGCCTCACCTTCAAGAGTATTGGCAAGCTCTGAGGTGTTCTGCTCTCTAAAAAAGTTAATGTCTGATATTTGAGTGTATAGAGCCTTTACTCTATTTGGATTATTCTCAAACATTTTTTGCAACGTGCCATCAAAAAATCCAAGATTGATAATATTTTCAGGAGGCACACCACCAAGTAAAGGGACTGTCAGGCTGTTCCATGTTCTTAATTTCCCCTTTTTGATAAAATGGCTCTCTTTATTGCTATAAATTTCATCATACTGATAAGTGCCAGCATCGCCAGCAGTAATTGTGATGATGTAGATGTTTTGGCTGTTATTAAATCTATTTGAGCTACTATAAAGCCCAAAAGCTGCAATCTCAGCATCGTCAGGGTGCGGGGCAATGATCAGTATTTTGGAGCGTGTTATATCTTGATTTTTAAACAAAATTAGCTCTAAAGTTTGATCCTTAAAAATAGCCCTTTTTCCCTTAATCTCTATTTGGTATTCAGACTCAAATTTTGAGATCAAGGGCGAAATATTGATATATCTAATCCCGCTTGCACCATTTTCAAAATATTCAAAAATATGATTTTGCTCTGATTCAGATATTAGTTGTGCCTCTGGCTCAAAGAATCTGCCTAAAAATGTGCTCTCAATTTTGAGCTTTAAAAATGCTGAGTAACTATCTTTGCCTAAAACTGGGGTCTTAAATTTTGAATCGTGAAGTTGTAGTTTAAAAATTTGAGCATCTGTTTTTGTAAAATCATAGTTATAATCTGCTGAGGTTTTGTATGGGTATGCTGAGGTTCTTACGCCCATTATGTAGATAATTAGAGTAAATATAAGTGCTGCAATCAGGCAGGCAGATAAAAAAAGTGGCTTATTCAATAGATATATCCATCTCTTTTGCAATATTTTTTAAAATTGTGAGTGCTGGCGGAAAATCAAAGTTATCAATATAACCCTCCATTTTAAGAATCGAATCTCTAAAAATTGAGTTTATCATAATATCTTTTAAAGATTCAAATACGTTTAAAGAGCTTGCATCGTTGTAGTTAAGAAATTTTGCAAGTTTTAAAATAATAGGTGCAACCTTAATTGGATCAACTGGCTCGTCAGTTTGAATAGCGTTTAAAATATATTTTTTTATAACTTTATCAATTCCATGAACCACAAAATCTATCTCATTTTTTAAGTTTGAGAGCAAAATATCGCACTCTAAACCATAATTGCTACTTATCTCACTTTGCAGACTATTTTTTTGATAGTTAGAGAGTTTATGCTCTAAATCTTTTGCTGCAACAAATATCTTTTGGGCTGAAAGGTTGCCTCCAACCCCTTTGAGCGTATGGGCAATACGCGAGGCAGAGTCAAGGTTACCCTTATTTATGAGCAATTTAATCTCATCAGTTATTGATGCGTAGTGTTTGATAAAATCAATCAGAAGTTCGCGATAGAGTTTTTTATTCCCATTTAGCCTTATTAGTGCAGATTTAATATCAAGTCCTGGAAGAGAGTCAGGCAGGTCAACATCTTTTGAGATAACCTCTATCTTATTTATCCCTTCTTGCCTATTCTGTTTTGTTTCAGATTTTAATAGATTACGCTCAATATTTGGCTCTATCCACCTTTTAAGGATAGACAAAAGAGTCTTTGGCTCTATTGGTTTTGAAACATAATCGTCCATACCAGCCTCAAAGCACAGCTCTTTAGCACCAGCCATAGCGTGGGCAGTCATGGCAATAATTGGGATATGGCTAACTCTGCTATCTTTTTTTATGATAGATGTTGCCTCATAACCGCTCATTACAGGCATCTGAATATCCATCAAGATAAGTTCATACGACCCATTTTGAGCCATATCAACAGCCTCTTTGCCGTTATGTGCAACATCAACAATAAGCTCAAATCCTCTTAAAATTTCAGTTGCAACCTGCTGATTTATCTTGTTATCCTCAACAAGAAGTATTTTTGCTCCAATTATAGATGAAAAATCTTCATCAGCCTGATTTTGTTGATCTTGCTTGATTTTAGTATATCCTTCTTCTGTTTGCTGGCTCTTAACATTAAAATTTAGAGTAAAAAAGAATGTGCTTCCAACACCAAACTTGCTTTGAACATCTATCTTGCCGCCCATCATCTCTACAATTTGCTTTGAGATGCTAAGACCAAGACCAGTGCCTCCAAATTTTCGGGTTACCGATGCGTCTGCCTGTGTAAATGGCTCAAATAGTTTATCAATCTGATCTGGTGTAAGACCTATGCCAGTATCTGAAACTGAAAATCGAATAGAGCAGCTATTGTCGTTCGCCTCGTTAGATGACAAGTTGCTATCTGACTCTAATGCTTCTTTTTCTGACGCTTCTTCTATTGGCTCTACTTTTACGATAATACGACCAGATTCAGTAAACTTAACTGCATTGCTTGTAAGATTGAGCAGAACTTGACCCAAATGCAGAGGGTCGCCAACAAGAAAGAGCGGTGTTTTTTCATCTATTGAACTTACAAGCTCAAGCCCCTTTTGTGCTGCACTTATAGATGTCATTGCAACTGTATTTTTTATAATCTCATCAAGTCTAAAATCAACTGATTCGATTGTAAATTTTCCAGCCTCTATTTTTGAAAAATCGAGAATGTCGTTAATAATTTTAAGAAGAGATTGTGATGCAGATTCTATTTTAGATAGATAGCCGTGCTGCTGTGAAGATAGCCCGGTTTTAAGTGCAAGATCACAAAAGCCAATGATAGCATTCATTGGAGTTCTTATCTCATGGCTCATGTTTGCTAAAAATTCGCTCTTTGCACGGGTTGCAGACTCTGCTGCTTCTCTTGCTGCTATTGTGTGGGCTAATGATCTTTCGTTTGCAGCAATAAGAGCATTTATATTTCTTGATAAAAGCCCTATCTCATCAAAAGCGTGTGTTGGCTTTATGGGTATGTATGAGTTTGTTCCGGGTTTTATGTTAGAGACTGAGCTTGCTAAATCAGCCACTGGCTGGCTAACAATTCGCTCTGAGGTGTTAAGAATAAGGAGTGCAGCAATTAAAAGCTGTATCAGCATTAGGGTTGTTTGAGTTACAGCAGCTTTTATCGCTTCGCTCTGGATATACTCTTCATTTTGAATAACAATAATTGACCCTATCTGCTCATTTGAATTAACTGGAGAAAATAGCGGATATATATCACCTTTATCAAAATATTTGCTGATATGTTTGGGGTTTATAGATTCATTCAGTTGGTGGGAGAGCTTTTCAATCTTAAAATTTTCAGAAGATTCAATTTTTGCTCCATCTATAATGGAGCTTGTTAAAAGTCCTTCTAATATCTCATTGGCAATCTCTTCATTAAATGCAAAAACTGCAACTTCAGCCTGCTGCTGAATAACACGAATCAGCTTATCTTGAATAGTTTTGCTCATTTTAAGCTGATAGTAGTATGAGTAGTGATATATTAATATACCTGCAAATGTTAAAAAGATGAGCAGTCCAATAGTAACATGGAATACCAACTTGTGCTGAAGAGTTTGGGTTGAATATTTCATTTAAACAGTTTTGTATTGAACATTCAAAGTTTGCAGAAAAGGCAGATTATTTGACCATAAATCCTTAGAGATTTATTAAAATTTAGAGACGCACACAAATCATGCGTCTCTATGTATATATTGTTCAACTATTTTCTGCGTTTATTTCTAATATGCTCTTTTACCCAGTGAAGGTCCCTTAGCAGGTCTTCAGATTTATCAACAAGCTCTGCATTATCAACTGGTTTTTCCATATAATCATCAGCACCAGCATCTAAAATAGCATTCACATTCTCTTTAGTTGCATGACCTGTGAGTATAAGAATTTTGATGTGTGAAGTTGAGTCGTTGTTCTTAAGGAACTTACAAGCCTCAAAGCCGTCCATCTGAGGCATCATAAGATCAAGAATGATAAGGTCTGGATTGAACTGTTTTGCCTTTACACCAGCCTCAAAACCATCTTTTGCTATCTCAACCTCAAAAGACTCTTGAATAAAGAGCTTCTCAAGACCCTTTACAACCAAATCATTGTCATCAACAATAAGAACTCTTGCTGGTGCATCAATCTGTCTTATCATCATCTTCATGCCTTGGGCTTTAAGTGATTTTTCAAGATCAGATTTGATTATTCTGTGGTGTCCGCCAGGTGTTACGAAAGAGTTTATCTTTCCAGCTTTAACCCAACGCCACATACTCATCCGAGTTACACCACAATATTTTGCTGCTTGAGGAATTGTTAGAATATCAGGATTTTTACTCATTTTTTTTACTTCTCCTTTTTTTAAAATATAATTATGTTTCAGTTTGTATTTAAGATGTCAATTCTTCGATAGGTAATTTTCTTGCTTTCAATTTTATGTTTTTTACACATACCCCCTTTATTTTTCCAAAACTCATACAATGAATGCCAAATAACTACAATTTTATAAGATATTATTTTTACACTAAAATTTTGTAGTATAAAACAAATACATTCATAACTTGACCCCTGTAAAAAATAGCAAAAGATAAATGTAAAGGCAAGAGCAAATATAACATTATTTTTATTAAGTTGATTTTTTTTAGAAAACACCCGAATTTCTCAAATGAGCATAGACTTAAAAACGCCTATAAGCCCTTTAGTAGAGCCATCATGGCTGGTTATCTGCTCACTATTTTCAAGCTCTGGAAGGATATTATTTGCAAGCTCTTTTCCAAGTTCAACACCCCACTGATCAAAACTAAAAATATTCCAAATAACTCCTTGAACAAAAATTTTATGCTCATACATGGCAATCAGACTGCCAAGTGTTCTTGGGGTCAGCTTTTTAAACAAAATTGAGTTTGTGGGTCTATTGCCTTCAAAAACGCGATGTGGGGCAACTTTTTTTATCTCTTCATCGCTTTTTCCTTTTGCCTGCATCTCTTTTATAACCTGATCAAGAGTTTTACCGTTCATAAGAGCTTTTGTTTGAGCAAAAAAGTTTGATAGCAAGATATTGTGGTGGTTGCCCACAGGGTTGTGGCTGATGGCTGGAGCAAGAAAATCTGCTGGCACTATTTGGCTTCCTTGATGGATAAGCTGATAAAATGCGTGCTGTCCGTTTGTTCCTGGCTCGCCCCAAATAATTGGACCTGTTGCGTAATCTATCTTATTGCCCTCTCTATCAACTGTTTTGCCGTTACTCTCCATATTTGCTTGCTGAAAATAGGCTGGGAATCTGTGCATATACTGATCATAGGGCAAAATCGCCTCACTTTTTGCGTCCCAAAAATTGGTGTACCAAATTCCAATTAACCCAAGTATTACTGGGATATTTTTATCAAATGGGGCACTCATAAAATGGTTATCCATCTCATCTGCCCCTTTAAGTAGCTCCTTAAAATTATCAAAGCCAACTGCACAGGCAATTGAAAGCCCAATTGCAGACCATAGAGAGTAGCGACCACCTACCCAATCCCAAAACTCAAAAATATTTTCAGGTGCAATCCCAAATTTTTGGACAGCATCTTTATTTGTTGAGATAGCCGCAAAATGGTATTTTATCGCATTTTCATCTTTAGCATGAGAGAGAAACCAACCCCTTGCGGTTTGGGCATTGGTCATTGTCTCAAGCGTGGTAAAGGTTTTTGATGCTATTAAAAAAAGTGTTGTCTCAGGCTCAACTTTTCGTAGCGTCTCCATAATGTGCGTGCCATCTATATTTGAGACAAAATAACAATCTATATCTTTGTGGCAGTATGGTTTTAGGCACTCTGTAACCATAACTGGTCCTAAATCAGACCCGCCAATCCCAATATTTACAATGCTTTTAATCGGTTTTCCTGTGTAGCCCTTCCATCTGCCAGTTCTAACTTTATCTGAAAAAATCTCCATCTGATTAAGAACCCTGTTTACATCAGCCATAACATCTTTTCCATCAACCACAATTGGGCTGTTTGAGATGTTTCTTAATGCAATGTGCAGAACAGACCTATTTTCTGTGCCATTTATTTTATCTCCTGCAAACATCTTATTGATAGCATCGCTAAGGTCAGTTTCAACTGCTAATTGTCTTAAAAGTGTAAGGGTCTTATCTGTGATAATGTTTTTTGAAAAATCGACTAAAATATCTCTCCATTTTATTGAAAAATTTTCAAAACGGTTTGGCTCTTTTGCAAAAAGCTCTTTTATCTTAACTTTTTTCATAATCTGATAATGTTCTGTTAGTTCTTTCCAACTTTCTGTTTTTATTGGATTAATGGCTTTGAGCATAATAATCTTTCACCTCTTTTTTTAATATTTGAATGAAAAATTTAATAGAATTTTTGCACGATTTGTCTATCACCATTTCACCCCATCACTTAAATAGCTTTATGACCTCTTTGCCTAACAGCCCAACCTGCCAATCTCTTGTACCCTCTATTTTTAAAAGCTCCTCTTCAGAGAGCGGTTTTGAAAGTGCAATGGCTGCAATTGTAGCATTATTAATTAAAAAACCTGGCTCAATTCCAGTCTTTTCACTTATAGATTGCCTTAAATCTTTTAAAGATTTGACCTTTTCTGGCTCTGCTAAATTTGCATCTAAAAATCTCTTTTTAGGTGAGTTTGGCACCTTAACCCCCTTAGAAAATGATCGGCTCTCTTGAAGCCCTTTTATAATAGCTTCAAGGCATCGCTCTCCATACATAGCTATCTGCTTTGGGCTTAGAGCATTTGATTGCTTTAGCTCATTCATGCTTTGAGGCTTTCTAAGTGTAAGTGTTGCGATGGATTCTGCACTGATGATCTTAAATAGAGGTAGATTTTTATGCTCTGCAATTGAGGCTCTCATCTGAAGAAGAGACTCTAAAATGGCAAGGCTCTCTTTGCCCATTTTGCCAGTACCTTTAAACTTCATAAAGAGCGGGGTATCTTCATGCCCATCATAACGAACTGCTGTTTGAAGCTCAAACTCCTCCATTGCCCATGAAAGTCTGCCTGATTCAATCAGCTTTTTTTTCAAAATTTCAGCAAGCTCTATAAGGTAGGCAACATCGGTAATGCTGTATTCAATCATCTGTTTTGAGAGTGGACGCAAAGACCAATCTCTCTTTTGAAAACTTTTGTCTATATTTAGGTTAAAATGTTTTTTAAGAAGTGCAGCAAGGTTTCTTTTTTGAATGCCGAGAAATCGACAGGCAATTTCAGTATCAAAGAGATTGGAAATTTTTATATCAAAATCTCTATCAAGGCTTCTTATGTCAAAGTCAGCTCCGTGAAATATTTTGGTTATAGTTGAGGTTTCGCAAATAGGTTTTAAAGGGGAGAAATCGGTTATAGTTAAAGGATCAATCAGATAATTTCTTTTAGAATTAGCCATTTGAATCAGGCAGACCCGCTCTTTAAAGTGGTGCATGGAGTCAGCTTCAATGTCCATTGCAATTTTCGTTTGACTTGTAAGCTCTTGGCAAACTTCTTTTAACTCTTGGTTGGAGCTTATCAGGGTATATTCAATCATTTTTTTTTCTTGACCGTTTCAGGCAGTTGCCTTAATCTTTCAGTTTCTATAATTTTTGTTTGGTTTGTATAACGACTTTTGTATAAAATTCTCAAGTGGTTCAAACCACTAATAACTTAAAAAGAATAATGGATAATGAATAATGGACAATAAATCAATGGATAATAGAGCATCGGTTAATATAACACTTCCAGATAATAGTATAAAGACTTTTGAATCTTTCCCAACTGGAGTGGAGATTGCACGCTCTATCTCTGAAGGATTTGCTAAAAACTGTGTTGCAATGGAGATTGGGGAAAAACTTCTTGATTTGACCAAACAGATAAAAGAGGACTCAGCAGTTAAGTTTATCACAACAAAAGATAAAGAGGCTCTTTCAATACTGCGTCATAGTGCAGCTCATGTTATGGCTGAAGCTGTGCAAAATCTCTATCCAGATGCAGCTCTTACAATTGGTCCTGTTGTTGAAGATGGATTTTATTACGATATTGACATGAAGCCCATCTCTGAAGAGGATTTTCCAGCAATTGAAGAGGAGATAAACAAGATTATTAAGGCAAAGCAAACCTTTGAACGCAAAGTTGTAACTAAAGATGAGGCTCTTAATATCTTTAAAGATAATCCATACAAAAAAGAGCTTATAAATGAGCTTGTGGATCAGGAGATTTCACTTTACCAGCAGGGTGGATTTATAGATTTGTGTCGCGGTCCCCACATTCCTAATACTGGCATGATAAAGGGGATTAAACTTATGAAAACATCTGGAGCATACTGGAGGGCTGATCAGTCAAAAGCACAGCTTCAGAGGCTCTATGGCACAGCATTTTTTGATAAAAAAGATTTAAGTGCATATTTGTATCTTATTGAAGAGGCAAAAAAGAGAGATCACAGAAAACTTGGCACAAAACTTGACCTTTACAGCTTTCATCAAGAGGCTGCTGGTATGCCGTTTTTTCACGCAAAAGGTATGCAGATGTGGAATGTGCTGCTTGAATATTGGCGAGAGGAGCACAAAAAGGCAGGGTATGTTGAGACAAAGACTCCAGTTATGCTAAGTCGCCACCTTTGGGAGCAGAGCGGTCATTGGGAGAACTATCGAGAGAATATGTACACCTCAGTTGTTGATAATGAGGAGTATGCAATCAAACCAATGAACTGCCCTGGCGGAATGCTTTTATACAAAACAGGCTCATACTCATACCGTGATCTGCCTCTAAGGGCGGGAGAGATTGGGCTTGTGCATCGCCACGAGATGTCAGGAGCACTCTCAGGGCTTTTTAGGGTGCGTGCATTTCATCAAGATGATGCCCATATCTTTATGACCCCAGATCAGATTGAGAGCGAAATACTTGGCGTGTTGCAGCTTGTAAATAGGATTTATAGCTGTTTTGGTTTAGGGTTTCATTTAGAGCTATCAACCCGCCCTAAAAAATCTATCGGCTCTGATGCTCAATGGGAAGAGGCGACAAATGGGCTAAAAAATGCTCTAAACAAGTATGGTAAAGATTATGTTATTAATGAGGGGGACGGAGCATTTTACGGACCTAAGATCGATATTCACATAAAAGATGCTTTAGGCAGAACGTGGCAGTGCGGAACTGTTCAGCTTGATATGGCTCTTCCTGAACGGTTTGATCTCTCATACAAAGGTGCTGACAACGAAAAGCATCGCCCAATTATGATTCACCGTGTAATCTATGGCTCAATTGAGCGATTTTTTGGAATTTTGGTTGAGCATTTTGCAGGCAGATTTCCATTGTGGCTAACCCCTGTTCAGGCTGTTATTTTGCCCATTAATGATGATCTTGCACCTTATGCCCATGATGTTAGTGCCAAACTTTCAGATTATGGGATAAGATGTGAGGTTGATACAAGGACAGAGAGCCTAAAAAAGAAGATACGCGATGCCCAAGTTAATTACACACCTCTTATAATTACAATTGGCGATAAGGAGCGAGAATCAGCAACGCTTTCAGTCAGAACTCTTGATGGCAATGTTAAGATGGGGCTTACAATGGAGCAATTTATAGACCCTGTTGTAAAGCATATTAAAGGTAGGGGGCTTGAGGATATTGTGCTTTAGTTTTTAAGATTGCATTGCATTTTTTATTAAGCCACGCATAACGCAACCAATAAAAAAAGGGTTATAGTCTGATGACCATAACCCTTTGATTTTATTGTGGTACGCCTGGGCGATTCAAACGCACGACGGGAAATTTCTAACTGCTGTGCCTGTATTAAAAAAATATTAATACATTGACAGCTTTTCTATTTTAGAAATAAAGTTGTCAGCAATATTTAGGCAGATACTTAATGGGGTAATTATGAAAAATCGTCTTGTAAGATTTGATTGGGCAATGAAAAAGCTGTTAAGAAACAAAGCCAACTTTGAAATATTAGAAGGCTTTTTATCTGAGCTTATAAAGCAGGATGTAAAAATAGAAAAGATACTTGAGAGCCAAAACAATAAATCAGATTTTGACGATAAACAGAATCGTGTTGAGCTTTTAGCAGAGACAGATATAAAAGAACTTATATTCATTAAATTGCAGACAGAGTATCAATATGACTATTTTTACCGTCTGGCTTATGAGGCTTCAAAGCTGACAACATACAACATTGTTTCAGGATTTAATTATGATAAGGTGAAAAAGGCAGTATCAATTAATATTGTCTATTTTGATCTTGGTCATGATGAAGATTATATTTACAAAGAGACAACTGAATTTAAAGGGATTCATACTGTTGATCAAAAGAATAATATAAAAGACATTGAACAAGTGTCAGATATAGTTCCTGAATATTATATTCTTAAAGTGAATGAATTTGATAATATTGTTAAAAATACGCTTGATGAGTGGATATACTTTCTCAAAAATTCCGAAATAAAGAGTGAATTCAGTGCCAAAGGGTTAAAAAAAGCAGAAGAAGAGCTTAATGTTTTAAAGCTCTCTAAAGAAGATCTGGCAGCTTATGAGCGTTATATTGATGACTGGCGTGTTGGCGAAAGCTCTATAAAGACGGCATTTTTTGAGGGCAGAATTGATGCTGTATCTAAAGCTAAAGGTAAAAAAGAAATAAAGATTGCAATCGCCCTTGAAATGCTTAAAGATGGTGAACCAGAAGATAAAATAAGGAAATATACAGGATTGACAGATAATGAGATTATAGAGCTGAAGAAAAATCATAATGAATGAAACTAAATCCACTCCAAAAATTCAATATGTTAATGAATTTATTGACGTTCTTAAAACTATCTATGACTATTTCCCAGAACATAAAGGAAAAGAGCTTATTCCTATCTTTTCAGCTCTAAATATTCCAGAAGATGTTAAAAAATATCTGACAAAAAACAAGTGGTATTTAAAGATACTCAAAGAAAAAAGGATTGATATTGATACCCTTGCTCTCTCTTCTGAAGATAAAATAGAGTAAAAAGGGTTTTCTCAAATTGCGGAGGTTATGATGTTGTCAAATGAAAATAATACAAATGAACAGAAAATAGTTGATGAAATTAGAGGGCTTGATCAGAATGGTATGGTGAAAATTCTCAGAATGATCCACTTTATGAAAAGAGAATTTTTGACTACAGAAAA
>JADFZO010000037.1 GCA_015232465.1 Desulfamplus sp.
AATGACTGCTGGAAACGGTGAAGAGGCTCTTGAAATTTTAAAGAATCATCGCATTGAAGTTGTGATTTCAGATATCAAAATGCCTGTTATGGACGGCATTGAGCTTCTTAAAAAAATCCGCAAAGATTACCAGATGGTTCAAGTTATCATTATAACTGGGTATGTTACAATGACAAGCCTTCTTGATGCTTTTCGTCACGGGGCATACACCTGTGTTTTCAAGCCAATTAACGATATGAAAGAGCTTGAGAGTGCTGTTAGGCACTGTGTTGATTATCTAAAACATTGGCAGAAAAAGTTGTTAGAACTTCAATCTATGAAGATACAGTAAAAACAGAGATAGGAGTTATTAAGATTATGGAAGAGTATGATATTGACCCAGAAGTTCTTGCAGGATTTATTGATGAAACCATAGAGAATCTTCAAGCAGCAGAGCAGATGTTTATCCACCTTGAGGAGAATCCCGATGATATTGAGATTGTCAACGCAATTTTTAGACCAATTCACTCTCTAAAGGGGACATCAGGCTTTTTTGGGCTAATCAAGACCAAAGAGCTTGCCCATAACATGGAGAATCTTCTTGATGCTGTTAGAAAGGGCGAAAAAAAGGCAACCAAAGAGGTTATAGATGCCTTGCTTCCCGGCATTGATCAGCTAAATTTAATATTTCAAAGGGTTCGATCTGGAGAAGAAGAGGTTGCAGGTGATGCTCAATCTCAAAAGTATGAGGCGATTAAAACAAAGGTAGAGCAGATTCTACTATCTAAAGATTCAGAAAAGTTAGAAACCGATTTAAAAAGCTCTTTAACAGAAAAAGATTTATCAGAAGCCACCCCTGATAAGACACCAAATATTATTGAAGATATAATAGAGAAGCTAAACTTTATCCGCCCAATAATTCCTGAATACCAAATTGATACTATTGATGCTGCTATGGAGGTTCTATTCATAATGAGTGCTCAAAATGAGGCTCAAATAGAAAAGGAGCAAAATAGATTAGACAGGTTAGAAAAGGCAAAATTTGAAGATAAAAAAGATGCTTTAGATTTAGGGGAAGAGCTTGGGCAAAATTTAGCACTAAATAGTGTGAAAGATGATGATAAAATAGAGCAAAATAAAGTTTCAGATGGGAAGTCCCAAACCAATCAGAAGATCGCTCAATCAAAAGCAAAAAAAGCAGATAAACACCAAGAGGCTGCTGACAAGACAATGAGAGTCTCTGAAAAGAGCATAGACTCATTTCTTGAGTATGTTGGAGAGTTGGTAGTTGTTGAGGAGATGTTTAACTATCTGCAAAAAAAACTTGCATCTTTATCTCTTGATCAAAATATCTCAAAAAATTTTAAACGGGTTATCGAGACATTTAGCAACTTATCTGATAGCCTTCGTAACAGCATTCTTGAGATCAGAAGCGTGCCAGCTCAGGCTCTTTTGCAAAAGGCTCCACGAATTATCCGTACAGTTGCTGATGATGCTGGAAAACTTGTAGATGTAACTATTGAAGGGGAGAATATCAGAATTGATAAGAGCTATGTTGAGCTTCTTGATGCACCTTTGACCCACATGGTCAGAAATGCTGTTGATCATGGTATTGAGCTGCCATCTGAAAGAATTGCTGCTGGTAAACCAGAAAGGGGCTCTGTTAAGATTACGATTCAAGAGAACAGAGAAAATATTGAGCTTAGTGTATCAGAAGATGGAAGAGGCTTAAATCTTGCTGCAATATCTGCAAAAGCTATTGAAATGGGGCTAATTACGCGAGGTCAAAAGTTAGATGAAAATAGGATAATAGATATGCTCTTTATGTCTGGTGTCTCCACTGCCAAAGAGGTTACAGATGTCTCTGGTCGCGGTGTTGGCATGGACGTTGTGAAGAAAAATATCGACTCTGCTGGAGGCTTTATCAATGTTGAGACAAATCAGGGGCAAGGGACAACATTTAAGATAACGCTTCCTAAAAGCGTCAGTACACAAATTGTTGATGGTTTTCTTATTAAATCTGGCAAAGAGACCTATGTTCTACCAATGGAGATTATAGGAGAATCTTTTGTCCCTCAAAAAAAAGATGTCTCAACTGTTAGTGGTGGAAAAGGTGAGATGGTGCTTCGCCGCGGAGTGCTTATGTCTGTTGTCCATCTCTCAACTATTCTTGGAACAGATAAAAAAGCTGATGCTCAAAAAGATAGCAATCTGTTTGAGTCAAAAGATAAAGTTATGATTACAATTGAGATAGGTGAAAAAAATTACGCACTCTGTGTTGATGATATTCTTGGTGTTCAAAAGGTGGTAGTTAAGCATGTTGATGCTCTGCCAGTTGATGGGGAGTGTTTTGAGGGTGCTGCAATGATGGGAGATGGTAGCGTTGCCATGATTATATCTGTTGAGGGGCTAAAAAAGATAGCACTCCAACAGCTTTAAAATTAAACTTGAAATATGAAAAGCAGACGCAATGAAGATTTAAGTAGCTTTGAACTCCTTCTTGACACAATGTGCAACACCTTTGGTGGCATTGTGTTTATAGCCCTGCTTTTGACGCTCCTATCGCAATACATTGAAATAGACACAAAATCAGATAGTTATCCTCTAACTCACCAAAAATATATTACCCCAAATAGAGCATTAGAAAAACTTGAAGAGGTAAAGCTAAGTATCTCATTACAAGATAGGCAAAAAGAGCTTAAAAATGAGATTCAAGAGGATTTTAATCGTATTGAATCTGCAAAAAAAGATATTCAACAGCTTGAGCAAGAGGTTGATAGATTGACTCAAAAAGTTACTGAATCTGAAAAAGCAGAATTAAGAACTCTTAGAGTGCCCAAACTTCATAAAATTGATAAATCACCAATATTTATAGCCATAAAAGGTGGAAGATTTTATACTATCACCAATATCTCATACGCAATCACAGAGATATCATCTAAAGAGTGGGGAAACTCTGCCAGAGGTTACGATAGATCAGATATATTTATAAGAGAGCAAAGCGGCAGAGTTGATATTGAGCCTCTATCAGCAAAAGGTCAGATAATCGAAAAGGGGGCTGAAAATATTGGCAAGTTGCAGCGGGCAATATTAAATATCAACCCTAAAAAAGAGTTTATCAATTTTGCCGTATATCCTGACTCTTTTGCTGAGTTTAATTATGTTAAAGAGATTTTTATAAAAAAAGGCTTTGATTACAACTGGTTTATCATTAACGATAAACTATCTCTTGTAAAGGGGTCTGGGGAGTCTCATGCTCAATAAAATCAAGCAGATATATAAAGATAAAGAGAGATACAAAGCAGTTGTGTGCGATCTTGACGGAACGCTTCTTCATACTACGAGGGCTAAAATTGCTGTACCGGGCAGAACTCGATCAAGTTTTTTGTGCAAAGATGCAGCTCTACTCCTTAAAACAATAAGTCAAATATTACCAATAGTTATAGCCACTGGAAGAAATGCAAACAGCGTCTATAAACTTATAAGAGAGCTTCCTGATGTTCGATTTAGCGGTTTTGTCCTTGAGAACGGTTTTGTGGTAAAAAATAGTGTTGATGATAGGGCAACTTACAAACCCAATTTACAAAATCAGCAAAAAAATCAGGTAGATTGGGATAAGATCGCAGCACTTTTTCCAGATTGGGAGAGATTGCCATTTTACGAAAATTGTGCTGGTTTTGTCTTTAATTTTAACAAAAATGAGATTAATAGTATGACAATCAACGAAAAGGCTAAATATGCACAAAAAATTTTAGAGCAAAATGGCTATAACTATCCTGTTTATAAAGAGAAAAGAAAAGTTTTTATCTATCTTGGCAATGTTGATAAGACAAAAGGTCTTGCCCTTCTTGGCGTTAATTCATATATTGCAATTGGTGATGGCGAAAATGACATTGAGCTACTCCATAAAAGTAGTTGCCCTATCACCTTGAAATCAGGCTACTTTAAGCTACAAAAAATTGTGGAGCAAAAAAATGGTTTTTGTTCTATAAAACAGGGGCATCAAGCAGCGGTTGAGATGCTTGAATGTGCTTATAACTTGGTTAGAGGATTTAATTCTTAGCCAACTTAAAATTTTAAAAGGAGATAAAAAAATGGGATTTCTAAGTAAGTTAAAAGAGGGTGCAATGGAGTTGCAGAGTCAGTTGGTAACTCAAGTAAAACAGTTTAAGAACAAAAATTTTGCAGATGCCACAATGGCTGTATGTGCACTTGTATCAGCAGCAGACGGCACTATTGACGCAACTGAAAGAAAAAAGACAGCAGCTTTTATAAGCTCAAATGATATGCTCTCTGTCTTTGATGTAAGTCAGTTGCAGCAGACATTTAACACCTATTGCGATAAGTTGGTTAAGGATTTTGATTTTGGCAAAATTGATCTTCTTCAGGTTGTATCTAAATTAAAAAAGACTCCGCCTCAGGCACGAGCTGCTGTTCAGGTGGCTATTTTAATTGCTGGAGCTGACGGCAATTTTGATGCTGATGAGAAAAATGTTATCCGTGAGATATGCAGATCGCTTGATATTGATCCATCAGAGTTTGATCTTTAATTACTTTATATTACAAAAACGAGGTGGGCATGTCTAACTGGTATATATTTACAGATGGGATTCAAAAGGGACCACTCACAACAGATGAGGCGAAAGATTTTATTCGTGAAAATCAAGGCTCTTACTGTTGGCAAATTGGTTTTTCTGACTGGAGACCTGCTTATGAGGTTATGCAGATTTGGCGATTTAAAAAAGATGGGGTTACACCATTTCCAAAGCCACCTGATAATATGATGTCAACAAAGCCTGACAAACTACCAATTGAGCAACATCAACCAATAGAGCCAATCCAAAATCGTGTTGTAAAGTATGATGACTCCAGCTACCAGTTACAAACTGCTCACCAGTCTCAAGCTGTGGCTGTACACCATCAAAACCTCCCAACTTCTCAAAGCCAAACAGAGTCCAAAACTGGTACAAGCTCGTCGGGTTTTGGCTCTAATGGCTACACTGAGGGGATTGATTTTAAAATCTATGGGCATGAGATGCAGTATGTTGAGATTGAGCTTGATCAGGGCGAAAGTTCAATTGCAGAGGCTGGAGCACTTATGTACAAAAGCGAAAGCGTTGATATGAAAACAGTTTTTGGTGATGGTACAGGTGAAGAGCGAGGCTTTATGAGCAGGCTCTTAGGTGCTGGGCAGCGTCTATTAACTGGTGAGAGCCTATTTATTACAGTATTTACTCAAAATAGAGGTGGAAAAGGTCGTGTGGCATTTGCAGCACCTTTTCCTGGGACAATCATTCCTTTAAAGTTAAGTGACTACAACAACAAAATAATATGCCAAAAAGATAGCTTTCTTGCAGGCAGCAAAGGGGTTCAGATTGGTATCCATTTTCAAAAACGGATACTTACAGGTCTATTTGGCGGCGAAGGTTTTATAATGCAAAAAATAGAGGGGGACGGCTTTGTATTTATGCACGTTGGGGGGGCTGTTCACAAAATTAACCTGAACCACGGCGAAGTGTTGCATGTTGATACTGGCTGCCTTGCTGCTATGACCTCAAATGTTGATTTTGATATTATGCAGGCAGGTGGAATTAAGACCATGCTATTTGGCGGTGAAGGGCTATTTTTTGCTAAACTTACAGGACCTGGCATTGTCTGGCTTCAAAGTCTTCCATTTTCACGTTTAGCAGGAAGAATGCTTGCCTGCGCCCCACCTGGAACTGCTGCAAGTAGCCAGCGTCAAGGTGAAGGCTCTGTTCTTGGAAGTTTTGGTGATCTGCTTGGGGGAAGATAAATAATCCAGAGCTGTATCCATACTTTTCTTTAAAACTCTTGCTACTCTTCATATTCTCTCCGTTCCAAAAGCCTAAAGGGTGTCTTTATTAGGTTATCCTGGTGTGTCGCTAAAATAGTGCAATAGAAAAAAGAGGGACTAAATGGGCTATTCAAACAAAACCCTACAACATCGACTGGTTATTCAAGTAACTTTGGGGCTGCTTATCTTCTCTATTGTTGCTGGTATCTTTACCTATCAATACTCATACAAGCAGCAGCTTGATGCGAGCTTAGAGTTTCAAAATCAGCTTGTAAGGACAGTGCAGTCTCAGGCAGAGGTTGCAGCATTTGTCAGCAATGAGGAGATAGGCAATGAGATTTTAAACGGACTTCTTACAAATCCGATTTTAAAGGCTGTTCGACTTGAATCTAAAGAGCTTTTTAGATTAGAGCGTTTGGCAGAGTCGCAAAAGCTCTCAGAATCAGAGCTACACTTTGCTCAAGGGGTTATCTATCCGCTATTTTCTCCTGTTGATGGTAAAGAAGAGATAGGCTCGCTCACTGTTATTAGAAACAATAAGCATATCAGGAGCGAGGCTACAAAGAGATCTATGGCTTTTACTATTTTGTTGCTATTTCAGCTTTTAATGGCTGCTATTTTAATAATTTATGTATCACAAAAAATTATAAGCAAACCAGTTGCTGATCTTGCAAAAGAGGTAGTTTCCATAAAACCGGGTGAGAATTGTCGTATAAATATTGAGCAGATACACACCCACGATGAGATTGGTATGCTATCTAATAGTATCAATGCACTTATTGCCCAGGCTGAAAATGCACTATCTCAAAGTGCTGCAGCAAGAGAGGTGGCTGAGGCTGCAAACCGTGCAAGAAGTGAGTTTCTTGATAACTCAGGCGAGGGCTTTTTATCATTTGGGGCAGATATGATAATCGCTCCAGAGTATAGCCATGAGTGCGAATCTATCTTTGAAAAGAGGCTCTATGAGTCAAAAAAGATAGGCGATCTTCTATTTGGCAAAGAGCCTTTAGATAAAAAAGAGGGGTTTGAAAAGACATTAGATTTGATATTTAACGAAACTCTTGATCTAAAAAAAGAGCTTTACATCTCACTGCTTCCCCCTATCTATCAGATTGGAGAGAAGCACATTAGGGCAAAATATAAGCTAATATCTAATGATACTAAAATGATGCTCATCTTAACTGACATCACCCGCGAAAAGGTACTTGAACAGCATGTTGAAAATGAGAGAAAACGGCTCAAATTTGTAATTGCTGCTGTTCGTGAGACCAGAGATTTTTTTGCCATTATTGACGAGCTAACCCATTTTAAGACAAAGAGCCTTCCACACATTATTTCAAGATTTTATCAGCACGGTATTTGTAATCAAAAAAGTTTTGATAAAACAGAGATTAAATCTGATAATAGAGAGGCTCTTTATGAGATATACCGAAATATTCACACATTTAAAGGGCTGTTTGCACAGCAGGAGTTTTTATCTTTTCCAGAGTTTCTACATCAGATGGAGAGCAGATTATCTGTAATTATTGGTAAAGTTACTGGAGCAGTTGTAGATGAAAAAGATGCAAAGTGCTACATAAATGAGATTCAATCTTTTGCACAAGATTTTCAAAATGAGACAGTGCTTGAGCAAGATTTAGTGATTATCCGTGCATTTCTTGGAGATGAGTTTATTGAGCGAAGGGGAGATGTTGTTATTAGCAGCGAGCTTGCCTCAAGGTTAGAGTCAATGGCAATCTCTTTGATTAATAAGATGGGTGAAAATATTGACAATGAAACCCTTGCTATTCTTGAAGAGGTTAAACTTCTTAGGTATGTTGATATAAAATCTCTTTTAACTCCTCATGTAGAGGGTGCTCTGCGGCTTGCTGAACGACTTGGTAAATATGTAAACCCATTTAAAGTTGAGGGCGATGAGATAAAGGTTCACCCTGATAGATTTACCCCCTTTGTTCGCTCTTTGGTAAATGTATTTAGAAATGCTGTTGATCACGCAATTGAAGAGCCTGATAAGAGGCTTGAGACTCAAAAAGATGAGTATGCAACTATTTTATGCAGCGTTAGGGAGATACAAGAGTCTGATGGCTCAAAAAAATGCGTTGAGGTCTCAATTTCAGATGATGGAAAGGGTATTGATATATCAGCAATAAAGCGTAAAGTCGCTAAAATGAGGCTTATTAAAGCTCAAGACGAGCTTGATGTTATGCCAGAATCTGAGATTATTCAACTCATATTTCTTGATGATTTTAGCACAAAAAGCTCTGTTGATGCCATGTCAGGCAGAGGCATGGGACTTAGTGCTGTAAAAAAAGAGCTTGAAAATTTAAATGGAAGGGTAGAGATTGAGACAGAGATTGGCAAAGGGACAAATTTTCGTTTTTACATTCCATTAGAGATACAATAGATAAAAGGAGCGTGTGATGAAAAACAGGTATTTTACCTTTTTTGCTGCTATTTTTACCTTTATTTTATCGACCATCTACTGCTACTCATCTGAGCTACCAGATTACATTCCAAATACTCTTAAACCTTGGGCAGACTGGGTGCTGCATTATAAAACCCAATCAGTTGAGTGCATTCCACATTTTAACAACCCAGAATCTTTTAGATGCGCCTTTCCAGCATCAACCGTGCTTAATCTACGGCAAGATGGCGGAGAGTTTATACAAGATTGGCAGATATACCATGAAACCTACGTGCCACTTCCAGGCAGCAGCTCAAATTGGACACACAATGTTATGGTAGATGGAGCGGAGGCTGTTGTGGTTGGGCAAAATAGCATACCATCTGTAAAACTTAGTCAAGGTAGCCATAGAGTTACTGGCAGTTTTGTCTGGCAAAAACTACCTGAATATATTGAAATTCCGCCTGAATCAGCATTTATAACCCTTAAAATAGACAATCTTGAGATCAATTTTCCAAATTTTGATGATTCTGGAAGAGTGTGGCTAAAAAAGGCTACATCAACTGTTGAGCAAAAAGAGGAGAATCGGCTTAAAGTTGAGAGTTTTAGGCTTATTGATGATGCAATCCCTCCGCAGATGACAATCTATGCAACCCTTGATATTTCTGGCGTTGCAAGAGAGGTTAAGCTTGGTCCCCTTTACGCCCCAGAGAGATTTATCCCGCTTACCTTAGATACATCACTACCTGCAAAATTGGAGTCTGATGCAACAATACGAATACAGGTAAAGCCCGGTAGATACTCTTTTACCCTAAAATTGAGGCATGTTGGTCAGCTTAAAGAGCTAAATTTTGACCCACCTGATGATGGATATTGGCAAAAACAGGAGATATGGTCTGTTATTCGCCGTCCTGATCTTAGGGTTGTTGAGATTTTGGGGGTATCTGCCATTGATCCTAAAATGACATCTTTGCCAGATGCGTGGAGATCGTATCCTGCCTATATAATGGCTGAAAAAGAGATAATGCAGTTTAAAGAGATTAAACGAGGCGACCCTACTCCTCCGCCAGATCAGCTTAATTTACAACGAACATTGTGGTTAGCATTTGATGGTGGCAGTTACACAGTTCAAGATAGAATCACAGGCAATAAAAATAGCGGTTGGCGATTAGAGATAGAGCCGTTGATAAAGCCGGGTAAAGTAACAGTTGATGGTATGGAGCAGCTTATTACAAAGATAGATTCATCTAACAAAGCTGGAGTTGAGCTGCGGCGAGGCATACTCAATCTAACTGCTGAGGGCAAAATTGAATCATCTATCTACACAATCCCTGCAACTGGCTGGATTCACCCTTTTCAGAGGGTTACAGGAGTGCTCAATCTTCCCCCTGGCTGGAGGCTGCTTGCTTCTACTGGGGTTGATAATATCTCTGGAACATGGATTAAACTGTGGTCTCTTCTTGATATTTTTATTGTTCTTATATTTACAATTGCCACTGCAAAGCTCTTCTCGCTTCGGCTTGCAGCTATTGCTTTTACCACGTTAATAATCATTTACCATGAGCCAGATGCCCCCCGTTATGTATGGCTATTTTTACTTTTTGGCTTTTTACTGCTTAATCTTACATCTAACAATTCAGGCAAACTAAGAAAACTTGTTAAAACATACCACGCCATTACTGTTCTATTTTTAGTTATAATTGCAATATCATACTCTGTTCAATCGTTGAGATTAGGAATATATCCTCAGCTTGAAAACCGTTGGGTCTCTATGAACGACACTATGGAGAGGCAAAACTATAATGCAGTTGGGGGTGGGCAGGACTTAGTGGAAAATGAGATGAGAACTCAAGAGATGACAGATATGGAGGCTGGCTCAGCTTTGACTGAATCTGCCCCATCGCCATATATGGATAAAAACATATCAAAACTATACAGAAGCAAGGCAAAGGGTCAGATGATGGAGATACCCCAAAAAGCTTTGTCTCCTCTATCAAAAGTTGTGCAGTATGATCCTAAATCTTTGACTCAAACAGGTCCAGGACTTCCTTTGTGGCAACCATTTAGAAGTTTTAATTTTAGCTGGTCAGGACCTGTTGAGGCGGGTCAAACTATCTCATTCACACTAATTGGTCCTACCTTTAACCTTTTTCTTGCATTTATAAGGGTGGCTCTTATAATTTTGCTAACTTTTGGAATGTTTAAAGATGCTGGTTTTTTAGCTGGAGTTAAACGATTTAAGATAAATAGTATCTCAAATATCATCTTAATAGCCATTTTAATATCTGCAACATTTACCCCGTGCCGTGCAGATGCCGACTCTTCTTCTTTTGCATCTGCATCTTTTAGCAGTCAAATCCCATCTCAAGAGATGCTTGATGAGCTTCAACGCAGACTTTTAGAAAAAGATAGATGTTTTCCATCTTGTGCTGATATTTCAACCATGGAGATAACCATTCAAAATGGGCAACTCCATCTTGCTCTTAATGTTGATGCAGCAGTTAATACTGTAATTCCACTTCCTGGAAATGCCCGCCACTGGCTCTCTGAAGAGGTTAAGATAAACGGTTTGCCTGCTTACGCTCTATTTCGATATGAAAAAAATATTTGGGCAATGGTCCCAAAGGGGAAAAATATTGTTTTGATTCAAGGCAGGATTGGCAATCAGAGCAGTTTTGAGCTTCATCTTCCAATGAAGCCCCACTCAGGCAGAGTTGTTGATGCAGATGGCTGGGAAATTCAAGGGGTTCAAACTGATGGCTTGCTTGATGATCAGCTTCAATTTAAAAAGATTGCTATAAAAAATGCAGATGCAAAATCAAAGTTAGAAGAGCAAGAGATTCTTCAAACTGGGCTTTTACCCCCATTTGCACTTGTGGAGCGAACACTTCTTTTGGGGCTTGATTGGAAAGTTGAGACAACTGTTCAAAGATTGACCCCAACTGGCTCTGCAATTGTTCTTAAACTTCCATTAATTGCTGGTGAATCTGTCATAACTGAGGGGATTAGGGTTAAAAATGGTGTGGCTGAAATTACGCTGAACGCTTCACAAAACAGCATCTCATTTGAATCTTTCTTAGAAATATCAGATAAGATAAGGCTCTATCATGCCCCATCATCTGAAACTGAGGCAGCAGGAGGAGAAAATCGAGAGTGGACAGAGATGTGGCGATTAGATGTAAGCCCTATTTTTCACGTTGAGACTGAGGGTATCCCAGTTATTTTGCACAAAAGCAACGATAGATGGTATCCAACTTGGCATCCATGGTCAGGTGAGGAGGTGATACTAAAAATCTCTAAGCCACAAGGGATTGGCGGACAGACAATGACAATTGAGAAGAGTAATCTTACACTCTATCCGGGTCAAAGAACTACACGGACAACTCTTAATCTTACAATAAAAAGCTCTCAAGGCGGGCAACATGCGGTAGCAATTCCTTCAAGGGCAGAGCTTCAAGAGGTTAAAATTAATGGATCGGTTCAGTTAATTAGGCAGGAGGGCGAAAGGATTGTTCTGCCAATTATACCCGGAGTTCAAAATATTGAGATTAGCTGGAAAGATGATAGTGCAATCTCTACGCTCTATAAAACTCCAACAGTTGATCTTGGCTCTTCAAGCGTTAATGCTGCTCTTGATCTGCACATCTCATCTGATCGCTGGACTCTTTTTGTGGGAGGCGAGCAACTTATGGGACCAGCCGTTCTTTTTTGGTCAGTTGTGATTGTAATTTTGATTGTCTCTGCTGCTCTTAGCCTTAGTGGTGTTGCACCTTTTAAATTTTATGAGTGGTTTTTGCTTGGGATTGGAATCTCTATGAGTAATATTGCTGGGTGTCTATTTGTAACTGTTTGGCTTTTTGTCCTAAGTCTGCGAAAAAAGTGGGGGGAGAGTATTAGCAGAGCAAAATTTAACCTTATGCAGTTGGGTATTGTTGGATTGACCTTTATTGCCATTATCTGCATTGTTTTTGCCATATCACAAGGGCTTTTAGGTCACCCATCAATGAACATTACAGGCAATGGCTCATCAGGCAGACTTTTGAGGTGGTATCAAGATATTAGCGATCCAACTCTGCCTATTGCTTGGATATTTTCACTTCCAATGTTTGCATATAGATTGGCTATGCTTGCTTGGGCATTGTGGCTCTCTTTTTGGCTCATCTCAACTCTTAAATGGGGCTGGAGAAATTTCTCCTCCCCTATGATTTGGATAGGTAGAGATAATCTAAATAGCTCTTCTGAAAAAAGTGGAGATGATGAAAATCAAACCCAAAATGAGCCAGAAGGAGATAACAACTCCAAAGATGACCCATCTTGTAAACCTACATCACTAATGCAAAGATTTAAAAAAAGAATCTGGCATCAATAAGGTAAATAGAAGATCTTATCGAGAAACTCTACACTATTGATTAATAATCCACTGTGAGCCAAGAAAGATTGCCATGCTAACTACAATTGTTAAAAGCAGATTTTTGTAAATCCACCCCACGATACAGGCAGCAGCAGCACCGATAATATAGGGGTTGCTTAGGCTAAAGTTAAGAGTGTTACCATTTGGCATAAGTATTGAGGGTATAATAATCGCAGATAGCACAGCAGGCGGCACATATCCTAATGACCTCTTAAAAAGAGGGGGAAACTCAAATTTGCCTGAGATGGGAAACATGATATATCTTATCCCAAAAGTAACCACTGCCATGCCTGCGATCATAAAAATCTCGTTTATCGTAATATTCATTTCAAAACCTTAAGTTTACATTAGCTTACACAAATACAATAAATATCTCTGATCTTCGCTCAAGAGATTTTTTGTCAGACATTGGTTTGCCGTCAGGTCTATATTTTCCTGTGGTTGCAATGCGAAAAAGTGATGGTTTAACTCCGTTTTTAACAAGTTCATGCACAATGTTTGAGGCTCTATTGGCACCAAGTTCAAAGTTTGATGGGTATTGCTTTGTATTGATATTATCAACATCAGCAAAGCCATCTATGCGTATCCTAATATCATAATTTTTTATAACACCTGCAAGTTTTTTTAAAAAGAGCTTATATTCACCTGCAAGTCTTGCACTGCCAGAGGCATATAGTATTGGAAGCACATTTTCAAGGGCACAACAATTTTCTGATTTACAAAAATCTCTAACATCACCTGTAAAGTGTAGCCAATCATCTAATCCAGCAGCTTTTATCTCATTTGATAACTTCTCTTTAAAGGCTTGAGAACAAGAAGAACCGCTATAGTGTGATGGAGAATCATAACCTCTGCCAATACTGGCACTGTGGGTTGATATTTTATATCTCTCTTGAGCTAACAGCTCGTTTAGTCGGCTGTTCTCTTTAAATGCTGCGTTGATCTTTCTCTCCTTTATACGCATAGAGTTGTGCATCTCCCAGGGAACAGGCTGTTCTAAATCTTGTAGATGGTAGATTCTATTTTGTAGCCAATCCTTTTCGTTTATCAAGAAACGTATCTCATCTTCATTTTCACGGATTCGATCTTGAAATTGACGAACAATCTGTGCTGTATGATCTGCCTCGTTAAATCTATCTTGCTCTTTTGAGGTTGACATCTTATTTGGAGATTCAAATATTGGAAACTCCTGAAACTCAGCAAATACAACGCTATGAACCATAAAAAGCAAGATTAGAGTAGTAAAAGCAACACAGATAAAAAAAGGATTTAAAGCTGATATTTTTGAAACCATTACACTCTCCTTTTTTAAAAATCTATCGTTGATCATAGTAGTAATAATCACCGCACCAAGGGTATGAGGTACATCGGACACTATCGCCTGTAAATAGTTTTGCCAAATAGCTCTTTTTAGGACGGGCTGCTGGAACAACATCTTTTCCAATTCCAGCGGGCCACCAGATCATATCGGTCTCTGTAAAGTATATTCTTAGCTGCAACTTTGCATTAAAGATACCATATCCAGCCTCTTTAACCTCAAGAATCTCAACGCCACGAAGCCATGACTGAGTCTTTGTGCGGATAACATCATAATCAATAATTCCGTTTGTAGTTTGAGAGTAGGCATCAATATAGACTCCTCGTATCTTTTCAACAAGCTGACGATACCCATCATTTATTGCTGCTCGCTCTGCTAAAAGCCTTGCCTGACCTGTACTTATGGCTGTTTCAGGTGTTAATCCTTTGCCTACAACCTCAAAAGTTACAATTTTTTGCTTTGATGTTGTGTCATTTTCAGAAAACTCAACTGTGCCTCCAGTTGAACTGACATTCGTTGTTTTTGGCTTCTGGTCAATATAGATACAGCCAGTTAATCCAAATGAGATTAGCACAAGATAAATTATCAGTGGGGCTACAAAAAATCTCTCTGCTGCTTTAGTATGCAGAATCTTTTTTTTAACCCTATCTACCATATTTTTAATCTGCTCAACCTTTTTTTTCATCTTACTTGCTCCTTTTAAAATTAAATGTTTTAAGTCAAATTGATAAAAAATCAACTGCGGACTAATGCTGCAATAAAAATACCAAGTTTAGTTTAAATGATATTAAAATATGAAAAAACTTAGGCTATATATTGTTTTAACGATCTTCAACTACCTTATAACTGCTTGTTATCCTTTGCTAATCTATGGCAAAGATGGCTATAATGAGGCTTACAGCGGCTTAAAGGTCTATTATGTGCGATTTGATGTTAAATCTGTAGATAATAGAGTTGAGCGGTCAAATCTTTTGATGGTTCCAGCAGAAGATGATTTCAGGCAAAAGGGGTTTAAGAGGGTTGTAATCTCTGGTAGTGCTGACTATTCAGCCTCTGAAACAGGAGACTTAGATATTCAGACAAGGGCTATACACAATGCAATTAAAAATTTCCTTGAGATAAATGGTCTTGAGTCTGTCAAAAGTCAGTCAACCACTGTTAAAGGTTTGGCACACGCTGTAAATGAGCAGACTGTGGTTAGCTTTGAAGGGGCTGTAAGGCTTCCTTATAAGGTTTTAGACAGCAGCTTTAACAAAGAGAGTGGAATCTACTCTGTAACTATCCATCTTGAGTTTGCACCTTTGGCTTTTCCTGATAAGTGGGAGAAGATGCTTTTCAAACATGAGATCAAAATGCTATTCAACCAGTTTAAATCGTTTTTTTGATTTTTGATTTTTTAAAAATGTAAATAAATGCAAAGGATAGATAATGGATTTAAGCGTTGATATTAATGGGATTAAACTTAAAAACCCTGTGATAACAGCATCAGGAACATTTGGTTATGCCTCTGAGTATAAAGATTTAATCAACCTAAACGAATTAGGTGCTATTATTGTCAAGGGTTTGTCTTTACAACCATCAATTGGCAATCCATCTCCACGGGTGGTTGAGACAGCTTGTGGACTTTTAAACGCTGTGGGGCTTGAAAATGTTGGTGTAGATGCTTTTATACGAGATAAACTCCCATTTTTGAGAACTTTAAAGACTCCAGTTTTTGTAAATATCTACGGCAAAAAGCCTGAAGAGTATGCAAAACTTGCAGCAATACTTAACGATTTAGATGCAATCTCTGGTATTGAGGTAAATATCTCTTGTCCAAATGTTACAGCAGGAGGGGCAGCATTTGGAGTTGATCCAATAGCAGCAGCAGATGTTGTGGAGCGGGTGCGAAAATCTACATCAAAGCATGTTATGGTTAAACTCTCCCCAAATGTTACTGACATTGTTCAAATTGCAAAGGCTGTTGAGGCATCTGGAGCTGACTCTATATCGCTCATCAACACCTTGACTGCTCTTGCCATTGATATTGAAACATTTAAGCCCTTGCTTGCCAATATTACTGGGGGGTTATCAGGACCCGCTATAAAGCCAATAGCTTTAAGAATGGTGTGGCAGGTTGCACAAAATGTAAAAATTCCAGTTATCGGGGTTGGAGGTATTGCTACTGCTACAGATGCAATTGAGTTCATAGTTGCTGGTGCAACTGCTGTGCAGGTTGGAACTGCAACTCTTGTTGATCCTGATTGCCTCCTAAAAATTGTAAATGGGATTGAGTCATTTTTAAAAAAAAGGGGCTTTCGCTCCCTAAAAGAGATACAGGGTGCTCTTAAAACTTAATTTGACCATATACTTATATTGGTCTATAAATATTTTCCCAAAAATGCTCTAAATATAATGGGAAAGATAGTTTTGAAATTTTATGGGAATTTTTATGAAAAAAAGAGAAGATAAATTTGACGATGAATTGTTTGAAGATGATATTTTTGATGATGACTTTACCCACGATAGAGAAGATTTTGCTCAAAAATCTAATGATGAGTTGCCAAGCCATCTAATATCTAACACTAAGGCTGATCCTACCCCCAAACGTAAGATAGATTTTGAGATTGATGATAATATTGATGACAATGATAAAGAGTTTGAACTATTTGAAGAGAGATATTTTAAAGAAAAAGAGCCATCGTATTATCCTGAAAGTATCCTTAGCTCCTCTTCTAATAAGCCTCACCAGAAGATAAAAGAGCGAGGTCAAAGAGATAAAGGGCAGATTGAGTCTGCTGGAACATCACTCATGTTTGCATTTAGCACGATTTTGCTTATGGGAATGGGGCTGCCTGTATTGCTGATCTTTTACTTTAACTCTCCGCCATTAGATCAGCACTTTTTTGTTATGGGTGTATCATATTTTAAGCTACTCTTTATCTTTTTTATAATATCTGCTGTTATGGTCTATACTTCCCTCTTTTTTCTGACAAGCAGGCAGTTTGTCATTATCACGGTCTTTTTGCTCTCTTTATTCTGCTCTTTTCCTTTTATTGCTGGAATCAGAAACGATATGACCGTAGTTCAGGCAATGTTTGAGCTGAAACTTTTTTCTAACTGGCCCTTTTTTCTAAAGCCAGCCTATCTATTTTTTCAAATAGTTCTACCATTTGGGATTTTTATCTACGCTGTTTTGCAGATAAAAAATATAACCAGCAGGAGTAGTAGGCGATCTTATGCCTACATCTGCATAGCCCTATATTTGAGCATCTCAGCATTTATCGGATTTTCAATTCTTAACAGAACAGGACAGCCAAATTTTATCTCATACATCTCACCCAAACTTGGGGCTATGGGGCTTTTTGATGTAAAAGAGCTATCAACAACACCAAACCAAAATTTTGATCCCGCACCGCAATCTCAATTTGTTCAACTACAAACAGAACCAGAGCCTGCTTTAGTATCTCCACAATTACACCCCCCAATAGTAGTCCCACAACCAGAACAAGCACAATCAGAACAAACAGAAGTAGTAGTAGAGACCCCTCACATATCTGATAATGTTAGTCAAGGCATTGAGCCACAACTCGAAGAGCTTCGTGCTAAATCAAACCATCTACTTGGTTTAATATCAAAAATAGAGGCATCGTTAGAGTCAGAGTATCAAGGGATAATTAACTCAAAACCAAATAGTGAACCAAATTTAAATGAGCTTAAATCTGCTTTGAATAAAACTGGCAATTTAGATACAAAAGGTATAAGTCTTGATAAGGTGGAAGAGGAGCTTCAGGAGGTTTCAGCTAAACTTGATATGATTTGGCAGGCAATAGCTCGTCAAAAGGCTCTTCAAAAGGGGCAGGAGCAATAGTAGGGACATAAATAACGCTTTTGTCCCTACAAATTTTAGTTTTTTAGCAGATAAGTAACTATTTCTCTATCTCTTATGACTCTAAAATAGCCTTATGGCTTAGGCGAATTTTACCATCTCGTGTGATTTCAAGCACCTTTACTTTCATTTTATCACCCTCTTTAACTATATCAGTAACCTTTTTGACTCGATGTGTAGATAGCTCTGATATATGGACAAGCCCGTCAGTTCCTGCTTTAATCCTTACAAACGCCCCAAAATCTGTGGTCTTAACCACTTCGCCCTCATAAACCCCTCCAACTTCAGGATCAAGGCAAATATCGTTGACTATCTTTAGAGCTGCTGCCCCATCACTCTCATTTTCAGCAGATATTTTGACAAGTCCAGTATCGTCAACCTCAATTGTGGTAGAGGTATCTGCCTGTATGGAGCGGATCATCTTGCCACCTGGTCCAATTAAATCGCGTATCTTATCAGGATTGACTTTTAGAGTGTAAATCTTTGGTGCATGTGGAGACATATTACTACGTGTCTTATCAAGAGTCTCAAGCATCTTATTTAAGATGTGAATTCTACCCTCATGAGCTTGAGTCAAAGCCCTTACCATAATATCGCGTGATAGCTCTCTAATTTTTATATCCATCTGAAGGGCAGTAATTCCAGTTTCAGTTCCAGCAACTTTAAAATCCATATCCCCAAAGTGATCCTCATCACCAAGAATGTCGCTTAAAATCACAGTCTTTTCATTGTCAGTAATAAGCCCCATTGCAATACCTGATACTGGCGCTTTTATAGGAACACCGCCGTCCATCATGGCAAGCGTGCCAGCACAGACAGTTCCCATAGATGAGCTGCCGTTTGACTCCATCACCTCGCCAACCACACGAATCGTATATTCAAAATCTGCTTTATCTGGCACAATTCGCTCAAGAGCACGGGTAGCAAGGTTGCCATGACCTATATCTCTTCTGCTTGGGCTTCCTAAACGCTTGCACTCACCAACAGAAAATGGGGGAAAGTTGTAGTGGAGCATAAATGGACGAGATTCATCTCCGCTTAAAGTTTCGACTCGCTGCTCATCTCTGCCTGAACCTAAAGTTAGAATACCTAAAACTTGAGTCTCTCCACGCGTAAAGAGTGCACTGCCGTGAGGTCTTGGAAGGTTGCCAACTTCACAGGTGATTTGACGAATCTCATCAAATGCTCTGCCATCAATTCGTCTGTTCTCGTTAAGGACGATCTGACGGCTTATCTCTTTTACAAGATCGCCAAAAATAGCCTTTATCGCTTTTATGCTCTCTTTTGGTAAAACTTGATCTTGATTAGATATGTTTTCAGGTGCGCTCGTCAGTTGTGCAATAATATCATCTCTCACAGCATCTATTGCCTGATGCCTCTCAGCTTTTCCTTTAGTCTGAATTGCCTTATGAATCTTATCTGATGCAAGCGATTTTATCTTTTCAAGAAGTTCGTAGTTTGTTGCTGGTAGGGTAATGTTTCGTTTCTCTTTTCCAAGTTTGGATTTAAGCTCATGCTGCATATCAATTAAAGGCTGCATTGCATCGTGCCCAAAAAATATGGCATCTAACATATCAGACTCAGAGACAATATTTGCTCCTCCTTCAACCATAATTACGCCAGTTTTAGAGCCAGCAACCACAAGCTCAATATCGCTCTTTGCCATCTGCTCAATTGTTGGATTGACGACAAATTGCCCATCAACTCTTCCAACGCGAACCCCAGCAATTGGTCCTAAAAATGGAATATCTGAAATCTCTAAGGCAGCAGAGGCTCCAACCATTGCAAGCACATCAGCTTCATGAATTTTATCCATAGATAGAACAGTTGCAATAATTTGAGTCTCAAAATTATAACCTTTTTCAAATAGAGGGCGAATAGGTCTGTCAATTAGGCGGCAGGTCAGAGTCTCTTTATCGCTTGGTCTGCCAATTTCACGCCTAAAATAGTTACCAGGTATCCTTCCAGCAGCATATATCTTCTCTTGATACTCAACAGAGAGTGGAAGAAAATCGCCTGCCTCTTCTCTTGGCTCTTTAGCAGCTACAGCAGTAACAAGCACCACTGTATCACCATATCTAACAACAACCGCACCAGAAGCCTGTTTAGCTATCTTACCAGAGGTTATGCTAAACTCCTTATCATTAATCACTGTTTTTACTGTTATTTCCATTTATAGCTCCATAGAAAAACCGCCTGTAGATAAAAATTAAAAGAGTTAGCAAGCATAAAATATCTTTGCAAGCCAACTCTTTATCTTAAGATACTTAAATTTTTAAATGGGTCGTCAAAAGCGACTAAACTTAAAACTGCTATTTTCTTAGACCCAATTTGTCAATCAGTGCACGATACCTATTGACATCTTTTCTTTTGAGGTAATCAAGAAGACTTCTGCGTCTTCCAACAAGCACCAGCAATCCCCTTCTTGAGTGGTGATCTTTTTGGTGAACCTTGACATGCTCGGTTAAATAGTTGATGCGATAAGTTAAAATAGCAACCTGCACTTCAGGTGAGCCAGTGTCAGTCTCGTGCTGACGAAACTGCTCAATCATTTCGAGCTTTTTTTCAGATAGTGAATCCATGTTCATACTCCTTATTTGGAATAAATAAATATTTGGTATTTCTGTAAATTCTACCTTTTTGATGATATTAATGTTATCCAATATTCCATTCAGATAACTTTATATGCGAGGACAGGGACAAAAATACCTACAAAACAAAAAACTATTTTGAATTTTCCAACTGATTTTACAGTTGCTAAATTAATAGTATCTTAAGATTATCAACTAATTTACAAAAACACAACAATAATCATACTTACAAAGAGCCTTGTCATATTTAACGATAGCAACAAGCTCTCCTGTTTTGTCAATAACCTTAAATAGAGATTCTGATAACGATTTTTCTTCTAAACTACCTAAACTAAATGGGCGACCAAACCCGATAGATTTGACCATAAAATCGTCAACTTTAATTTCAGGCATAAATGAGATAGCCCTATTCATAGGTATTATCAGACTAAATGCCTCATCTTGAGATAGAGCTTCAAATTCATCTAAAGGGGTAGCATCATCAATTGAAAATCTGCATGTTTTGACTCTTCTTAAAGACAGAAGAGTTCCTCCGCAACCTAATTGTTTGCCAATATCGTAAGCAAGGCTTCTTATATATGTTCCAGAGGAACAATCAATTAATAGTGTTACTGATAGTTGATCTGAAAATCTGTTTAGTTCTCTCTGTTCACCCCTCTTAATCTCTTGGAGTTCAATTGAGTGAATTTCAATCTTACGAGGCGGCTTTTGGACAGGCTTGCCTTCTCTTGCTAATTGATAGAGAGGCTTGCCATTGTGTTTTAGGGCAGAATAAATTGGAGGAGTTTGCATCTGCTCCCCCTTAAATTTTTGAATGGTTTGGACTATCTGATTATCTGTTATTTGACTGAGTAATGTAAAACTTGCTCTATCTGTTATTTGACCTGTGTAGTCGTATGTATCAGTATTAACTCCAAGTGCAATTTGTGCGACATAGCTTTTACTGCTTCCAAGAAAAAATTGGGATAGTTTTGTCCCTTTATTGACTCCACAAAGCATCAAACCAGTTGCAAAGGGATCAAGAGTTCCAGTGTGCCCCACCTTTTTTACGCCAAGTTTTCTCTTTATTTTAGCAACAACTGCTGCTGAAGAGATACCTGATGGTTTATCTATTGCAATAATACCACTGATTGTCATATTTAATATGATGATAAAGCTCTTTTATAATTTTACTAATTATGTATCACTGAATTTAACAGAGCATCAATTCTTGAGCCTTGATCAAACGATTTATCATGGATAAATTTAAGTTGAGGCATATATCTAAGACCAAGTTTTGGAGCTATATTCTTTTTAATGTAACCGCAAGAGCTTTCAAAACCCTTTATAGCCTCTTTTACCTTCTCTTGATCTCCAAAAAGTGTAAAATATACGTATGCAACTTTAAGATCAGGTGTCATATCTACGCTGCTGATGGTTGCCATTGAGATTCGAGGATCCTCTATCTTTCTGCTCAACAACTCAGAAAGTGCCACCTGAATAGCAACTCCAACTCTTTCGCCCCTTGGATATGGTTTCATAAGTAATCTCCTAAAATAGCTACAAGAGCTTTTTTATAAAAATATTGAATCTTATTGATCTTCAGGCAGAGGAGTTGACTCTTTTAAGCTATCTATGCTGGCTTTACGCTCCTCTATCTGATAACACTCAATAATATCATTAACTTTAATATCATTGAATCTCTCAATTCCAATACCGCACTCATATCCTTGTGTAACCTCTTTTGCATCATCTTTAAATCTTCTCAATGATGATAGACTACTGTCGCACTTTATAACACCATCACGAAGAACACGTATCTTTTCGCCTCTGGCAACTTTACCATCAACCACAAAAGAGCCAGCAATTGTACCTTTGCCCGGTATTACAAATATATCACGAACCTCTGCTCTTCCAATGATAATTTCGTGGAAAGTTGATGGCATAAGCCCTGTCAAAGCGGTCTTAATATCATTTATAACATTGTAAATAATATCATAGAACCGCATATCAACATTCTCATCTTTTGCCATTTCACGAACTTTTGGAGTTGGGCGAACATTAAAACCAATAATAATAGCATCAGATACCGCAGCAAGAGAGACATCAGACTCATTGATAGCACCAGTTCCAGAGTGGACAATCTTTATATCCACCTCCTCTTGAGATAGCTTTAGCAATGAGTCATTAAGAGCCTCAAGTGAGCCGTGAACATCAGCTTTTATGATAAGTTTAAGCTGCTTTACCTGACCAGAACCCATATTGGCAAAGAGTTTTTCAAGGTTAGCCCTGCTCTTTTTGGCAAGCTCTTTTGCCCGCTCTTTTTGCATTCTGCTCTCACTGATATTTTTTGCATCTTTTTCTGAAGCAAGGGCAACAAACTCATCACCAGCCTCTGGAACACCGCTTAACCCCACAATCTCAACAGGGGTACTAGGTCCTGCAGTATCAATGATTTTGCCCATATCGTCTGTCACAAGTCGTATTTTGCCAGAGTGGAGTCCGCACACCACAGGCTGTCCAACTTTAAGGGTACCCTGCTGAACAAGCACAGTTGCAACAGGACCTCTGCCAGCATCAAGTCGAGCCTCAACAACATGACCTTTTGCCAATCTATTTGGGTTGGCTTTAAGCTCTAAAACCTCTGCTTGAAGCAAAATTAGATCAAGAAGCTCATCAATGCCCTCTCTCTTTTTTGCTGATACCTTTGCAAAAATTACATCGCCTCCCCACTCCTCGGATAAAAGACCATGATCTGAAAGCTCTCTCATTACACGATCAGGGTCAGCATCTGGCTTATCTATCTTATTGATAGCAACTACAACTGGAACTCCCGCAGCTTTTGAGTGGTTAATAGCCTCAACTGTTTGAGGCATAACTCCATCATCAGCAGCAACAACAAGAACTACAATATCAGTTATCTTTGCTCCTCTTGATCTCATTGATGTAAATGCAGCATGACCCGGTGTATCAAGAAAAGTAACAAATCCGCCGTTAGGTGTTTGAACACTATATGCACCAATATGCTGTGTTATTCCTCCAGCCTCTCCAGTTGTAATTTTAGATTTTCGAATTACATCTAACAGTGAGGTCTTTCCATGATCAACATGCCCCATGATTGTTACAACAGGGGAGCGGGGAATTAGGCTATCAGGAGCGTCAGCTTCGTGTGCATGAAGGAGCATATCTTCAGCAACCGCAGCCTTTTCAACCTCATAATCAAACTCAGCAGCAACTAAAGCCGCTGTATCAAAATCTATGGTCTGGTTCACAGTAACCATTATTCCCATACCCATAAGTTTTTGGATCATCTCATTTGCTTTGATGCTCATTCTTTTTGCAAGCTCTGATAAATCTATTGTCTCATCAATCTTGATCCTTCGCTTAATAGCTTTCGGGACTGTAATCTGAGTCTTTTGCTGAATTTTGGCTTTTTGCTTGCTTTTGCTATCTTTTTTACGAGCCTTTTTTGTAGGAAATCCCTGCTCATAGAGGTCTTTGCCCTCAACAATAGACTTTTTCTTCTTTTGACCAACAGTATCTCCCCCTAAATCCTCATCATCGCCCCACTTTTTCTTTTTTACTTTACCCTTTTTTCGTTTTGCCTTTAGATCATCTTTTTCTGAAGGTTCAATGGGAATAAATGGAATATCAGGAACACCCTCTTTTTTATTGCGAGCTTTGGCAAAAGGGGTATCTGGTTTAAAATTTCCACCTCTACCACCAGACGGGCTGCCTGCTCTATCTTTATCAGGTTGAGTGCGAGCTTTATCGTAGCTTGAAGGTGCTCTATCTTTATCAGGTTGGGTGCGAGCCTTATCGTAGCTTGAAGGTGCTCTATCTTTATTATCACTCCCCCCCTTAGCTTTTATGGTAGAAGAGGAGTCAGCTTGAGCTCTGCTGTGAGATGGTTTGTTGTCTCTATCTAAAGAAGGTTTCTCTTTATTATAGACAGATGCTCTATCTCTTTGAATGTAGCCCTTTTCTTTATCAGACGAAGAGGTATGTTTTACATTTTTATCAACATAATCTCTTCTTTTTTGTGTAGGAGAAGAAGAGGGGATCACAACAGGAACAGGTGGAGGAACAGGCTCTGCAAGTTTAATTATCTTTGCAGGTTCTGATCTCTTCTGCTTTTTTTTGCGTCTCTTTTTTTTATCACCAAGCTGTGAATCATCACCTTCTTGGCTCTCTTGCTCTTGGAGTAACTCTGAGGCTTGTTGATCACGCAAATTTTGCTCATCAGATTTATCAAAAAGATCATTATTATTATCAATTTGGCTATCAACATTTTGGATATTTTGGGCAGAGCCTACATCTGAATCTAACTTTTCGTCTGCCTGATATTCAATATCTTTAAGCTCTTCTCTCTGATTGGTCTGATCTTTATCGCCTCTTGAAGCCTCATTTTTTAAATCCATAGGAGCATCAGGGTTAGCCTCTGTAATCTTGACCTCTTGTGCCTTTTGAGTTCTATTTTTATATGCCATATCTGATCCGATTGTATAGTTTTTTAAACCATCCTCATTTGATGCAGTATCAGAGATACCTACCTGATTATCACCAATATTTTCATCTACAGAGATAACATTTTGAGCAGACTCATCTGAAGTTCTAATGGTCTGTTGCAGCTCATCAACAACCACATCTACATTTTTTATACTCTCTTTTAAAGCCTCTGCAGGCTCTTTAGATGCATTATCTTTAAAATCAGCTCTATTTTTCTTACGGCGGCGAATTACAGATGTAGCAACTTTTGAATCACCCTCTCTTTTTTTCTCTCCTAAAATATTCATCTTTATATATTCGACTGTCTCATCTTCAAGAGAGCTCATATGGCTTTTAACCTCTATATTCATAGCCTTAAGCTTTGTTAAAATAGCCTTATTGGTGATATTAAGCTCTTTGGCGAGTTCATGTACTCTGATTTTTGCCATCTGTTCCCCCACAATATTCGTCCCTTGTTGTTATTTGAATGTCTTAAGATGTTAGTTTATAATTTGATTTTATTTAAGTTGCAGGTGAGTCATTAAAAGAGTTTTCAGAAGCCCAAACCTCATCGTCGATATTATCATCGCTATTATCGTTATCAATACTATTCTCATTAGCATCTCTTTGTAGCTCTTTTTTGCTATACTCATCTTTGCTCATAACATCAAGATGCCACCCTGTTAATTTACATGCAAGACGGACGTTTTGTCCATTTTTTCCAATTGCAATTGATAAAAACTCATCAGCAACAATGATCTCCATACTTTTGTTATCTTCATCAATAACAACTTTTGATATTTCAGCAGGAGCAAGTGCATTGCAGACAAATTTTGCAATATCAGGGTTCCACTGTATAATATCGATCTTTTCCCCTTTTAACTCCTGCACAATACTTTGGACACGATTGCCTTTCATTCCAACACATGCACCAACAGGATCAACGTCAGAATCAGAAGAGGTTACAGCCACTTTAGATCTGATACCCGGCTCTCTTGCTGCTCCTTGAATTGCAACAATAGATTCTGCCACTTCAGGCACCTCAGCAGCAAATAGTTTAACAAGAAACTCAGGATTTGTTCTTGAAAGAACGATCTGAGAACCTCTTGCCTCCTCAAGTACATCAAGAACATAGGCACGAATACGATCGCCTCGTTTATAATTTTCTCTTGGCATCTGCTCCTTAAGGGGTAAAACAGCCTCAGCCTGCCCAAGATTTACAATAATGTTACCTCTATCAATTCTTTGCACAATACCATTTATGATCTCACCTTTTTTGTTGATAAAGTTATCATAAACAGCATTTCTTTCAGCCTCTTTCATCTTTTGAATAATTACCTGTTTGGCAGATTGGGCTGCAATTCTGCCAAACAGAGAAGTGTCAACTTTAATGCCGAGACTATCGCCAGCTTCGCACTCAGGATCATATTTTAGACCATCTTCAATTGTAAGCTCAACCTCTGGGTCTTGAACAACAGAGACAACCTCTTTAAATTGAAAAACCTCAACCTCACCGCTCTTCTCGTCGTAATGAACCTCAATGTCAGCTCTTGAACCAAGTTTTTTTTTAGCAGCAGACTCAATCGCCTCTTTGATGGTTGAGATTAAAACCTCTTTATTAATACCCTTTTCACGACTAACCTGTTCAATAACACGTTTAACATCTGTAATAAGCATTTTTATTCCCCATGGGTGGCTAAAAGTTTGGCTTTAGCAATATTGTCATACCCAATTTCTACTCTCTGCTGATCTATAATTAGGATAATATCGTTATCCACAACACCATCAAGCAAGCCTTTAAACTTTTTTCTGCCATTGATAGGTTCGGCTATCTCTAAGTTGACCCTTTTGCCTTTGAATCTTTCAAAATCTGATATTTTAGTCAAGGGGCGATTAGGTCCAGGTGATGATATTTCAAGGTTGTAGTGTCCAATATCTTCAAGATGTATATCTATAACATCGCCAAGTTGCCTGTTCATACTCACACAATCATCAATAGTGATTCCACCATCTTTATCAAGAGATATTCTAATGATGGCTCTACCTCTATCGTGTAGATGCTCTGCATAAACAAACTCAATCTTTTGAGCTTGACACAAAGGCTCTACAATCTTTCTTATAAACTCGCTAAAAGAGCGTGCATCGCTTATCCCTTTTAACATCTATTTACCCCTCTTACCTCAATAAACAGAAAAACGGGCAAATGCCCGCTTCTTGATAACAAGATAATTTTATATTAAAACAAAATACTTAACTGTTTAAGTAAATTACCCATTAAAAGTTCATGGAGCGGGCAACGAGATTCGAACTCGCGACACCAAGCTTGGGAAGCTTGTACTCTACCAACTGAGCTATGCCCGCCCGATTAAACGATTGGTATTAACCAATTACTCTAAAAAAAAAATATTGTCAACAAATCTTTATCAGCTTTATCGGTATGAGACTGCATTTGCCATCTTATTTTAAGAGTTAAACTCTTTATGATGAAGGTAAATCTGCACCATATTGTTCTATGATACGTTTTGAGATGTCAGCATGTATTGAGCTGACCATCTTTTCAGTAAGAGTCTTTTCCCACGAGCGATAGACCAGCCTAATTGAGATAGATTTTTTGCCATCTCTTAATGGTTTTCCCTCATAAAGATCAAAAATAAAGGCATCTTCAAGAATCGGAATAAGACTCTCTTTTAGAGATAAAATCTCTGATAATACAGCACCAGCTTGAATCTCAGAATCTAAAATCAGTGTCATATCACGAGATAGAGATGGAAATTTAGGAAGAGAGGCGGTTTTTGACATGCCATTTGGAGCAGGAAGAAGCCCCAAAAGAGCCTCTAAATCAATCTCAAAAATAAAAGCCCCCTGTTTTAGACCAAAATTTTTAAGAACATCTCCACCTATTTTGCCTAAAGAGCCAATAAGTTTTTGCTCTGAGCCGATTAATAGCTTTAGCATTGCCCCATGACCCTTTTGATAGTATGGAAAAAGTAATGGGTCAGCATTTTCAAAGAGCATATTATTCATGCCAATACCAAGTGAAGATAGCAAACCTTGAACAACCCCTTTTATATCAAAAAAATCAGATACAAAAGCCTTTGAATCCCATGCAATTGAATCTCGAAATCCACTCCAGATTCCAGCTACCATCTCTTTTTCTATTGGCTGCTCACCTTTTTTTGTTGCTATAAAGACCTTACCAACCTCAAATAGCCTTAAAGTGTCGATCTGCTGGGAGTTATTTTTCTTCATATTCTCCAGAAGACCAAAAATTAGTGAACTCCTAAGAACAGCAAGCTCCTCTGAAATTGGATTTATAATTGTCTCAACAGAGCGTCGCTCGTCAGAAGCATCAAGGCAGAGATTGTCGCAAGATATGGCTGATGTAAAGCTGTAGTTTAGAGCCTCACTAAATCCAAATCCATTCATAATATCTCTGATTTGCTCTCTTATTATGAGTCTTGAAGATGGAGCATCTCCCTTAACTGGCACCTTAGGAAAGGTGGTTGGTATGTTGTCATACCCCCAAAGTCTTGCAACCTCTTCAGATATATCTTCAGCCCTTGTTACATCAACTCTAAAAGATGGGGGTGTAACCATCATCAAATTATTGGCATCAGCTTTAATTACCTCAAAACCTACAGATTCAATATATCTTTTGATCTGGCTATAACTTAGATTTGTGCCAAGCCTTGCATTTAAAGAGTCAGTATTTACAGCAATTTTTGTTGGTTGGTATTTAATCGGATTTTCATCTATTAGACCATTTACAATTTTTGCTCCAGAGACCTTAGCCATCAGATAGATTGCCCACTTTAGCACATCTTTAGTTGCAACTGGATCAACGCCTCTTTCAAATCTGTGAGATGCATCGCTATTGATTCCAGAGCGTTTTGCAGTTCTTCTTATCGAGACAGCATCAAAACAAGCACTTTCAACAAGCACTCTTGTTGTGGTATCAAGAATCTCAGAGTTCTCGCCACCCATAACTCCAGCAATTCCAACAGGACGCTCGCCATCGCATATCATAAGCATCTCAGGGTCAAGGGTGTGGGTTTTGCTGTCCAATGTTTTAAACTCAACTGCAGAGCCAGCCCGCTTTACCTCAATAGTTTTTTTGGCAATATTGTCATAGTCAAATGCGTGAAGAGGCTGCCCTGTCTCCATCATCACAAAATTGGTAACATCTACAATATTGTTTATTGGTGTTAATCCAACTGACAATAGTCTATCTTGAAGCCAAAATGGAGATTGTCCAACTTTTACATCAATCAACATTCCAGCAGTATATCTTGGACATAAATCTGGATCAAAAATCTTAACCTTAGCAAAATCATCTATTGAAAATTGATTATCTAATAGTGAATTATAAGATGATTCAAAATTTGTATTTTTAAATGGGATATTTAGGTGTTTAATTTGTGCAGTTATCTCTTTTGTCCCACCAGATTGATTTATCTTAAATGCAGCCACCTCTCTTGCAAGACCAATCACGCTCAAGCAATCTGCCCTATTAGGTGTTAAATCAACCTCAAATGTATAGTCATCAAGATTAAGAGCATCAGCAAGAGGCAGACCAATAGTTAAATTATCATCAAGCTCCATAATACCAAAAGATTTGCCACCAAAAGCAGCTCTATCTAAATCAGGGTTAAGGCAAAGCTCAGAGACGCTACAAAGCATACCTTCTGAAATCTCGCCACGCAATTTACTCTTTTTAATCTCAATATCACTCGGTAAAACTGCACCAACTAAGGCACAAGCAACAACAAGACCCTCTTTCACATTTGGAGCACCGCAAACAATGTTTAGAATAGTCTCTTTTCCATCAACATCAGCCCCAACATCTACCTTGCAGCAGGTTAAATTATCTGCTGATGGGTGTTTTTGAACGCTCTTGACTCTGCTTACAACAACCTTATCTAAATAGGCAAATCTCCTCTCAAATGCGTCAACCTCAAGACCTGCCATAGTGAGCTTTTCAGCAATTTCAGATGGAGAATATTCAATAGAAGTATAATCTTTTAACCAGCTTAAAGTAAATTTCATAATGCACTCTTTTTAAGATTGTGGTTGAAGTTAAAACTGCCTTAAAAATCGCATATCGTTCTCAAAAAACTTTCTAAGATCATCTATGCCATATTTTAGCATTGCAAGTCGCTCAATTCCCATTCCAAAGGCAAAACCTGTATATTTTTCAGTGTCATAACCGACATTTTCAAACACAGCGGGGTGAACCATGCCAGCACCTAAAACTTCAAGCCAGCCCGTTCCAGAGCAGACGCGGCAACCTTTGCCTCTACACATTACGCAACGAATATCCACCTCTGCACTTGGCTCTGTAAATGGAAAAAAACTTGGTCTAAATCTTAACGATATATCCTCATCAAAGAGCTTATGGATAAAGGTTGTAAGCGTGCCTTTAAGATCGCCAAAAGAGACATCTTGATCAACCATCAACCCCTCAACCTGATGAAACATTGGGGTATGAGTTACATCAGAGTCGCAGCGATAAACTTTACCCGGTGCAATAATTCTTACAGGGGGATTCACCTTTTGCATCACCCTTGGCTGAGTTGGTGATGTGTGTGTACGAAGGACAATATTTTCAGCAACATAAAAGGTATCTTGCATATCTCTTGCTGGGTGATATTTAGGGATATTAAGAGCCTCAAAGTTATAGTAATCTGTCTCAACTTCAGGACCTTCGGCTATCTCAAAACCTATTCTGGTAAATATTGAGATAATCTCCCTTGAGATTTTTGTAACTGGATGGAGAGTGCCTCTTGTAAAGGCTCTTCCTGGAAGAGTAACATCAATCTGATCACTGCTATCAAAGTTAGACTCAATCTCTGCTTTTAAGCGGTTAAAAACCTCCTCCAACCTTAATTTTAAAAGATTGGCATTTTTACCAGCAGATGGTCTTGCCTCTACTGGAAGTTTTGGGATATTTCTTAAAAAAGCGGTTAAAATCCCCTTTCTTCCAAGATATTTTGTAGAGAGGCTCTCTAAAGAGTCAAGAGATTTAGCCCCCCCAATTTCACGAAAAGCCTCTTGCTCAATCTCTTGAAGATTACTATGTTGACTATCTTCTAATTTATCCATGCTCTATACCCACAAAAATAGAACAGACGCACCATTAGTGCGTCTATATCGTAAATTAAATCTTAAAAGGAGGCTAAAGTTTAGCAGATGCAACAGATGCAATCTGAGAAAATGCAGCAGGATCGCATATTGCAAGATCAGCTAAAACTTTGCGGTCAAGATCAATATTTGCCAACTTTAAACCATGTATAAATTTGCTGTATGAGAGATCATTCATTCTTACAGCCGCATTTATTCTTGCGATCCAGAGGCTTCTAAAATCTCTTTTGCGAACTCTTCTATCTCGATAGCTATACATCAAAGCCTTGTTGACTGAATCTGAGGCGGTTCTGAACAACTTACCACGTCCTGCTCTAAATCCTTTTGCAAGTTTCAACACCTTATTTCTGCGTCTTCTTGCCTTAAAACCTCTTTTTACTCTCATTTTAAATAAACTCCTTAGAACTTTATAATCTTTATGTCTATACTCATTTCTATCCAGATTTTTTATCCGTGCAATTATCTGGCTGCAATATGTCCAGACATATGGTTGTAATCTGCTATCCGTTGGGAAGCATACGCCTAATTTCA